>NZ_CP064955.1:1258534-1573168 GCF_011038645.2 Corynebacterium qintianiae | reverse complement strand
GGGATCATCGGCTCGCCGTGCGTCGCGTACGAGGTACCGGCGGCGATGAAGGACGCGGAGGAACCGTCCTCGTTGATGCCCTCGTGCAGGATCTGGCCATCGACGGCTTCCCGGTAGGACAGCTGCAGGTCGTGGTCCACCGGGGTGTAGTTCTGTCCCACCGGGTTGTAGATCTTCAACGTCGGGAACCAGGAGTCGAGGCCGAAGGTGCGGGCCTCGTCCGGGATGATCGGGACGAGTCGCTTGCCAATCTCCTCGTCGCGGGTCAGCGCCTTGAACGTGCGCACCAACGCCATCGTGGTGGCCACCTGCTGCTTACCCGAGTCCTTGAAGCTGGCCTTGAACGTCTTCTCAAAATCCGGCAGTACAAGCGGGGTGAACGTGGTGCGGCGCTCCGGCAGGTACCCGCCGAGCTCCTCGCGACGCTTCTTCAGGTACTTGATCTCCTCAGCGTCCTCGCCCGGGTGGTAGTAGGGCGGCAGGTACGGATCCTTTTCCAGATCCTCGTCGGAGATCGGGATCTGCTGGGTGTCGCGGAACAGCTTCAGGTCATCCAGCGTCAGGTTCTTCATCTGGTGCGTCGCGTTGCGGCCCTCAAAGTTGTGGCCCAGGCCGTAGCCCTTCACGGTGTGCGCGAGGATGACGGTCGGCTTACCCTTGGTCTCCAGCGCGCGCTTATAGGCTGCGTAGACCTTGCGGTAGTCGTGGCCGCCGCGGCGCAGGGCCCAGATCTCCTCGTCCGTCATATCTTCGACCAGCTTCGCGGTGCGCGGGTCGCGGCCGAAGAAGTGCTCGCGCACGTACGCGCCGTCGTTCGCCTTGAACGTCTGGAAGTCACCGTCGCGGGTTGAGTTCATGAGGTTGACCAGGGCGCCGTCCTCATCCTTCTCCAGCAGCTCGTCCCACTCGCGGCCCCACGCGATCTTGATCACGTTCCAGCCGGCGCCGATGAAGAAGGCCTCCAGCTCCTGGATGATCTGCCCGTTGCCGCGCACGGGGCCGTCGAGACGCTGCAGGTTGCAGTTGATCACAAACGTCAGGTTGTCCAGGCCGTACAGCGTGGCCATCTGGATCAGGCCGCGGGACTCGGGCTCGTCCATCTCGCCATCGCCCAGGAACGCCCAGACGTGCTGGTCCGCGGTGTCCTTGATGCCGCGGTCCTTCAGGTACTTGTTGAATCGCGCCTGGTAGATCGCGTTCATCGGGCCCAAGCCCATGGACACGGTCGGAAACTCCCAGAACTCCGGCATACCGTGCGGGTGCGGGTAGGCGGGCAGGCCGCCCTGCGGGCGGGAGTGCTCCTGGCGGAAGCCGTCGAGGTCGTCCTCGCTCAGGCGGCCCTCCAAAAAGGCACGGGCGTAGATGCCGGGGGAGGCGTGGCCCTGCACGAAGATCTGGTCGCCGCCGTTCTCGGCGTCCTTGCCGTGGAAGAAGTGGTTGAACCCGACCTCGTACAGCGCGGCAGCGGAGGCGTAGGTGGAGATATGGCCACCCACCTTGACGCCCGGGCGCTGGGCGCGGTGCACCATGATCGCCGCGTTCCAGCGCATCCAGCGGCGGTAGCGCTTCTCAACGTCCTCATCACCCGGGAACTCCGGCTCGAGGTCGGTGGGGATGGTGTTGACGAAGTCGGTCGAGGAGAGCGCGGGCAGTGGCACGCGCTTAAGCGACGCGCGCTCCAGGAGGCGAAGCATCAGATAGCGGGCGCGCTCCGGGGAGGAAGACTCGAGCAACCCGTCGAAGGAGTCCATCCACTCGCGGGTCTCCTCCGGGTCGTGGTCGTGCAGGTACGACGCGACACCCTCGCGGATGAGCTCGATGTTCGAGTTGTTCGACTCGTCGCCGTACGGGTCCACTGGATTCGGGTTGTCAGCCACGTCAAACCTCCTGGTTATTTTTGATATCAAATCCACACCCACAGTACCCGCGATTTTTCGGCGCGGACACCGCGAGGGGCCACGCTACCGGGTACTCTGCAGGTATCAATAGGTATGTGTACGACTACAGAGGAGGACTCGCACGGTGAGCGCCCCGGGTGCTGTCAACTACGCGGAACGGCTCGGAATCGGCGGCGACGTCATTGTCCAGGAGATCGGCTGGGACGAGGACGCGGACACGACGATTTCAGAGGACATCGAGGACGCCATTGGGCAGCCGCTTCTCGACGAGGACACCGACGAGCTGTGCGACGTCGTCCTGCTCTGGTTCCGTTCCGACGACGGTGACCTCGTCGATTCGCTTGTCGACGCCGCGCGAAACCTCAGCGAGGGTGGCCGCATATGGCTGATGACCCCGGCGCCGCGCACCCCCGGCGGTGTGCAGCCCGCCGACATCGCGGAATCCGCGCAGCTCGCTGGCCTTGTGCAGACAAAGTCCGACCGTTTCGGCGGGTGGCAGGGCGCCTGCCTCAGCGGCACGAGTGCGAAAAAGTAGTTTTGGTCGCGTCATCGCGCTCGTGCTAATGTGTGTGGGCACGCGCCGTTAGCTCAGCTGGAAGAGCAACTGGTTTACACCCAGTAGGTCGGGGGTTCGAGCCCCTCATGGCGCACAAGTTTTGGAAAAGTGAAGACCTCAGCGAGATTTCGCCCCGTTATTTCGGGTGCAAATGCGCTGAGGTCTTCTGCGCGTGACGCATCGCTACGAAAGCTCGGCCTCAAGCGCGTCGACGAGCTCCACAGCGGCGTCGCCCGACGAGAGAAACAGCGTCACGGAGTGCGCGTCGAGCTCGTCGTGCTCGAAAGTCACCGCCGTGATACCTGCGGGCACCGTCGCGGAGAGGAAGTCCAGCTCGGCACCCTCGGTGCTGAGGTCGTAGCCCATGTCTGCGACGTCCCACTCGCCGACGCGTAGGCGCACCGAGCCGGTCGTGTCTGAATCCGGATCGGGGAACACGGTGAACTCGCGCAGCTCGGTCCCGGCGATTGCGCACAGCTCCGCGGCGCACTCCTCGAGGGATTCCAGCGTGGAGCGGGGCTCGACACACGCGTCGCACCAGACCCGGGTGAAGAGGGGCGCCTCTTCAGGGTCGCGGAGTGCGGCGAGCGTGGTCAGAGGCCGGGCGCGGAAGGCGGCGATATCGTCCACAATCGCGTCCTCGACATCGTCGAGCTCCACGTCACCGACCAAGCAGACGCCCGCGCTCTCCAGCGCGGTCAGGCTGGCGTTCAGCAACGACTCGTCGGATTCGGTCAAATAGGTGCTCACAGCGATCCCCTTACGCTAGCGTTCTTGCTCCCTATCGTAAGCCGAAGCCCAGGGGTTGCGCTTGGTGCGGCCGTAGCGCCCGCGCGCGGGAGCCGATGGGGAGGCCGTGGCGGGCTCGGGGGGCGCGGACGTGGGGGCGTCGGCAAGCAGCTCTTCCTGCTCCTGACGGAAGCGCCGCCGCTCGCGCACCTCAGCCCACAGGAAGTAGATCAACCCGGCCGGGGCCATGATGCCGAACGCGATCCACTGCAGGCCGTAGGAGAGGTGGTTGCCGGTTTCCAGCATCGGCAGCGGGATCGCCTCGAGCACGCCGGGTTCACCGGCGGCCAGCTGCAAATATGACGGCGCCAGGTCCGCCCCGGTGATCTCGGAGGCCTGGTCGGTGCTGATGCTGTAGATCATTGCGTGGCCCTGGTCGGTGACGGGCGCGGAGGGGTGGGGGCCTTCGTCGAGACGCAGCATGCCGGTGATGGTGACCTGGTTGGTCGGCGCGGGGGCGAAGTCGGGGACGGTGGTGCCGCCGTCGGCGGCGGGGACCCAGCCGCGGTTGACCAGGAACGTCGGGCCGCCGTCGACGGCGAACGGGGTGAGGACTTGGAACGCCGGGGTCTTGTCCACGGGGCGCAGGCGCAGAAGCACCTCGTCCTCGGGCAGGTAGTGGCCGGTCATGGTCACCCGGGTCCACTCGTCCTCCGGAGGGACGGCGCCACCCGGGGCGACGGAGGAGTAGGGCACCGGGTCGTGCTCGAAAGCCTCCACAATGTGCTCGTTGCGCTCCACCAAGCGCTCGTTCTTCCCCAGCTGCCACGGTGCGAGGAACGTGAACGCGAAGTAGGAGAACAGGGCGATCAAGATCGCCGCGATCACCCACCCGGGAGAGAGGAAGGTCTTCCGCATAGAACTTTAGTTTAGCTGCGCGCGCACCCAGGAGATAATGCCGTCCGCGCTCGCCTCGATCTGCTCGCGGGTGGTGGTGAAACCCTCCGCGCCGCCGTAGTAGGGGTCGTCGATGCCCGCGCCCTCCGGGGAGTCCGGGTCGAAGGAGCGGATCAGGCGGATCTTGGCCTCCGGCACGCCGCGCGCGACGAGCTCGGAGACGTGGCGTGGGTCGAGCGCGACGATGAGGTCCGCGTCTTGCTGGCTCGCTCCGAACTGTTGGGCGCGGTGGCGGGAGCCGTCGTAGCCGTAGTCTGTGAGCTCCTGCAGTGCACGCTCGTCGGCGGGGTTGCCCACGTGCCAGCCGCCGATGCCCGACGAGCTGACGCGCACCTGGTTGCCCAGTCCCGCATCCTCCAGCTTGTCGCGGACGATCACCTCCGCCATCGGGGAGCGGCAGATGTTGCCGGTGCAGACGAAGTCGATGTGCAGCGTGTCAGAAGTCATGAACTATTCCCTTCAGCTCGTCGGCCGTGGTCGCGGTACAGGTAGCTAGGTCGTACTCTCTCGGGTCAGCGTAGCCCCACGTGACGGCGACTGAAGGGATTCCGAAAAAAGCTGCGCCCTCGAAATCGTGGTGCCGGTCGCCGATCATCAGCGGTCTCTCGGGCTGCACGTTGTCCAGCACGTGCCGGATCACGTCGACCTTCCTTTTACGGGGCCCGTCCTCCTGCGCGGCACCGAGGAAATCGATGTTGTCGAGGATCCCGGCGCGCTCGAGCGCCATCCGCGCCAAACCCTCGCCTTTCGACGTCGCCGTGACCACCTCGTAGCCCTCCGCCTTCCACTCGGCGACCAGCTGGGCCATCCCGTCGAACACGGTGAAGTTCTGCCACCCGTCGCCGGCCATGTACTCGCTGTAGGCGTTCATCGCGCGCCGGTTCTCTTCGGCGTCCATGCCCAGCGACGCCATCGTCTCCGTCATCGGTGGCCCCGGGATGCGCCGGATGAAGTCCTCACCCGGGTGCTCCCAACCCGCCGCGTCGAGCCCGCGGAGGAACCCCTCGCGGATACCGGGGTAGGAGTCGATGAGGGTGCCGTCGACGTCGAGCAACAAAGTGGTGCGCATGCCCACCAGCATGGCAGCTTTGTAGTCTGGACGCATGACTGAAACAACCGTGGCTGATGTCGTGGCGGCTCTCGAGTCCGCCTACCCGCCCGAGCTTGCCGAGGACTGGGACCAGGTGGGCCTGATCTGCGGCGACCCTGCCGACGAGGTGCGCAAGGTCGCCTTCGCGCTGGACTGCACCCAGGACGTCGCCGAGCGCGCGGTGGAGCTGGGGGCGCAGATGCTTGTGGTGCACCACCCGCTGCTGCTGCGCGGGGTTTCTTCGGTGGCAGCCGACACCCCGAAGGGCAAGGTCATCCACACCCTGCTGCGCGGCGGGGTGGCACTGTTCGCGGCGCACACGAACGCGGATTCGGCGCGCCCCGGGGTGTCGGACCTGCTCGCCGAGCTCGTGGGCATCTCGCCGGGCCGCCCAATCCGACCCACGCGCCGCAGGGCGACCGACAAGTGGGGCGTCTACATCCCGCCCGCCGACACGGACCGCGTCATGGACTCTCTCTTCCGCGCCGGTGCAGGGGCGATCGGCGACTACGAGCGCTGCTCCTTCCGCTGGGAGGGCAGCGGCGGCTTCACTCCCCGGGAAGGCGCGGATCCCGCCGACGGCACTGTCGGCGAGCACACCGTCGCGCCCGAGATCCGGGTCGAGTTCGTCGCCCCCTCCCGCCTGCGCACAAAGCTTATCGACGCCCTGCGCTCCGCCCACCCCTACGAAGAACCCGCCTTCGACATCGTCGTGCTCGAGGACGACACCGCGCCGGAGGAAGCGACCGGGCTCGGGCGCGTCGGCACGTTACCCGCGCCCATGACTCTGCGCGAGTTCACGCAACAGGTTGCCGACGCCCTTCCGGAGACCGCGTGGGGAGTCCGCGCCGCCGGTGACCCCGAGCAGATGGTGCAGAAGGTGGCGGTGTCCTCGGGCTCCGGCGACGGGTTCCTGGCGGACGTCGCCAAGCTCGGCGTCGACGTCTACGTCACCTCGGACCTGCGCCACCACCCCGTCGACGAGCACCTGCGCGCGGGCGGGCCAGCCGTGATCGACACAGCGCACTGGGCCTCGGAGTTTCCGTGGACCAGGCAGGCGGAAGGTATCGTTGGGGCTTTGGACGTGGAGACCGAGATCATCGGCATCCGCACGGACCCCTGGACCGTCTCCGCCCACCCGCGAACTTAAAAGGAGCACCGCCGTGAACCTCTCGCCCGACCTGCAGCAGGTCCTGCTCGAGCTTGCAAACGCCGACCGAGCGCAGGCGCACCCGACGCGCCAGAGCCCGGAGGAGAAGGAACTCGCTGATCTGCTGGCCCAGCGTGAGCGCCTCGCATCCGCCGCCGCGGCGGCGCAGATGGCCGTCGACGACCTCGAGCTGGATATCCTGCGTATCCAGGAGGACGAGCGCAAGCTGAAAAAGCGTGACCTGGACGACAAGCGCCAGCTCACCGCCGAGACCGACCCGGAGCGCCGGAAGGACCTGGAGCACGACCGCTACGCCGCGAAGTCGCGCCTGGCCGACCTCTACTACGAGCTCAAGGAGGCTCACGGCGAGGTCAAGGCGCTGCGCAACAACCGCGATATCCACGGTGCGCGTCTCGACGAGATTGACCGCAAGGTCGAGCTTGCCCGCCGCGCCGCCGACGCCGCGCCCGGACCCGTCCTGGTTGACACGGACGCGCTGCGCGCGAAGCTGCCCGCCGACGTCCTCTCGCTTTACGACGACATCGGTGCCGCCGCATTCAACGGCCGCACCTGCAACTCCTGCTTCATCACCCTGCCGCAGGCCGAGCGCTCCCACGTCCTTTCCGCTGACGCCGACGAGCTGCCCACCTGCCCGAACTGCGGCGCGCTGCTCGTTCGCGTGGCCCCGGGGGAGTAGGCGATGCAGGTAAAGGTCTACACCGACGGCGGTTCGCGGGGTAACCCTGGCGTGGCCGGCTCCGGTTCCGTTGTTTACGGGCCCGACGGCGAGACCCTCGCCGAGGTTGCTTACGTGGTGGGCCAGAAGTCCTCCAACAACGTCGCCGAGTACCACGGCCTGCTGCGCGGCCTCGAAGCCGCCCGCGACCTCGGCGCAACCTCCGTGGAGGTCTACATGGACTCCGAGCTCGTCGTCGAGCAGATGTCCGGGCGCTGGAAGATCAAGCACCCCGACATGAAGGAGCTCGCGCTAGTCGCCCGCGGCCTGGCCGCCGGCTTCAGCTCCGTGTCGTACAACTGGGTTCCGCGCGCCAAGAACAAGAAGGCCGATGAGCTGTCCAACGTGGCGATGGACGCCGCCGCGAAAGGTGCCAAGCCCGGGGTCGTCGGGGCTGCTCCGAGTCCGGGGAAACAGCACGTCGTCGCCGGCCCCGCGCACTGGTCGGGCACGGACGCCCCCCGCACCCGTTTTGTCCTGCTGCGCCACGGCCAGACGGAGCACTCCGCCGCCAAGCTCTACTCCGGTTCCTCAGATCCCGCGCTTACCGACGTCGGCGTGGAACAGGCAGAGCGCGCCGCCCAGGCCGTCGCCGCGATGGGTTCCATCGATGCCATCGTCACCTCCCCACAAACCCGGGCCCGCCAGACCGCCGAGGCGTGCGCCGCCGCCCTCGGTATCACCGTCTCCGAGGTCGAGACCGCCGAGGGGTTCCGCGAAATGGACTACGGCGACTTTGAGGGCTTGTCGCGCGCTGAGTGCGTGGAGCGGTTTGGGGAAGAGTTTGACGCGTGGCAGGCGTCGACAAGCGCGGCCCCGCCGAACGGGGAGTCGCTGGCCGCGCTGCACCGCCGCGTTACCCGCGCGCGGCTGGCGCTGCAGGAGAAGTACGAGGGCGGGACCGTGCTGGTGGTCACGCACATGACGCCGGTGAAGTCCGTGATTAGGCAGGCGCTCGGGGTGGGTGCGGAGGCGTTCAAGCACATCTTCCTCGACCTGGCGAGCGTGTCGGTGGTCGAGTTTTACGGCGACTTTGGCGTTGTACGCTGCGTAAACGACGTCGCGCACCACCGGTAGAGTATAGTTCTTTTCGCGAATGAGTCGGCCGGGTGATCGCGGCGTCCCGAACCGCCGCGTCAGCGGCAAGGCGGGGGTCGAGGAAAGTCCGGACTCCACAGGGCACGGTGGTTGCTAACGGCAACCCGGAGTGATCCGCGGGAAAGTGCAACAGAAAGTAGACCGCCCGCTCGTCGGGTAAGGGTGAAAGGGTGCGGTAAGAGCGCACCGGCATGCGCGGTGACGCGCGTGGCCAGGTAAACCCCACCGGGAGCAAGGCAAGAGCCCCCGCTTTAGCGAGCGGAGGTTGTCGGACGCGACGAGGCGGCCCGCCCAGTCCGAAGGTAGCTGCTCGAGGCCCCCAGCGATGGGAGGTCCAGATGGATGATCGCCGCCCGGCAGTAGCCGGGGACAGAATCCGGCTCATAGGCCGGCTCATTCGCCCTGTGTTTGCGCGTGAGCGCCTGTGCGCTCGTGCGCGCCTGTGGATGCTCGCCCTAAACTTTTCCGGGTAAACTGTGGCGCCCTCCGCCTAAACTCGCAGCAAGTTCGGGGTGGAGAAGTTTAGGGGAAAAGTTGTCCACAGGCACACGCGCGGGCCGAGACACCGCCAGAAATACGTGCAAGGGTGTAGCGCATGGGGGAGAAAAACTTCTACGAGCTGCTGGAACTGATCCGCAACACCCGCGCCCTGAGCAAAAACGACCTAGAGGTCCGCCGAGACCTCGCTGATGGAAAATACGTCTACCTGGCGCCGACACGGGTTCTGCCGAAGCAGGTTTACGACGAGCTGGCACCGTGGCGCGCGTACGCCCTACGCGCGGTAGCCATCGGGCTCGGCATGTACAAAGGCGCGGTCGTGTCACGGGCCGCGGCCGCACTGCGTGGCATGTGGATCCTCCACCGGTACGGCGGGGTGGTGGAGGTGGCGCTGCCGAGCGGGGGCACGCCGTCGGCAAGCAAGCGCATGCCCGGCGTTCGCTACCGTGAAGCGACGTTCCGCGATGACGAGCTTGTTATGTTGCACGGGGTGCGCACGACAACCGACGTGAGGACATTCATCGACATCGCCCGCTACCACGGCTTCAGGGAGGGGATTATCGCCGCAGATTGGCTGCTTGCGCGGGGCTACCAGCGAGACCACATCCTGCAGGAGGTCCATCGCATGGGGCGGTTCGTGGGCAAAAAGACCGTTTTGGTGTGCGTGGCGCACGCGACATGCCTGTCCGAGTCGCCGTACGAGAGCCTCATGCGCGCCGAACTGATCCAGCGCGCGGTCACCGGGTGGGAGTTTCAGAGGACGATCGGCGGTTTCCGGCCCGACTTTCTTTTCGACGACTTCCTGATCCTGGAGATCGACGGCCGCTCCAAGTACGCCGAGCGCACAGCGGAGGTGCTGTTGCGGGAACGCGATCGCGAGCGTGCGCTGACGAACCTGGGTTACGTGTTCATCCGCGTGTATCCGGAGGATTTGATCAAGCACATGGACGAGGTGTTGCGGGATATCGAGCGCGCTCGCCAGGCGCGCAGGGCTCGGCCGGGGGACGCGCCGGAGAACGCGCCGGGGCCCGATTCCGGTTCCGCCTAAACCATTCCACCCCGAAATTGCAGAAAGTTGAGGCGGAAGGGCAGACAGTTTACCCGGAAAAGTTGAGGCGGAGTGGAGAAGAAGACAGCGCACCCGCACCCTGCGCGCCGGGCGGAACTTTGCAACAATGGCGGGCTATGAAACTGTATGCGGCGCCCCTGAACTTCCGAGACATCGCGCGGGAGCTCGACGTGCCCACGGATTTCAGCGCTGAACTGCACGAGGAAGCGTCCGCGCTCACCGACAAGCACGCGCGCGAGCGTACCGACGCCCGGAGCATCCCGTTCGTCACCATCGACCCGCCCGGTTCCATGGACCTGGACCAGGCGGTGTACATCGAGAAGGCCGGGGACGGTTACACAGTTCTCTACGCCATCGCGGACGTCGCCGCGTTCGTGGAGGGTGACGACAACCAGGTCAGGCGCGAGTCACTCAAGCGCGGCCAGACGATCTACCTCCCGGACGAGCCGGCCCGACTCCACCCGCCGGAGCTGAGCGAGGGCTCGGCGTCGCTGCTGCCCGACGTCGATCGCCCCGCGGTGATGTGGACGTTCCACCTCGACGCGAAAGGTGAGGTGAGCGGTGCGTTCGTGGAGAGGGCCCTGGTGCGCAGCCGGGCGCGCCTCGACTACGACGAGGTGCAGGAGGGGGTTGACCGGGGCGAGGTGCATGCGTCGATAAGCGAGCTGCCCGAGGTAGGCAAGCTGCGCCAGGCGAGCTCGCAGCGGCGCGAGGCCGTGAACCTGCGCCTGCCCAGCGTGCGCGTGGTGGAGACCGAGGGCGGGCGATTCGAGCTCGTCATCGAGCCGCGCCACCCCGTGATGGACTACAACTCCGAGATTTCCCTGCTCACAGGCATGGTTGCCGGGCAGATGATGGTGGACGCGGGCAAGGGTTTCCTGCGCATCCTGAGCCCCGCGAACGAGGGCGCGGAGGAGGAGTTCCGCACCGAGGTGCGCAACCTGGGCTACGCGATCGGCGACGAGCCGGTCGGCGAGTTCCTCGCTCGCGTGGATGCGGACACCCCGCGCGGAATGGCGGTGATGCGCGAGGCGCAGAAGCTCCTGCGCGGCTCCGGGTACATCAACCTGGAGGAGAAGGAACCGGAGGTCCATGCCGGCATCGGCGGGTATTACTCTCACGTCACCGCGCCTCTGCGGAGGCTGATCGACCGCTACGCCACCGAGGTCTGTCTCGCCATCTGCGCCGGCACCGAGCCTCCCGCGTGGGTGAAGGAGGGGGCGAACCAGGTTGTCAAGACGATGGGGCGCACCTCTCAGCTGGCCAACACGGTCGACCGCGCGTGCCTGAACCTCACCGAGGCGACGGTGCTCAGGCCGTGGCTCGGGCACAACTTCGAGGCCGTTGTGCTTAAGACGCAGGAACAGCAGGACGAGTCGCGCATATTCGTCATCAACCCCCCGGTGCTCGCGCCGTGCCTCGGCCGCCCGGAGGAGGGCGGCGAAACGAGCGTGAGCCTCATCCGCGCGAGCGTCGAGGAACGCGAGGTTGCCTTCGCCTGGCCGGCGGACTAAAGCTTATCGACGCCCGCGACAACGCCCGGGCTGACCTCCACGACCTCAAAGTCCGCCCCCATCGCCTCTAAGAACGCGTCAGCGCCGCGCAACGGCACGAACGCAATGACAGCCTGGGACATGCCGGCCGCGGCGGGTCGGGCCGAAACGGCGCCGCGCTCCAGCGCGAGCGCGACCAGGTCGTCCGGGGTCTCAATGTCGTGGGCCTCGGACGGGGAGTTGAGCAGGGTGAACAGTTCGTCGCTGCGTCGCGAGCGCAGCGCCTTCGCCGCGGCGAGGGAGCGCAGCGTCTCCGTTTCGCAGTAGCGCACCCACTCGCGGGCCTTCTCCGGATCGGGGGCGGTGTCTGGGCCGGACACCTCGCGGCGTGCCTCGACCCACTCGACGACGCGCTCAACGGCGTTCGGCAACTGGCGCAGGGAGGCCACGCCGAAGTTCGTGCAGGCGTCATCGATAAAGGTGCGCCGGGCGGTGATGCGCTCGGCCTGGTCACCGTGCGGGGCGCCGAGGGAGCGGGCGACGGAGAAAATGCGCACGCCGAGCTTGCCCGGGTGGGGGGCGTGGGTGACGGAGCCGTCCGCGTAGTCGATCACGCAGACGGAGTCGCCCTGGCCGCGCAGCGCGGCGGTGTGGCGCGCGCGGAGGATGGACAGGGACGAATGTGAGCTGGCGGCCGCGGAGCAGATCTCGGCGAGACGGGCCCGGGTGGGTGCTTCGTCGAGCTCGTCGGCGCCGGCGAGGTCCGCCAGCGCCAAGGCCAGCGCGGTGTCACCGGCGTAGAGGGCGCCGAGGCCGCCACCGGCCGTGATGTCGGAGGCGATTGTGATATCCAGTCCCGCGGTGTCCCGGGGTAAGACTTGCCGGGAAGTCAAGGTCTGTACCAACCCTGCAACGCGCCGCAGCGCCCGGTTCTCGAGGGGGGCGGTGGGCGCGGGAAGGGGGGCGTCGACAAGCGAGGCGAGCGCGGTCTCCTCGGAGAGCGAGAAGCCTCCGGCCGCGCGCACCGTCACGCGCAAAACGTCGTCGGGGCGCGGGGACACGGCCGCCGAGACTCGCTGGTGGGACAAGCCGACCACGGTGACTCCGCCGAAGTGGTCGACGTTCTCCCCGATCAGCACCCACGTCGCCGGCGCGGAGGCGACCGTTGCCGGGGCGCGGCCCGTAACCTTTTCATGCAGCGCCGCGGCGCGCTCTGCGCTGGACGGGGATTCGGGGGACCACACAGCCATGAACATACACCCTTAACTTTCAGAGGTAGTTTTGGCCCAGACTACCAACGCCCGCGGCGGGTAGTCTGGGCTCTACCCAACAGAGAGATAAGGAGCAGAAATGGCTGACGAGCAGTTCTACTACAACCCGTCCACCGGCGAGGTCACCCAGGGCAAGGAGGCCACCTGGGACGAGCGCATGGGCCCCTACGCCACTCGTGAAGAGGCAGAAGCGGCTATCCAGAACGCCAAAGAGCGCAACAAGCAGGCCGACGCCGTCGAGGAGGCCGACGCGAACTGGGGCAAGCCGGCCTCCTGGGAAAAGTAGTTACGCCTTGATCTTCGAAAACGCCTTCTTCACGTCCCGGATCGCGGACTCGTAACCCTCCAGCGCCTGCTCGCCGCGCGCGAGCTCGCGCTGGTACAGCATGCCGTAGGCGAAGGTGTCCTCGCCTCGTTCCCGGGCCTCGTTGGCGAGGCGCTGGATGCGGTCGCGCGAGGTCACGGCGTCCTGGAAATCGCCCAGCAGGGACTGGAGCGTCTTGCAGGCCTTGGCCAGGCGACCCGACTTCACACCCGCGCCTTCGGCGGCGACGGCGGCGTAGCGCAACTTCTTCGCGGCCTTGCGCACGTCGTGGACGTAGTCCTCGCGGTCGTGCAGCGGCAGCTCGGTGTCGTGGTAGTGCTCCTGCACCTTCGCGTGGCGCTTGGCCACCTTCTTGAACCCCTCGGCGAGGTGTTCGTAGAGGATGCCCTTCGAGCCCTTCGAGCCTTTCGCGCCCTTCTTCGCTTCGGCGGGTGCGGTGATCTCCGGGCTTACCGGCGGCTCGGCCAGCAGGGCGTCGATGTCGTCGAGAAGCGTGAGGAAGCGCTCGGAGTTGAGCATGTCAACGATCTCGGCGTGGGCGGCCTCGTAGTCGGCGCGCATGTCGCCGCGGATGTGCTCGGCCGCGGCGGCGTCGACAAGACCGGTCTCGTCGGACTCGAGCAGCTCGACGAAGCGCTCCTCCACGACCTCCGCGTCGCGGGCCACGCCCAGGGTGGCAGCAATGTCCTTCAGCTCGGACTCGAGGTGGCCCAGCTGGTCGCCCTCGAGGATGCCCTCGAACGTTTCCAACAGCGAGCGCATCTCGCGGGTGGACACGCGCATCTGGTGCACGGAGTCCCACTCATTGGCGCGTACCCGCGGGTCCCAGTTCACGATTGCGTCGCGGTGGCCGCGCAGTGCTTCGACAACCGCGCCCTCCGGGGACTCCGGGTCCAGGTCTGTCTCCTGCAGGTGCGGCGGCAGCGGCGCGGAGTGGATCGAGTCGCCCAGCGCGGTGAACAGCTTCGACGGGGAGGAAGATTTGCGGGCGCCGGAGGAGATGAGGAAGTTCGTCGCCTGATGGATCAGCTCCGCACCCGCCTCGGTGCCGGCGGTGAAGTCGCTGAGCTCGACTTCCCACTCGCGCCACGTGGCGCGTTCGCCACCCGGCAGCAGCGACCACGCGGTGACGTGGTCGTCGCAGAACTCGGCGACCTTCTCCCCGGTGGCGGAGCCGAGGGAGGTGACCACGCGGCGGTTGTCCACCTGCGCGATGGGAGCGAGCTCCGCGGTACGCACGATCGCGCGCACGTTGTTCGTCAGCTCGGCCGGGATCTCGGAGGGGCTGTCCAGTTCCGCACGCATCTCGGTGCGGTTTGCACCCGACGGGAGCTTGAGGTGCCAGCCGTCATCGTCGCCCCCGGTGCGGCGGCGCATCGTGATCTTCGCGCGGGTCAGGCGTAGATCCTCGGTGTCGTAGTAGATCGCCGTGAGGTTGTGCTCCTCGGTGGACAGGATCTCCTCCACGCCCGGCAGTTGCGTCAGGTCGGGGATGCCGGTGGTCTCGTCGACCGCCAGCTTCACCTCGACTTCGAGGAACGTCTCTACGTCTTTGTTGGTCTTCTCCGACATGGGGAACCAGCCTTTCTTCGAGCACTCGTCGAGCACGTACGTGCGCCCGAGTTTACCGGGAATGCATCCACCGGGGCGCTAGAGTGGGTCACCATGAACAGTCAACAGGAAAACGTGTTGCAAAAGGTCGACGAACAGGACATTTCGTTTATCCGGTTGTGGTTCACCGACATCTTCGGCTCCCTGAAAACGGTGATGATGTCGCCCGCCGAGCTCGAGGCCGCGTTCGACGAGGGCGTAGGCTTCGACGGATCCTCCATCGAAGGCTTCTCGCGCATTTCCGAGTCCGACACGCTCCTGCGCCCTGACCCGTCGACGTATCAGGCGCTCCCCTTCGACGAGGACGAGGGCCTGCAGACGGCCCGCATGTTCTGCGACATCACCATGCCCGACGGTGACCCGCTGTTCGCCGACCCGCGCCAGGTGTTGCGCCGCCAGATCCAGATCGCGCGCGACGCCGGTTTCGAGTTCATGGCCAGCCCCGAGATCGAGTTCTACGTGGTCAAATCCGGTGAGCCGGGGACAATGCCGCGCCCGGCCGACTACGGCGGCTACTTCGACCAGGCGAAGCGCAACGAGGCCCCGAAGTTCCGTCGCCAGTCCATCTCCGCGCTGGAGTACATGGGCATCGTGACCGAGTTCTCCCACCACGAGGCCTCGCCCGGTCAGCAGGAGATCGACCTGCGTCACACGAACGCGCTGACCATGGCGGACAATATCGTCACGTTCAAATACATCGTGAAGACTATCGCCGAGGCAAACGGAGTGCACGCCACGTTCATGCCCAAGCCGTTCGCGGACAAGGACGGTTCCGCGATGCACACCCATTTCTCGCTGTTCGAGGGGGAGACGAACGCCTTCCACGACCCGGACGACGAGATCTCCCTGTCCAAGACGGGCCGTCAGTTCATCGCCGGCATCATCGAGCACGCCAACGAGATCTCCGCGGTGACCAACCAGTGGGTCAACTCGTACAAGCGCCTGCAGTTCGGCTCCGAAGCGCCGACGGCGGCGACGTGGGGAGTGTCCAACCGCTCCGCGATGGTGCGCGTGCCCACGTACCGTCTGCACAAGGCGGACTCGCGGCGCATCGAGGTGCGTTCCCTCGACTCCGCCTGCAACCCCTACCTCGCGTTCGCCGCCGTGCTCGCGGCGGGCCTGAAGGGCATCACGGGAGGATACGAGCTCGACGAGCCCACGCGTGACGACGTCTTCTCGCTGACGCGCCGGGAGCGCCGCGCGATGGGTTACCGGGACTTGCCTACCTCTCTGGACCAGGCGCTGCGGCACCTGGAGAAGTCGGAGTTCATGGCGGAGGTGCTCGGCGAGCAAGTCTTCGAGTTCTTCCTGCGCTCCAAGTGGGACGAATGGCACAACTACACTTCCCAGATCACCACCTGGGAGATCGACAACCACCTGGACCTGTGACATGTCGAATCTGGAAACCCTCGGTTTCGACGGGGGCAAATACGCTGAGGTCCGCGCGACCCTGGCCGGGGCGGCGGACCCCGGCCTCGCGCAGAACACTCTGCTGCGCCTGAAGGATGCGCTGGGGGAGGGTTACGGCGAGCTGCGCGCCCAGATCCGTAAGGACGCGACCCTGCGCACGCGCCTGTTCGCTCTGCTCGGCGGTTCGACGGCGCTCGGGGACCACCTCGTGGCCCACCCCGAGAATTGGACCCTTCTGGCCGAGGATCTGCCCGAGCCGAACGACGTCATGCGCACCATGCTGGAAGCCGTCGACGCCCGGCCGGAACAGGGCTCGACAGCCAACGCTGAGCGCACCGCCGCCGGCACCTACCGCGCGGCGGAGAAGTTCGCGGACGGCACGGAGGCCCGGGCCGCCCTGCGCCTGGCGTACCGGAGCCTGATCATGCGGTTCGCCGCCGCGGACCTCGCCGGTACCTATGCCGTGCCGCGGGGGGCAAAGGCTGGCCACGACGGACCGCAGACACAGCCGATGCTGGGTTATCGCGCCACCACCCACATGCTCACCGTCTGCGCCGACGCGGCGCTGACCGCCGCGCTGGCGGTGGCGATGCGCGTGGTCTACGACGATGCGGAAGCGGATGCGCAGCTGGCGGTCCTGGCGATGGGCAAGTGCGGCGCCGGTGAGCTGAACTACATCTCCGACGTTGACGTCATCTTCGTTGCCGAGCCCGCCAATTCGAACGCCACAAAGCTGGCCAGCGAGTTCATCAGACTCGGTTCAGCTTGCTTCTTCGAGGTCGACGCCAACCTGCGCCCCGAGGGAAAGTCCGGGGCACTGGTTCGCACGCTCGACTCGCACCTGGCGTATTACAAGCGCTGGGCGCAGACGTGGGAGTTCCAGGCGCTGCTCAAGGCGCGGCCGATGACGGGCGACATGGACCTGGGCCACGCTTACGTCGATAAGCTCGCCCCGCTGGTGTGGGAGGCGAGCCAGCGCGACTCCTTCGTCGACGACATCCAGGCCATGCGACGCCGCGTGCTGGAGAACGTGCCGAAGGACATGCGCCACCGCGAGTTGAAGCTGGGCCACGGGGGGCTGCGCGACGTCGAGTTCGCGGTCCAGTTGCTGCAGCTGGTGCACGGGCGTTTCGACGAATCTCTGCGCCAGCGCAACACCGTCCTAGCGCTCGAGGCGCTCATGGACGGCGGGTACGTGGGCCGCGAGGACGCCCGCCAGCTCATCGACGCTTACGGGTTTCTGCGCCTGCTGGAGCACCGCCTCCAGCTGCAGCGCTTCAAACGCACCCACACGCTGCCCGCCAACGACGACGACACCGCGCGTCGCTGGCTCGCGCGCGCCGCCGGTTTTACCCCGGGCAAGCGCAAGAGCGCGGTCGAGCGGATGGAGGAGACGCTGCGCACGTTCCGCAAGTCCGTCTCCGACCTGCACGAGCGCCTGTTCTACCGCCCGCTGCTGGGCGCGGTAGTGGACCTGTCCGTCGGCGAGGCCACGCTTTCCGCCGACACGGTCAAGGCGCAGCTCAAGGCACTGGGTTACCGCCACCCGGCGCGCGCCTACGAGCACCTGAGTGCGTTGGTCAAGGGCAGCTCCCGCAAGTCGAAGTTGCAGGCCATCCTGCTGCCGACCCTGATGAACTGGCTCGGTGACACCGCCGATCCCGGTGCCGGCCTGCTCAACTACCGCAAGCTTTCCGAGTCCGCCGAGGACAAGAGCTGGTTTTTGCGCATGCTTCGCGACGAAGGAGTGGTCGGCCAACGCCTCATGCACATCCTGGGCACGTCTCCCTACGCGTCCGATCTCATCATCTCCGCCCCGGACGTGGTGCCGCTGCTCGGCGACGGGTCGAACGGGCCCAAGCTACCCGACGTCGCTCCCGACCAGGCGTATAAAGCCATCCTCGCGGCAACGAAGCGCTACGAAGACCCGGATAAGGCCGTCGCGGTGGCACGCTCTCTGCGCCGCGCCGACCTGGCGAGAATTGCATCCGCCGACCTGCTCGGATTGATGGATGTGCGCCGCGTCTGCGTCGAACTCACATGGGTGTGGGAGGCCGTGTTGGAGGCCGCGCTGCGCGCGGAGATCCGCGCCGACCTGCTGGCTAGCGGGGAGGACGCCCCGAAAGCGCGCATCGCCGTGATCGGTATGGGCCGCCTTGGCGGGGCGGAGCTGGGTTACGGTTCGGATGCCGACGTGATGATCGTCGCCGAGCCCGCCGGCGGCACCGACGCTGTTGCCGAATCCGAGGCGGTGTCGTGGGCGGCGCGAATCGTCGACCAGATGCGCACCCGCCTGTCCAAGCCCTCGGGTGACCCGCCCCTGGAGGTGGACCTGGGGTTGCGCCCCGAAGGCCGCTCCGGGCCGGTTGTGCGCACCATCGCCTCCTACGAGCGCTACTACCGACAGTGGGGTGAGGTGTGGGAGAAGCAGGCGCTGCTGCGCGCCACCAACGTCGCCGGCGACAAACAGGTCGGCGTGGCGTTTTTGCAGGCCATTGACCCGTTCCGCTATCCGGCCAAAGGCGCGACAAAGGCAGACATCCGCGAGATCCGGCGCATCAAGGCGCGCGTGGACGACGAGCGCCTGCCCCGCGGTGCCGACCGTGCCACCCACACCAAGCTCGGCCGCGGCGCACTCGCGGACGTCGAGTGGACCGTGCAGTTGCTGACCATGATGCACGCACACAACCATCCGGAGATGCACAACACCTCCACCCTCGAGGTACTCGACTACCTCGACGAGCTCGACGACCCGGAGGTGATCCGCGGCTCCCAGGCGCGCACTCTGCGCGCGGCGTGGCTGGCGGCGACGAGCGCGCGAAACGCACTCGTGCTCGTCTCTGGCAAGCGCACCGACCAGCTGCCTGCGCCGGGGCCCCACCTGGCGCAGGTCGCCGGATCGGCCGGTTACGACCCCGACGCACAGCAGCAGTTCCTGGAGGACTACCTGCGCACGACGCGCCGGGCCCACCAGGTGGTGGAGGAAGTGTTCTGGGGAGAGGTGCCGTCGCTGGAGTTCGATTAGGGGATTTCCCCGATGTGCGCCGCCCCGGACATACATACACTCGCGAACATGGCAATGAACTTGAGTATTGACCTTGACAACGGCACGTTCGCGGATCTGGCGGCGCTGGTGGAAGCGGCGCGTGTGGCGGGCGTCGATAAGCGAGCCGCCCTCAAGCTGGACGGCACGACCCTGACGTTGAAGGTTGACGCGGCCGCGGCAGTCCCGACACGGACGAAACCCGCGGCGCGCGAGTCGGGCACCGCCCCGCTTGGCGACGCCGCGATCCGCTCCGTCATCGACATCCTCAGCGGCCGGCTCGAGCCGCCGCGCTAACGTTTCACGAACGCGCGGGCGGTGAACATGCCTGCCAGCAGCGCGCCCCAAATCGCGAATACCGCGATCCAGGCGACGCGGAAATCCCCCCACGTGTAATTGCCGGCCGGAGCTACGGAATCCAGGATCATCCCGATGAGCTGAGCGGAGAGCATGCAGGAGGTGAACCCTCCCATGTTGCCCAGGCCCGTGCCGGAGGCGACGATGTTGCGCGGCATCTTCTCGCGGACGGTGTCGAAGCCGAAGTTCGACACCGGCGTCGCCGCGCCCATGACAACCACGAGAGCGAGGATGGCGGCGAAACCGCGCGGCTCGCCGGACGCGAAGAACCACACCCACGCGGCACAGTGCGCCGCCGCGATCACCGCCGCGGCCACGTCCCGGTTCGGTCCAGTCCTGGCCGACAGCGGCGCGAGCAGCGGGCCGCCGATCATGGTGGACAGCGTGAAAACGGTGAGCACTGTGGCCCCTTGGGCCGGTGTGAGCCCCATTCCTTGGACCATCAGCGGAATACCCCACAAGAGCGTGAAGTTGATGGCGAAGAACATGCCCAAACCGTGGATGGTGAAGGCCTCCCAGCACAGGGGCGAGCGCAGCACGGAGGTAAGAATCTTGCCGACGGGCATGCGCGCGCCTTCACCCTTGGCGGGCGCCTCGTCCGGCGAGTCGGCGACGGCGACGAACGCCGCTATGCCGACAAGCGCCCCCACCGCGGCCAGGGTGACAAACGCCGCCGTCCACCCCTGCGCGTGCAGAAGCGCCATGAAGGGGAACGCCGAGAGGAACTGCCCCACCTGGCCTATCGACGCCGTCAACTGCGTGAAAAGGGGCGTGCGCTTGAGCGGGAACCAGTAGGGCAACAGGCGCAGTGCGGAGAGGAACGCGGTGGCGTCGCCCGCGCCGATCAGCACCCGCGCGCCGATCGCGAGAGGGTAGGACTCCGTGAACCCGAGAAGGGCCTGGCCCGACGCCATCACCAGCGCGCCAGCGACCAGCATGAACCGCGGGCCCAAGCGGTCGATGAGCAGTCCCACCGGGATCTGGGCCAGCGCGTACACGCCGACCTGAACAGATGTGAACACGGCGATGCGGGTGGCGTCGACGTCGAAACGCCCCATCGCATCGAGCCCCGCCACCCCGAACGACGTACGGCCCGTGATGGCGACGACGTAGACGGCCACCGCAGCGAGCCACACCCCGATCGCTCGGCGGGTTACTCGGTCGCGGGGATGGGGAGTCGTCATGCGAGTGAAAGTTACTCCTCCGCCGGTGCTTGTAAAGTGGTCACTCGTGGATTACATCTCAACGCGCGACACCAAGGCGACCCCGGCCAAGTTCACCGACATCCTCCTTTCGGGCCTCGCGCCCGACGGCGGGCTCTACCTTCCGGCGGTGTACCCGCGCATTACGCCCGAGCTTCTCGACGCCTGGCGCACGCTCCTCAATGAGAAGGGCTACGCCGCCCTTGCGGCTGAGGTGGTCAAGCTGTTTGTCGACGACATCCCGCCCGCGCAGATCGAGGAGATAACGGCGCGCGCCTACCGCACCCCCGTCTTTTCTACTGACGAGATCGTGCCGGTGACCAAGCTTTCCGACGACCTCTTCATTGCGCATCTCTCCGAAGGGCCGACCGCGGCATTCAAAGACATCGCAATGCAGTTGCTCGGTGAGCTCTTCGAGTACGAGCTCGGCCGCCGCGACGAGGAGATCAACATCTTGGGCGCCACCTCGGGTGACACCGGTTCCTCGGCGGAGTACGCCATGCGCGGCCGTGACAACATCCGCGTCTTCATGCTCACCCCGGCCGGGCGCATGACCGCCTTCCAGCAGGCCCAGATGTTCGGCCTCGACGACCCGAACATCTTCAACATCGCCCTCGACGGTGTCTTCGACGACTGCCAGGACGTGGTCAAGGAGGTCTCGGCGGACGCGGCCTTCAAGACGAAGTACCGCATCGGCGCCGTCAACTCCATCAACTGGGCGCGCCTGCTGGCGCAGACCGTCTACTACATCTCCACCTACCTGCGCGTCACCGAGTCCAACGACGAGAAGGTGTCCTTCTCCGTGCCGACGGGCAACTTCGGGGACATTTGCGCAGGTCACGTGGTCAAGCAGATGGGGCTTCCGGTGGACAAGCTCATCGTGGCCACCAACGAGAACGACGTGCTGCACGAGTTCTTCGCCGGTGGCGACTACCGTCCGCGCACTGCGGCCGAGACCCACGCGACGTCGAGCCCGTCGATGGACATCTCGCGCGCCTCGAACTTCGAGCGCTTCATTTTCGACGCCACCGGGCGAAACGCCCACCTGACCGCGGAGCTGTTCGCCGTCAAGGCCAAGGAGGGCGGTTTCGCCGCCGATGAGCTGGGAGACCCGGAGTGCATGGACCGCATCCGCGAGGACTTCGGCTTCCTGTCCGGCACGTCCACCCACGCCGACCGCCTCGCCACCATCAAGGCAGTCAAGGAGGAGTACGGTTACCTGCTTGACCCGCACACCGCCGACGGCATGTTCGTCGCCCGCGGCGTTTCTGAACAGGTGGAGACCCCGATCGTGGTGGTGGAGACCGCCCTGCCGGTCAAGTTCTCGGAGACCATCATCGAGGCCCTCGGCACCGCCCCCGAGGTGCCCGAGCGCTTCGCCCACGTCATGGACGCCGAGCGCCACGTTGTTGACCTGCCCAATGACGCGGATAAGGTGAAGGATTACATCACCCAGTCCATCGAGAACACTGACGTGTAAGGCGGCACACCATGGCACAGGAGCAGTTCGCGGAACCGGAGTACTTCACGGAGTTCGACCCGGAGAAGTTTATCCGGGACCTGAAGAACCAGCCCTACGAGGAAAGTTCGGACAACGCTGGTGAGCAATCCGAGTAACCCCGGCCGACACCGCGTGCCAGCGCACCCGCCCGGCTTAGGTATCGGTGCGTGGACGGCGATCCTGGCCGTCGCAGTGTTCACGATCGCGGCAGTCGTGTGGGCCGGTCTCAACGCCACAAGCATCCCCACGGCGACGGTGCAGGAGCGCCAGGCGCTTGAGGCTGTGCAGACACCGGGGGAGGGCGCGGACGTCTCTCCGCCCGTGGCCGAGGACGCCCCACACGAGGTGCCCCAGGACGCGAACGTGGTGCGTGTGCCCAGTTTCGCGCTGTGGGCCCCTGGCACCCTGATCCAGTCGACGGACCACTACCCGCAGCCCGGTGAGGCGTTTACCGCCCAGTCCTGCACGGTGGCATTCTCGTTCAGCGACGCTGAGGGCCGGGACTACGCCGTCACCGCAGGCCACTGCGGCCGCGAGGGTGATCTGGTGTGGCCCACCAACGCCACCACCGCCCAGGATTATTCCCGCGAGGTCGGCCACTTCGTTTACTCCGGCCTGTACAGCGAGGGCGCCCCGGACATTGACGTCGCGGTGATCGAGATTACCGACCCCGAGCGCTACATGACGCTGGTGGGCAACCCCATCGAGACCGGGATCGCCGAAGATCTCGCAGTGCCCGCGGACCACATTTGCAAGACCGGCGGCACCACGGGTTATACCTGCGGGCAGTTCCGCGAGACCGGCCGCGTGCAGATCATCACCACCGACTCCGACGCCACCCGCGAGACCAAGGGTGACATCGCCGCGGTGTGCGCCGCGAAAGGCGACTCGGGCGGGCCGGTATTCCAGGACGTCAACGGCCGCGCCACCATCATCGGGGTGGTCTCCGGCACGGAGGCCGGCCGCTCCGGAGAGGAGTGCTACGAGGGCATGGACAACCCCAGACTCATGTCCTACTCCAACGTGGACCAGACGATGCAGGTGATCACCACTGTGATCCCGGACGCCCAGTGGGAAATGAAGAGCTGGTAGCCGCTTACTGGTCCGGTTCCGCGAACACGTCTTTCTGGCGCACCGCTGCCGGATCGTAAGAAGATAGAGAGACCTGCTGGATGCGCCCGACCGGCTCGATATCCTCCCAGGAATCCATCGCGGCGTCGGCATCGTCGGCTGTGTCTTCGAACCACGTCAGGGCCACCTGGTGCTCCACCGGCAGCCCGGGGTAGAACGAGAACGATACGGAGTCCGCTGAGTTTTCCAGCGCGGCCTCGACGTAGGTCTCAATCTCCGCCGCGCCGGGGGAGTGGTAACAGTAGCCCCACAGGTTTATGCGCACGTTGTCCTGGCTGCGCACAGTCATGTTGTCCACGCAGTTCTGCTCGAGCAGGCGCGAGACGTGTCCCGCGAACTCGCTCACATCCGTCTCCGCCTGGTCCGTCATCGCGCCCGTCAGCGTCACACCCGACGCGGTGCGCGCAGAGGCGGTGTCGGTAATCAGGTACGGGCGCACGGACGCCTCGACGTTGTCGACGTCGGTTTGAACCGGAAAGAACGGTCGCGCGGGCTTGCCGACGACCGGCGCAGCGCTCTCCTGCGAGCTCGC
The DNA here is from genome assembly GCF_011038645.2 of Corynebacterium qintianiae. Taxonomy (NCBI): domain Bacteria; kingdom Bacillati; phylum Actinomycetota; class Actinomycetes; order Mycobacteriales; family Corynebacteriaceae; genus Corynebacterium; species Corynebacterium qintianiae. Next base: position 1,549,511 of record NZ_CP064955.1, on the reverse strand, counting down.
GTTGTCCGCCAGCACGACGGCCCCGGCGATGAGTGCAATCACGATGGCGCCGTAGGCGACGGTGAACACCGGCGCGGGCAGGGCGCGAAGGAGCCGGGTGTTGGCGTCGACGGGAGCGTCGACGGGAGCGTCGGAGGGGGCGTCGTCAAGCGATTGCTCGGTCATGATGGTTGGTAATCCTAGTCCACCGCCCGCCCGTTAGACTCGAACCATGCCCATCCCCGAGTTCATCGTTCACACCCGCGAAAAGATTGGCACCGACCTCATGTGGCTGCCCTCGGTGGCGGCGATCGTGCTGCGCGACACCACGACTGACTCGCCGTGGGCGGTGCCCGACGTGCTGCTGGTCAAGCGCGCCGACAACGGCGAGTGGACGCCCGTCACCGGCATCTGCGATCCGGGAGAGGAGCCGCACCACGCCGCCGCGCGCGAGGTGTTGGAGGAGACCGGGGTGCGCGCGGAGGCGGCGGCGCTCCTCGGCGTCGGTGCCGTCGGCCCGATCACGCACTCCAACGGCGACCGCGCCTCGTACATGTCGGTGCAGTTGAGACTCGAGCCGGTGGACCCCGCCGCCGAGCCCGTTGTCGGCGACGACGAATCCGTCGACGTCGGCTGGTTCCCCATTTCCACGATGCCGGTGACGGACCCAAAATGGCGCCTCGCCATCGCCGACGCCGCTTCGCAGCGCCGCCATCCCGCGAATTTCTCGCCGCGCTTGGGCCTGGCCAAACGCTGATGCGCTTCGGCGTCGATGTCTCCGAGCACCAGGACGGGCTCGCGTTGTCGTCCCTGGACATCTCGTTCGTCGTCCTGCGCACCACCGACGGCACGTACAGGGACCGCGTTTTTTCCTCCCATCTCGCCGACGCCCTCTCGGCCGGGCTCGAGGTGGAGACGTACCACTACCTGCGCAATTCATCCGAGGGGACGTCGATAAGCGAGCAGGTAGAGGCCAGCCTCGCGGTGCTGGGATCGCTGCGCGCGCCACTGTGGCTCGACTGCGAGACCCCCGCGGGGCTTTCGCTTGACGACGTCTCTCTCGCGCATTCCCTCTTCACGTCCGCAGGCGTTCCCGTCGCGGGTATCTACACTTCGCGCCGGTGGTGGCGCTGGCGCATGCTCGGTGCCGACACGCGGCGGTTCGGCGCGCTGTGGCTCGCGGAGTACGGCGCGGACACCGGTTCCTACCCAGGTGACGCGGCGTGGCCCTCTGCCGTGGGCAAACAGTCGCCCACCATGTGGCAGTACACCTCGCGCGGGCGGGTGCCGGGGTACGACGGCGACGTGGATTTCAACGCGCGGCGCTAGTGTGGAAGACCTCGGCGCGTTTTGCGCTCTGGAAACAGCGCCTTTTCGCGCTGACGTCTTCGCTGGAAGACCTCAGCGCCTTTTTGCGTGCTCAAAATAGCTCATTTTCGCGCTGACGTCTTCGCGCGAAGAGCATGCGAGAGGCGAAACTTAGCTTCGGCGCTAGTGTTGCAGTATGAAGATTCTGTTTGTGGGTGCCGGCGGCGTGGGCGGGTACTTCGGCGGCTTGCTGGCCGATGCGGGCAACGACGTCGGATTCATCGCGCGCGACGAGACGCTCGCGGCACTGCGCGAGAGAGGCCTGCGCCTGACAAGCCCGGACGGCGAGCGCACTGTAACGCGTTTTGTGGCGGGGGAGACGTCCGGGGAGGTCGTCGACAAGCTGGGCGGCGTGGATATCGTTGTTGTGGCGACGAAGGCGCTGCCCGGCAACGCCACGTTCGCGGACGTCGAGACGCTCGCCGACGTGCCCGTCGTGACTACCCACAATTCCGTCGAGGTGCACTTCACCGCCGCCGACATCTTCGGTGCCGAGCGCGTTCTCGCCGGTGTGGTGCGCGGCTACATGACGCGCATCGCGCCCGCCGAAATTACGCTCAACCCGGGTCCGCTCTCACTGAACTTCGGCCTCCTGCCGGGCGTTTTCGACACACCGCCCGCAGCGCTCGAGCTTGTCGACGCCCTGCGCGACGCCGGGATCCGCTCGAAGTATCACGGCGAGAACGGCACCATCCTCACCGACGTGTGGATGAAGGCGATGTTCGTCGCCACCACCGGCGTCCTGGGCGCTGTGGCGCAGCGCCCGATGGGGTACCTGCGCGACGAGCTGCGGCCGCAGCTGCGCGGGTTGATGGAGGAGGTCGCCGCCGCGGGCCGCGCGCTGGGCGTGGATTTGGCGGACGGGGCCGTGGAGAAGAACCTCGCGTTCTGCGACGCGCAGTACGCCGGGGCCACGAGTTCGATGCACCGCGACATCGCGGCCGGCCTGCCCAACGAGCTGGATGCGCAGGTGGGCGCGCTGCGGCGGATGGCGCGGCGTGGGGGCGTCGATACGCCGTTGCTGGATATGGTCTACGCGTTGGCGCTCACGCGGTAGCTAGCGCGCGGATACGAGCTCGTCGCGGTTGAACTTGCCGGCAAGCGAGCGCGCGACGATGAACGGGACCCACACAAGTTGCAGGTGAGCCATCTTGGCAAAAAGGAGTGCCACGGTGGGCCCGTCCCATACCCAGAACCGCAGAGCAAACGCGATCGCACCTGCAACCACGAAGAGCAAAATGGAGAGCGCGAGTGCCCCGAGCAGGCCGTCTTCCCTCGCTTCGAGGTGCAGCTTCAGGCGGTATTCGTCGAGCTCGGTCGTGGGCAGGTCCGCTTGGTCGATGGTGCGCCGCAGGGCGAGGGTGCCGCCGGCCGCGGCGATTGCGCCGATCATCCACATGAGGTAGGAAATGCCGGGGACCGTGACGTGGAGCGCGATGCTGAGGATGATGACCGCGAGGGAGATGTCCGTGAACAGGATGATCCTCTTGCGGCGGGTGACGGACTCGGGGACGGGACGGGAGGCCATGAGCTCAGGCCTTTCGGTAGATTTCACTCGACATGGGGGTGAATTCGGCGCGGGAGAATACCGCTTCAACCGGCAGCTGGAACACGTCGCAGATCCTGAAGGCGAGGTCCAAGCTGGGGTAGTGGTCGCCGCGCTCAATGGCACCGATTGTTTGTGGGTTGACATCGACCTCTGTGGCCAACTGGGTGCGGGACATGTCCCTCTCCGTGCGCAGGACCCGCACCCGGTTGAAAATCGGGTCGGCGGGCTTTCTCTTAGGGGACATGCAAAGAAGTGTTGTATAAACACAACAAATTGTCAAGTGTTCTAACTGCCGGCAGCTTCCCTCCCGACTTTCAACCAGCATGCTGGCACAAAAAACTGGTAATGTGCTGACATGGGGAGTGTCAGCGCAACACCAGTTTGTGGGCACCCGGGTCCGCGGGTGGGGGACTGCCTAGCAGTCGAAGTACATCTCGAACTCCAGCGGCGTCGGGCGCAGGCGCGACGGGGTGATCTCGCGGTCGTACTTGAGCTTGATGTAGGTCTCGATGAGGTCCTCGGTGAACACGTCTCCCTCGGTGAGGAAGTCGTGGTCGCGCTCCAGGGCCACCAGGGCGGCCTCGAGGGAGGTCGGGGCCTGCGGGATCTCCTTGGCCTCCTCCGGCGGGAGCTCGTAGAGGTCCTTGTCCACCGGTGCGTGCGGCTCGATGCGGTTCTTGATGCCGTCGAGGCCGGCCATCATCATCGCGGCGAACCCGAGGTACGGGTTGCCCGAGGGGTCCGGAGCGCGGAACTCGATGCGCTTCGCCTTCGGGTTGGAGCCGGTGATCGGGATGCGGATCGCGGCGGAGCGGTTGCGCTGCGAGTACACCAGGTTGATCGGGGCCTCGAAGCCCGGCACGAGGCGGTGGTAGGAGTTCAGGGTCGGGTTGGTAAACGCCAGCACCGCGCCAGCGTGCTCGAGGATGCCGCCGATGTAGTAGCGGGCCACATCGGAGAGCCCGCCGTAACCGGACTCGTCGTAGAACAGCGGCTTGCCGTCCTTCCACAGCGACTGGTGGGCGTGCATGCCCGAACCGTTGTCACCGGCGAGCGGCTTCGGCATGAAGGTGGCGGTTTTCCCGAACTGGTTGGCGGTGTTCTTCACGATGTACTTGAAGTCCTGCAGATCATCCGCGGCGTGCAGCATGGTGTTGAACTTGTAGTTGATCTCCTGCTGGCCGCCGTTGCCCACCTCGCGGTGGAAGCGCTCGATCTCGAAACCGGCCTGCGCCAGGTTCAGGGTCATGGCGTCGCGCACGTCCACGGTCTTGTCGTACGGCGGAACAGGGAAGTACCCGCCCTTGATGCGGTTCTTGTAACCGAGGTTGGGCGAGCCGTCGATCTCGGTCTCGGCGCCGCGGTTCCACCAGCCTTCCTCGGAGTCGATCTCGAAGAACTGCGTGTGGCCCTCCACCTCGTAGCGGATGGAGTCGAACAGGTAGAACTCGGCCTCGGCGCCGAAGAAACAGGTGTCGGCGATGCCGGTGGAGGTCAGGTAGTCCTCGGCCTTGCGGGCGACGTTGCGCGGGTCGCGGGAGAACGCCTCGTGCGTGAAGGGGTCGTTGACGAAGAACTTCACGTTCAGGGTCTTCGCGGCGCGGAAGGGGTCAAGTTTCGCGGTGGCCAAATCCGGCATGAGCGTCATGTCGGATTCCTCGATGGTGGTGAATCCCCGGATGGAGGAGCCGTCGAACGCCAGGCCCTCCTCGACGACATCTTCGTCGAACATGGAGGCAGGGATAGAGAAATGGTGCTCGGTCCCCGGCACGTCGGTGAAGCGGACGTCGACGAACTCGACATCCTCATCGGTGATGAATTTTTTGACATCTTCGATGTTTTCGAAGGCCACGGGCTACTCCTTGGTGGGTGGGCTGCTAACACGTCCATACTACAGGCACGTATCGGCACGAACGTCGTGATTCACGTCGCCCGCGCGCCCCCCAGTAATCTGGGGCCATGGCTGATATCGGTACTTACCCTGGGCAAGGCCTGGGTCTTCCTGAGAATGGAGCGGGAGCGCAGGCGTCCGTGGCCCGCCGTGCAGGGGCGGTCGCCATCGACTGGGCCATCTGCTGGGCTATCGCCGGCTTTACGGTCAGGCTCACCGACCAGCTTGGCGACGTCGCCACGCTGACCTACATCCTCTGGCTCGTCCTCGGCATCCTCTGCGGCTGGTTGCTCGCCCGCACCCCGGGCATGGCGGCGCTCGGCATGGGCGTCGCGCGTGTCGACGCCCCGGGCCAGCGCGTGGGCTTCTGGCGCGCCGCGGTGCGCACCCTGCTCACCGGCTTTATCCTGCCCGCAGCCATGGTCGACGCCGACGGCCGCGGGATGCACGACCGCGCCACGGGCACGACCGTGATCCGCAGCTGACTACTTGCCCTTGCGCTCCTGCATGCGCCGCATCCTGCGGTTCATGCCGGACATGGACTGCGCGCCCTTCGGCATGGGCCCACCCGGCAACCCGGCGGGCTGGCCGGGACGAGTGCGGGCGTCCATCGCGTCGAGCTTGGCGGAGATGGAGTACACCTCGTCCTTCTTGTAGTTCTTCGGCAGCTTCAGCAGGGTCTTCTGCAGGTCGCGGATGCTGGTCTGGCCCTCTCCGTCGCCTACGTAGACCTCGTGGATCGGCACGCCAGCGAGCAGGCGGTCGACGCGCTTGTGCTCTTTCGCCATCAGGGACTTCAGGCGGTTCTGGCTGCCCTCGCCGACCAGCACGACACCCGGGTTGCCGACGACGCGGTGCACGGTGTCCATGTGCGTGTTCGCGGCCACCGCGGACTTGGTCAGCCACACGATGCCCATGGTGTTTCGCATGTTCTCCAGCGTCCACGCGGCCGCACCCGGAGTGTCGCCCACCTCGTCGTACATCGAGCGCTCGAGCCGGCGGGAGAACAGGAACATGGCGAGCACGGCACCCAGGATCAGGCCGATGACCAGCAAGAACCACTGCGCGTTGAACAGCAGGCCGATGAGGAAGAAAAGCAGGCCCATACCGAGCACGCACAGCACCATCAGGGGGATGAGCTTCTTGTCGCGCTTGCGCTGCAGGTTGAACGCCTGCCAGATCTGGCCGCGGGTGCTCTTGCGCTTCGCGCGCTTCGCCGCGCGCTCTTCCTGCTTGGCGGCCTTGGAAGCCACCTTATCCTTCGGGTCTGCCATGCCTCACACTCTATTCCACGTTGTTGAAATGGGGAAAGCGCCCGGCTCCTTTTCGGGAGCAGGACGCTTGTCGACGCCTCGGCCGACGCTACAGGTACTCAACCCGCGCGTTCAGGTGGAGCTTCTCCGGCTTGGAGGTGCTGCGCAGCTGGATGTCGACGTTGCCGGCCTCGTCGGGCACGACCCACTCCGCGACGCGGGTGGGGATGACGACGGGCTTGTAGAACTCAACGCGGTAGCGCAGGGCGCCGCTGAGCTTGCCCTCCAAGAATCGCAAGGCCGCTGCGGCGGAGTACATGCCGTGGGCGATGATGCCCGGGAAGCCGAACAGCTTCGCGCCGATGTTGGAGGTGTGGATCGGGTTCTTGTCTCCCGACGCGTCGACGTAGTTCGACACCGTCTCCCCGGTGACCTTGATGTGGCCGTTAGCTGCGAAATCGGGCAGCTCCGGGGAGCCGAGGCGGCGTCCGTCATCGATTCCGCGGGTGGTCACAGACACGGGGGCGCCTTTGGCGAATTTTTGCCCCTGGCCGAGGAAGGTGGACACCTGGGTCCACACCGGCTCGCCGTACGCTGAACCCTCGCCGCCCTCGAGGTAGACCTCGGTGATCATGTCGATCAGCAGGCCCTTGCGGTGCGGTCGGAGGCGCTCTCCGCGGGCGCGCACCGTGTAGGTCTCGCCGACGCGCAGAGCGCGCCGCTGGGTGATCTCGTTGGCGATGTGAACCGCGCCCGTCGGGGCGAACGGGAAATCCTCGCGCGCCATCAGGTCCATGATGACGGGAAATGTGACCACGAAGAAGTAGGTCGGCGGAACTTCGTCGGACAGGCGCAGGCCCGTCGCGCGGGTGTAGGCGGCGAGCTTGTCGACGTCCACCGTCACCCCACGGACCTCCGAGCGCGAGCTCGGGTCCGCATCGGCCACGTGGGTGGTGCCCACGACGGGCAGCATGCCGAGCTTGATCTGGTTCATCACCTTGTCCAGATCCGGGACGCTGTTGAGAACTGTGTACTCGCTCATCGGGCTACGCTCCCAGCATGCTCTGGCCGCAGACGCGGACGGTGTTGCCGTTGACGGAGGTGGAGGCGGTGGACGCGAAGTACGCCACGGTCTCGGCGACGTCCACCGGCTGGCCGCCCTGCTGCAGGGAGTTGATGCGGCGGCCCACCTCGCGCGGGCCCGTCGGCATCGCCGCGGTCATGTCGGTCTCGATGAAGCCCGGTGCCACGGCGTTGATGTTGCCGCCAATCTCGGCGAGGCGGTCCTTGAGGGAGTCGACGAAGCCGATCACGCCGGCCTTGGTGGTGGCGTAGTTGGTCTGACCGCGGTTGCCGGCGATGCCGGAGGTGGAGGAGACGCCGATGACGGCCGGCTTCTCACCCAGGGCGCCGGCGGCGAGCAGCTTCTCGGTGATGCGTACCGGGGCGATCAGGTTGATGTTCTGGACCATGTTCCACTTGCTGTCATCCATGTTGGCGAGCAGCTTGTCGCGGGTCACGCCGGCGTTGTGGACGAGCACGTCGATCTTCTTGCCGTAGCGCTCCTGCGCATGCTGGGCGAGCTTGTCCGCGGCTGCCGGGTCGGTGACGTCGAGGGGGAGTGCGGTGCCCTTGACTTTGTTGGCGGTCGCGGTCAGTCCCTCGCCGGCCTGCGGAATGTCCACGCAGATCACGGAGGCGCCGTCTCGCGCCAGGGTCTCGGCGATGACCGCGCCGATGCCGCGGGCAGCGCCGGTGACCACGGCCAAGCGGCCGGCGAGCGGCTTCTCCCAGTCGGCCGGGGCCTCCGCGGGTGCAGGGGTGACGCGGATGACCTGGCCGTCGACGTAGGCCGACTTGCCGGACAGCAGGAATCGCAGGGTGGATTCAACGGTGCTGAAGTTGGAGGAATCGATTGCCGGGTCGACGTAGACGAGCTGCACCGTGGCGGCCTTGCGCATTTCCTTGGCCAGGGAGCGGGTGAAGCCTTCGAGGGCGCGAGCGGCGATGCGTGCGTCGGCGTCGTCGATAAGCTCGGGCGTGGTGCCGATGACCACGAGGCGCGCGTTGTCAGCGACCTTCTTTATCTGGGGGTGGAAGAAAGAGTGCAGCTGGTTGAGGTCCTCGGGGCGGGTCAGCCCCGTTGCGTCGAAGACAATACCTGCGCGCGGGGAGTCTGCCTCGGCTTTGAGTAGTTTGTACGGCCCTTCGAGCACAGTGTTGAGGGCGTCGGTGAGACGGCCCTGGCCGCCGACGACGATGGGCGCGTGCAGTAGTGGCTCGCCCTGCTTGTAGCGGCGCAGGGGGTAGCCCTGCGGGACACCCGCCTTGGCCGCAAGCGGGGAGTTGATGAGTTGTTCGAGGAAGCTCTTCTTGGCCACGGTGTACTCCTTGTGGATTCTGGTGTGTGCCGGTTAAGTTCGTGATTTACCTTACAGCACTACTCTTTTGTGTTGTATGGTACAACGAGAAATATCCTCAACAACCACCTTCCTCCAGTTGAAAGCAGGGAAAGCACAGTGAACCAGCCCCGCAAAGTCGCCATTCTCGGTGGAAACCGTATCCCCTTCGCGCGTTCCAACAAGGAGTACGCGAACGCATCTAACCAGGACATGCTGACCGCCGCCATCGACGGGCTCGTCGCGCGCTACGGTCTGCAGGACAAAGAGCTCGGCCTCGTCGCTGGTGGCGCCGTGCTCAAGCACGCGCGCGACTTCAACCTCGTGCGCGAGTGCGTCCTCGGATCCGCCCTGGCACCGACCACGCCCGCGTTCGACCTCCAGCACGCCTGCGGCACCTCGCTGACGTCCGCAATCCAGGTCGCCGACGCCATCGCAATGGGTCGCATCGACGCGGGCATCGGCTGCGGCACCGACACCACCTCGGACGCGCCCCTGGCCGTCAACGACACCCTGCGCAAGACCCTGATCAAGGCGTCCAACGCGAAGAAGCCGGCCGACCAGCTCAAGCTGTTCGGCTCCATCCGTCCGAGCCAGCTGGCACCGGAGCAGCCGCAGAACGGCGAGCCCCGCACCGGCCTGTCGATGGGTGAGCACGCCGCCATCACCGCCCGTGAGATGGAGATCTCCCGCGAGGCTCAGGACGAGCTCGCGGTGGCATCCCACCACAACCTGGCCAAGGCGTACGACTCCGGTTTCTTCAACGACCTGGTCACCCCGTTCCTTGGCGTCCAGCGTGACACAAACATGCGCCCGGATTCGAGCGTCGAAAAGCTGTCCACCCTCAAGCCCGTGTTCGGCAAGAAGGACGCTATCCAGCACGGCGGTACCGCCACGATGACCGCGGGTAACTCCACCCCGCTGACCGACGGCGCGGCAGCCGTCCTCCTCGGCACGGAGGAGTGGGGCCGCGAGAACGGCCTCGAGCCGCAGGCGTACATCGTGGACTCGGAACTCGCCGCCGTCGACTTCGTCAGCGGCAAGGACGGGCTGCTCATGGCGCCCACGTACGCCGTGCCCCGCCTCCTCGAGCGCCAGGGTTTGACCCTGCAGGACTTCGACTTCTACGAGATCCACGAGGCTTTCGCTTCGCAGGTCCTCGCCACCCTGAAGGCGTGGGAGGACGAGACCTACTGCCGCGAGCGCCTCGGCCTCGACGCTCCCCTCGGTGCTATTGACCGCTCCAAGCTGAACGTGAAGGGTTCCTCGCTCGCAGCCGGTCACCCGTTCGCCGCCACCGGTGCCCGCATTCTCGCATCCGCAGCCAAGACACTCGTCGAGAACGGCGGGGGCCGCACCCTCATCTCCGTCTGCGCCGCCGGCGGCCAGGGCGTTGTCGCCATCATTGAGCGCTAAATTCTCCCACTACGAAAGGTTGAACCCATGTCTCTTCCCAATGCCACGAAGGAAGACGTCAAAGACGCCAAGCACCTTGCCACCGACACCACCAAGGCCAGCGGCAACCCGGAGTCTAACCAGCCCTCCGTGCTGCCTTCGACCCCGGATGTCAACGCGGTCGAAGATCTCGCGGATCTTCTCGACGGCCCCTTCAAGGAGCGTAAGGAGGCCCTGCGCGAGCTAATCAACGATCCGTTCCTCCTGCCCCGCGTGGAAGGCACTCTCGACGAGATTCGCGCCGACAACCTCGAAAAGGTCAAGATCGTGGCTGAGAACGGCCGCATCCAGGAGTCGTTCTCCCCGCTCAACGGTGGCCAGGGTCAGGTGTCTGCGGGCGTGTCCTCCCTCGAATTGCTCGCCCAGGTGAACAACTCCACCTGCATCAAGTCGGGTGTCCAGTTCGGTCTGTGGGGCGGCGCCATCGACGCCCTGGGCACCGAGCGCCACATCGAGTTCGCCAAGGGTGCGATGGATCTGTCCAAGCTCGGCTGCTTCGCGATGACCGAGATGGGCCACGGCTCTAACGTCCAGCAGCTCGAGACGACGGCGACCTATGACCCGGAGACCCAGGAATTCGTCATCAACTCTCCGACCCCAGGTTCGAAGAAGGCGTACATCGGCAACGCAGCCCGCGACGGCCGCTGGGCGGCAGTGTTCGCGCAGCTCTACACCCCCGACTCCGATGAGTCCAAGGGCGTGCACTGCATCATTGTCCGCATCCGCGAGGAGGACGGGACAGACGCGCCGGGTGTCACCACGTCCGACCACGGCCACAAGGGCGGTTTGCTCGGCGTGGACAACGGCATGATCACGTTCGACCACGTCCGCGTCCCGCGCGAAAACCTGCTCAACCGGTTCGCAGACGTCGCGGAGGACGGCACTTACTCGTCGTCGATCGATTCCATGAACCGCCGGTTCTTCACCATGCTCGGCACGCTCGTTCGAGGCCGACTCGGAGTGGGCGCCTCGGCCGCAGGTGCAACTCGCGCCGGCCTCGCCCTCGCGGTGAAATACGCCAACATCCGCCGCCAGTTCGAGGCGGGTGACCCCGGCCAGGAAGAGCGATTGATCGACTACCGCCAGCACCGTCGCCGTCTCCTCATCCCGCTGGCAAAGTCCTACGCCCTCGCGATGTTCCAGAACAACCTGCTGGAGCGCTTCCAGGAGTACACCGACGCCGTGAACGCCGGTGAATGGGATCCGGCGAACCCGACGGAGCAGCAGTCGTTTGCGAGCCGTGAGACGGAAACCCTCGCGGCGTTCTTCAAGTCCGCGACTGCGACACACGCCAACGAGACTCTCCAGGAATGCCGCGAGGCCTGCGGTGGCGCCGGGTACATGTCCGAAAACCTGCTCACGACCTTCCGCGCCGATGTGGACATCTTCACCACCTTCGAGGGCGACGACACGATCCTGCGCCAGTTGGTGGGCAAGAACCTCCTCACCGCGTACGGCAAGGAAATGTCGGAGATGTCGCCGTTTGGAATGGCGAAGTATGTCGTCTCCAACATCGGTGATTTCCTGACGCGCCGCTCCGGTATTGCCGCCAGCGTGCAGTCCATCTCGGACCGTGTGGCGGGAACGGGTTCCCTGTTCGACGCCGAGACCCAGCTTCGCGTCGTTCAGTCGCGCGAAGAGCACGTCCTCAACTCGCTGGTTCGCCGCGTCCAGGTCGCGCGCAAGATGGACCGCAAGGACGCCGCAAAGGTGATCAACCGGGCCCAGGATCACCTGCTCGAGACCGCGATCGCCTACGGTGACCGCATGCTGGTCCAGTCGATGATCGACGCTGAGGACCGCTTGCCGGAGAACTCGCCCGCGCGCCAGGTATTCGAGCAGCTGCGCCACCTGTTCGCTCTCGAGACCATTGTGAAGAACGCCGACTGGTACCAGGAGCACGGCGTGCTTCCGGCCGGACGGGTCAAGGCAGCGAAGGCAGCAGTCAACGACCTGGTCGACTCCCTCGCTCCGTGGTCCGAGGTGCTCGTCGACGCTTTCAAGATCCCGCAGGTCGTCCTCGACCGTCCGATGATGGTCAACGGCGGCACCGATCTGAGCTAAGTCTGACCAGCCGCAAAAAGCGCTGAGATTTTCCCACGGAAGATCTCAGCGTTTTTTCATGCCCAAAATTCGCGCAAAATGACGCTGACGTCTTCGTGTCGAAGATCTCAGCGTCATTTCAGACAGTTACCCGGTACGTATACGCGCTGACGTCTTCCCGGGGCGCGGGGAGGTTTAGCGCGTTACGACGGGCGTGTCCTTCGACAGCCCGTACTTACTCAGCAGGGTGGATGCTTCTTGGGCCGTGTCACCCTGCGACGTCTCTGCCAGATGCTTGAGGTTCTCCGGCAGCTCGAGACCGCGGTGCTCCATTGCCTCCGTGTACAGCTTGCCTGCGCGGTAGGACGAGCGCACGAGCGGCCCGGACATCACCGCGCCGAAGCCCATCTCGTACGCAGCGTCGCGGTACTCGATGAATTCCTCCGGCTTCACCCAGCGCTCGATGGGGTGGAACTGCGGCCCCGGGCGCAAATACTGGGTGATGGTGATGATGTCGGTGCCGGCGCTGACGAGATCGTTCAAAGACTCCATGACTTCGTCCCGCGTCTCGCCCATCCCGAGGATGAGGTTGGACTTGGTAATCAGCCCGAAGTCGCGCGCCTGGCGGATTACGTCAAGGGAACGCTCGTAGCGGAACGCAGGGCGGATGCGGCGGAAAATGCGCGGCACCGTCTCAACGTTGTGGGCGAAGACCTCGGGGCGTGCCTCAAAGACCTCTTGGAGCAGGTCGGGCTTGCCGGAGAAATCGGGGGTGAGGTTCTCCACGCCCGTGTGCGGGTTGAGCTCGTGGATCTTGCGCACCACCTCGGCGTAGAGCCAGGCGCCCTCGTCCTCGAGGTCGTCGCGGGTGACGCCGGTGATGGTGGAGTAGTTGAGGTTCATCTCGCGCACGGACTCGGCAACGCGCAGCGGCTCGCCCCGGTCCAGGGGCTCCGGCTTCGCGGAGTTGATCTGGCAGAAGTCGCACCGGCGCGAACAGTTCGCACCACCGATAAGAAAGGTCGCCTCGCGCGACTCCCAACACTCGTGGATATTAGGGCAGCCGGCCTCCTGACACACCGTGTGAAGGGACGCTCCCGCCACCTTCTTCTTCATGTCCTCGTATTCGGGCCCAGTCTTCACGGCGTTGCGGATCCACCGCGGCTTCGCCTCGATCGGGGTCTGCGCGTTTCGCTTCTCCACGCGCAGCAACTTACGGCCTTCAGGTGCAACAGTCACTCCTCCAGGGTATAGGCCGTGTCAAGTAGCTACAGGATTCGGGTCAGTCCTTTGGACGGATCCGGGGCGGAAGCGAACGTGTGGTTCTCCACGGCGAGATCTCCCGACAGGGCGCGATCCAGGGCGTCGATAAGCGTTTGGCTCATGTCGCCGATGGTGACGTCGCGGCCGAGTTCGAGGCTCAGTGTTGTCACGTCGGCGTCATTGATGCCGCAGGCGACGATGTGGCGGTACGCATCAAGCGTGTTGTTGCAGTTGAGGGAGAGCCCGTGCATGGTCACCCCGCGGGTGACGCGGATGCCCAGGGCCGCGATCTTGCGGTCGCGAGCCGGAGCCTCAGGGCTCGCGGCGCGGGAGGTGTGGGGGACCCAGACGCCGGAGCGGCCGTCGATACGCCCGGCGGTGGTCACACCAGCGCCGCGCACCGTATGGATGATGGCCTCCTCGAGGCGGCGCACGTAGTCCACCACGTCGACGGGGTCGGCGAGTTTGATGATGGGGTAGACCACCAGCTGGCCCTCGCCGTGCCACGTGATGCGGCCGCCGCGGTCGACTTGGACCACGGAAGCGTCGTCCTCCGGCATGTCTTCTGGCTGGGTGCGTTTACCTGCCGTGTACGTGTACGGGTGCTCGAGGACGAGCACCGTGTCACCGATCTCGCCGGCGGCTCGTTTGGCAGCCAGATCGGCTTGCAGATGCCACGCCTCGGTGTAGTCGATGGTTCCCAGGTGCTGAACGTCCAACGGCCCACCCGAGGAACGGATGGGCTCGTGGGCCGGGAAGAAGGGTTCGCGCGGGGCTGTCATGCCCCACACTCTAGTCGCTGATTAGACGCCGTTTGACGCGGCGTACTCGTCCGCGTTCATCAGCGGGCCGACAGCGGCGATAGTGACCTCGAAGAGCCAGCCCTCACCGAACGGGTCCTTGTTGATGAGCTCGAAGTTGCCGTCAATCTCCTCATTGACGGCGGCGACGGTTCCGGTGACGGGGGAGTAGAGGTCGGAGACGGACTTGGTGGATTCGATCTCACCGCAGGTCTCACCGGCGGCTACCTCGTCACCGACCTGAGGCAGGTCAGCGAACACGACCTCGCCCAGGCGGTCCGCGGCCACGGAGGTGATGCCGACACGTACGACGGCGCCCTCCGCGACGTCCTGCGGCGCGTTGATCCACTCGTGGTCCTCGGAGTAGGAAAAGTCTTGGGGCAGCGCGTTAGCCATGGTTAGGAATCCTTTCGGGAGTAGAACGGTGTCTCACTGATAGTAAACGGGTAACGGCGTCCGCGGATGTCAACCTCGACGTCGGTGCCGATGTCCGCGCGGTTCGGATCGAGATGCGCCAGAGCGATCGGGTGGCCGAGGCTTGGCGACGGTTGGCCGGACGTGATCACGCCTATCTTCTCGTCACCGATGAATACCTCGGCGCCTTCGCGGGCGGCGCGGCGCTCCGACGACGTCAGGCCTGCGATGACGACGGAGGGCTCGCGCCCGGTCAAAGCTTCCTTACCGACGAAGTCGGCTTCCTTCTTCGCGAAGGCGCGACCCATGCCGGCCTCGACCGGGGTGATGTCGGCGGACAGCTCGTGACCGTAAAGCGGCATGGACGCCTCGAGGCGCAGCGAGTCGCGGGCGGCGAGGCCGCAGGGGGTGCCGTGGCCGATGACGGCCTGCCAGACCGTCGTCGCGTCAGCGAAGCTGGAGTAGATCTCGAACCCGTCCTCGCCGGTGTAGCCCGTTCGGGCGACGATGACGTCGATGGCGTTAGCACCCTCCCCGAGCTTCATCTCGCCAGCGGAGTAGTAGGACAAGTCGCCGGGTTCGCCGCTGACAAGCGGCTCGAGCACTTCGAGGGCGCGCGGGCCTTGCACGGCGATGAGCGCAATCTCTTCGCTACGGTTTGACAACTCGATGTCGAAGTCACCGACGCGGGATTGGAACGCGAGCCAGACAGCGTCGGTGTTCGCGGCGTTGGGGACGACCAGGTAGTGGTCGTCGGCGAGCTTGTAGCTGATCAAGTCGTCCAGGATGCCGCCGTTTTCAGCGACGATCATGGAGTACTTTGCCTTGCCCACCTTCAGAGTGGACAGGGAGGAGATCAGGGCGTAGTCCAAGAAGGCACCGGCGTCCGGGCCCTTGACGTCGATCTCTCCCATGTGGGAGAGGTCAAAGATGCCCACGTCACCGCGCACGGCGCGGTGCTCCTCGAGCTCGCTGCCGTACTTCAGCGGCATGGTCCAGCCGCCAAAGTCGGTGAATGACGCGCCTAGGGCCTCGTGCGCGGACTTGAGTGGTGATTCTGGCATGTTCGAGCCTTCCTTACTTCTTGTTTTCTTCGGTGACGACGACATCGACTTCCTCAACCGCTTCGGGCTCTATATCGAAAGCCTCGGGCGGCGGGCAGGCACACTGCAGGTTGCGGTCGCCGTAGGCCTCATCAATGCGGCGCACCGGCGGGAAGTACTTGTTGTGGATCAGCCCGTCGACCGGGTAAGCGGCCTGCTCACGGCTAAATTCGTACGGCCACTCGCTGCGGGTCACGCTGTAGGCGGTGTACGGGGCGTTGTGCACGACAGACTTCTCGTACTCGACCTTGCCATCGACGATCTCCCGAATCTCGGCTCGGATGCTGCGCATAGCTTCAACGAAGCGCTTGAGTTCAGCGAGGTCCTCGGACTCGGTCGGCTCCACCATGAGCGTGCCAGCGACGGGAAAAGCCAGCGTGGGAGCGTGGAAACCATAGTCCACCAGGCGTTTGGCCACGTCGGTGGCGGTGACGCCGGACTCCTCGGCGATGCCGTTGAGATCAAGGATGCACTCGTGGCCGACCAGACCTGCATTGCCGGTGTAGAGGATCGGGTAAGAGTCCTTCAGCTCGTTGACGACGTAGTTCGCCGCGAGCACCGCGTTCTGGGTGGCCTTCTTCAGGCCCTCCGCGCCAGTCATGGCGATGTAGGCCCAGGAGATGGGCAGGACACCGGCGGAACCGTAGGTGGTCGAGGAGATGGGCACGCCCTGACCGACGGGGACGTCCTCGGAGGCGTCCTCGCGGGAGATCTGCGGGTCAGCCGGGAGGAAAGGAACGAGGTGTTCGGCGACACCGATCGGGCCGACGCCTGGGCCACCACCACCGTGGGGGATAGTGAACGTTTTGTGCAGGTTCAGGTGGCTGACGTCGCCGCCGAAGTCTCCCGGGCGGCCGATGCCGGTCAAGGCGTTCATGTTCGCGCCGTCGATGTAGACCTGCCCGCCGGCGGCGTGGACCTTGTCCGCCACGGTCTGGACGGTGTCTTCGTACACACCGTGGGTGGACGGGTAGGTGAGCATGATGGCGGCGACACGTCCCGCGTGCTGCTCCAGCTTGGCGTCGAGGTCCGCGAGGTCGATAGAACCGTCCGCGGCGGTCTTGACCACCGCGACGCGCAGGTTCGCCAGCGTTGCGGAGGCCGCGTTGGTGCCGTGCGCCGAGGCCGGGATGAGGCAGATGTCTCGCTCGGAATCACCGTTGGCCACGTGGTAACGGCGGATGGCCAACAACCCGGCCAACTCGCCTGTCGCGCCGGAGTTCGGCTGCACGCTCACGGCTGCGTAACCGGTGAGCTCGACCAGCCAGTCGGACAGCTCAGAGATCAGCTCGCGCCAACCCGCGGTGTACTCGTCCGGCGTGAACGGGTGAACGTTAGCGAAACCCGGCCAGGTAATGGACTCCAGGCCCGCGGTGGGGTTGAGCTTCATCGTGCAGGAACCCAGCGGGATCATAGTGCGGTCCAGCGCGAGGTCCTTGTCGCCCAGCCTGCGGATGTAGCGCATCATCTGGGTCTCGGAGTGGACGGCGTTGAACGTCTCGTGGGTGAGGAAGTCCGTGGTGCGCTTCAGCTCCTCCGGCAGGCGGTTTTCACCTGCGGAGACAGCGCCACCGAAGGCCTCGACCAGCACAGCGAGGTCCTCATCCTCGGTGTCCTCGCCGAAGCTGACCACGACGGCGTCGGCGCCGATGGTGCGCACGAGGTAACCCTTCTCGGCCAGGGAGTGCTTGATCTCGTCGGCGCGGCCCGGCACCTCGACGGTCACCGTGTCGAAGAACGCTGCGTGGCGGATGGTGCCCTCGCTTATCGACGCCGCGAAGCTTGCGGCCCGCTCATGGATCGCGCGGGCGATTGCGGTGAGGCCCTGCGGGCCGTGGTAGACCGCGTACATCGACGCGGTGACGGCCAGCAGCGCCTGCGCCGTGCAGATGTTGGACGTCGCGCGTTCGCGGCGGATGTGCTGCTCGCGGGTCTGCAGCGCCAGGCGGTATGCGGGGTAGCCCTCAGCGTCCACGGACACACCCACGAGGCGGCCCGGCATCTGCCGCTTCAGCTTGTCGGAGACAGACATGTAGGCGGCGTGCGGACCACCGTAGAACAGCGGGACGCCGAAGCGCTGAGTGGTGCCGATGGCGATGTCTGCGCCGAGCTCGCCTGGGGACTCGAGCAGTGTCAGCGCTAGGATGTCGGCATCAACGGCGGCGAGGCCGCCGCGGGAGTGGATCGCCTCAATGATCGGGCGCGGGTCGACGACGTCGCCCTCCGTGCCCGGGTAGGCGATCACGACACCGACCAGGTCCTCGCCGACGACTCCCCGGGTCAGGTCGGCCACGTCGACCTCGAGGTCGATGGCGCGTGCGCGCTCGGAGGCCACTGCGATGACCTGCGGGTGCAGGCGTGCGTCGAGAAGCACTCGGCGGCCCTTCTTCACCGCGCGCGACATGAGACCGATGGCCTCGCCGGCGGCGGAGGCTTCGTCGAGAAGAGACGCGTTCGAGACCGGCAGGCCGGTGAGGTCCTGCACCATGGTCTGGTAGTTCAACAGCGCCTCGAGGCGGCCCTGCGAGATTTCCGGCTGATACGGGGTGTAGGCGGTGTACCAGCCTGCGTCCTCGACCACGCCGCGGCGGATCACCGGCGGGGTGAGGGTGGAGGAGAAGCCTTGGCCGTAAAAGGCTTTGAGGACGACGTTTTTGTCCGCCAGCTCGCGCAGGCGAGTCTGGGCCTGCTGCTCGGTCAGCGGCGCGGGCAGAGTGATCTCTTCCTGCGCCTTGATGCCGGGCGGCATCGCGGTGTCAACCAGGGCGTCGAGGCTGTCGTAGCCCAGGGCGGAGAGCATCTCCCGCTCCTCGGATTGGTCGGGCCCAACGTGACGGGAAATGAATTCCAACGCGTACTCCTTGAATGGGTGTGCAGTAATACCCATCAGTCTAACGAGTGCCCGGACACCGCCGTGCCCAGTTGGTGGCTTTAGACACAAAGGACCCCCTGGGAAGCGAATCCCAGGGGGCCGGAGGCGAAGTTGAGGAGGGTTTAGAGGCCCAAGTCGTCCTCGAAGTTGCCGGTCTCGATGCGGTCGCGCACGGTGGTGATGAAGCGTCCCGCGTCGGCGCCGTCGACCAGCTGGTGGTCGTAGGTGAACGGCAGGTAGGTCATCTGGCGGATCGCAATCGCGTCCACGCCATTTTCGGTCACGACAACCGGGCGCTTCTCAATCGCTGCGGTGCCCAGGATTCCGGCCTGCGGCGGGGTGAGGATCGGGGTGTCCAGCATCGCACCGGCGGAGCCAATGTTGGTCACTGTGAAGGTCGCGCCGGAGAGGTCATCCGGGCGCAGCTTCTTGTTACGCGCTCGGTCGGCCAGGTCGGCGATGCCCTTCGCGATGTCGGCGAGGTTCATCTTGTCCACGTTCTTCAGCACCGGAACGAGCAGGCCCTGGGGGGTGTCCACGGCGATGCCGATGTTGACGTCGCCGTGGTAGGTGATTTCCTTGGCCTCGGCGTTGTAGGAAGCGTTGACGTTCGGGTGGGAGACAAGTGCCTCTGCGGCGGCCTTGACGAAGAACGCCAGGTAGGTGATGTTTACACCGTGCTTTTCCACGAACTTCGGCTTCACCTTCTTGCGCAGCGCGGCGACGGCGGTGACGTCGACCTCCTGCACGTGCGTCAGCTGCGCGGTGGTCTGCAGGGACTCGACCATCTTGGAGGCCGTGATCTGACGGATGCGCGAGACCTTCTGGGTGGTGCCGATGAGCTCCTGCTTGGAGGCGTCGACGCCCGCGGTGGACCAGTTCGCGCGCGGGTCCTTGGGTGCCGGTGCGGATTCCGAACCGGACGCGGACTCGGGCTCGACGGAATCGCCCTCAGCCGCGGCCAGAACGTCCTGCTTGCGGATGCGGCCGCCAACGCCGGTGCCCTCGATGGAGTTGAGGTCCACGCCGTGCTTGTCGGCAAGCTTGCGCACTAGCGGAGTGACGTACGGGACCTTGTCGCCGCGGTTCTCCAGCTTGGTGGAGGCGGCGGAGGCGTTGGTAGCCTTCTCCTCGGCGTCATCCTTCTTCGCGTCATACTCAGAGCGCTCGTTGGCGGCGGAACCCTTGGCGGCCTTCTCTTCCTTCGGCGCCGGGGCTTCCTTCTCCACCGGCTTATCCTCGGCCTTATCCTCGTTTGCTGCCTCGGCCTCGGTGGAGCCGGACTCGTTGGAGTCGGCAGAGTCTCCGGAAGCTGCGGCCTCGGCGTCTCCGATGACGACGATAACCTCGCCCACCTCGACAGTGTCATCCTCCTGGGCCAGGATCTCGAGAATCGTGCCCTCAACTGGGGACGGGATCTCGGTGTCGACCTTGTCGGTGGAGACCTCAAGCAGTGGCTCGTCCACCTCGACCAAGTCGCCCACCTGCTTCAACCAGGTGGTAATGGTGCCCTCGGTGACGGATTCGCCGAGCTCCGGCATCTCGACCTTGGTGGACTTGCCGGAACCCTTCAGGTTGGTGGAGGACTTGTGTTCCGCGTCCTTCTTCGGGGCGTCCTCGGGGTTGGTGCCCTCGCCTGCGGCGGAGTTGTCCTCGGTGACTTGTTCGTCCTCGTCGGCGACGTTCTCCTCGCCGCGGTTGACCTCGCTATCGGAACCTGCGGGAGATCCTGCCGCGTCGGAGTCACCGACGCGCGCGATGACCTCCCCGACCTCGACGGTGTCATCCTCCTGGGCGAGAATCTCGAGCAAGGTGCCGGCGACCGGGGAGGGGATCTCGGTGTCGACCTTGTCGGTGGAGACCTCGAGTAGCGGCTCGTCCACCTCAACTTCGTCGCCGATCTCCTTGAGCCAGGTGGTGATGGTGCCCTCGGTCACGGACTCGCCTAGCTCCGGCATCTGAATGTCGGTAGCGGAACCGGAAGCACCGCCTGACTTCTTCGCGGACTTCTCAGCCGGCTCATCGGCCTCGTCCTCCGAGGGGGAGTCGCTGGAGGCGGAGTCGTCAGCGGCGTCAGCCTGATCCTTGGCAGGTGCGGAATCGCCGGCGGTGTTCTCGCCCTCCTCGCCAATGACGACGATGACCTCACCGACCTCGACGGTGTCGTCCTCTTCGGCCTTAATCTCCAAAATCACACCTGCGACGGGCGACGGAATCTCGGTGTCGACCTTGTCCGTGGAGACCTCGAGCAGCGGCTCATCGACGTCGACGGTGTCGCCGACTTCTTTCAGCCACGTGGTAATCGTGCCCTCGGTTACCGATTCGCCCAGCTCGGGCATCTCGACAGAATGCGCCATGGTTTAGTCTCCTCGCAGGTAAGTTAAGACGTGATCTACAAGGCTTCAGACTACCCGTTTCCCTTGTCGGCCGTCGTTCGTGGGGGGTCGTAAGATTGGTGCCGTGTTCAACATTTTCGGCAAGCGGAAGTCGGCCTCCCCTCTGAAGCCCCCGAGGGGCCCGGGTGAGACGATCCGTCCAGACGACGCGCAACATCTCACACAGTGGGCGAGCGGCCGCGCGTTCGTCGAGGGCTACGTTGAGCCGGAAACGGTGGTCAATGAGATGTCGGTCGTGCTTGTCGACGAAGCAGGTAACTTCACCCGACGCCGCATCGGCGGCCCGAAGGGCATCGACGCAGTGGCGCAACTGCTGGGCATTTCGCTTTACGACGTCGAGGAGACCGGCTACCCGGAACGCATGCGCAGGAAGATGGAGCAGGACCGCATTCTGCGCAAGCGCGCCGAACAGCGGGAGCGCCGCGCCAAGTTCGAGCGCGGCGAGAACCCTTTCAGTTAATTACTGCCCGGTGAGTTCGCGGCCAGTTCGCACAGGGCCTGCACAATGGTGCGCGCAGGCGCTCCCGTCGCACGCTTCGGGGTGTAGCCGTGCGCGCCATCGGTGTTCCACGACGGCCCCGCGATGTCCATGTGCACCCACTGGGTGTCCGCGTGGATGAAGCGCGACAGGTAGAGGCCCGCGAAAAGCATGCCGCCGGTGCGGGAGTTGTGGACGTTGCGCATGTCGGCAACGGGAGAGTTCAGCTCCTCCTCCTGCTCCTCGAGCAGGGGCATCGCCCAGGCGTTCTCGCCGACTTCACGGCCGAGCTCGGCGACACGGTCGCGGAACTCGTCGGAACCCATTACCGCGGTGGTGCGCGCACCGAGGGCGACGAGTTGCGCGCCCGTCAGGGTTGCGACCTCGATGAGGTAGTCGGGCGCGTCCTCGGAGGCGCGGGCCAGGGCATCGGCCAGAACGAGCCGTCCCTCGGCATCGGTGTTGAGCACCTCACTGGTCAATCCGCCGTAATGGGTGATCACGTCGCCCGGTCGGGTGGCGGTGCCCGACGGCATGTTCTCCGCCAGTGGCAACCACGCCTCGACGCGCGCGGGCAGGCCGAGGCGAGCTGCGGCGGCGATCGCAGCGAGCTGTGCGGCGGAACCGCCCATGTCGGAGATCATGTTCTCCATCTGCGGGGCGGGTTTGAGAGAGATGCCGCCCGTGTCGAAGGTGATCCCCTTGCCTACGAGCGCGATCTTGCGTGCGCTGGCGGTGGCCTCGCCAGCGTCCCAGACGAGGTGGACCAGGCGCGGCGGGCGGGAGGACCCCTTGCCGACGGCGACGATACCGCCGAAGCCGTTGGCCTCCAGGTACTCCTCGTCGTAGACCTCGATATCGAGGCCGGACTGCGCGGCGACCTCCTCCATCACGCGGGCGTATGACTCGGGGTAGAGGAGGTTTGCCGGGGTGTTGACGAGATCGCGGGCTAGCAGGGCGGACTCGGCCACGATAACGGCGCGGTCGAAGTCCTCGCGCGCGTCCTCAGAACCGCCGACGACAGTGATGCGCACGGGGTCCACGGAGGCGTCCGTGTCCTGACCGTGGGACTTCAACCCCGCGTATGAGTACCCGCCGAGCAAGAGCCCTTCAACGATCGGGCGGATGCCAAGCTCGGAGGTGATCGTGGCGTGCGCAACCCCCTTCAGGGAACGCGCGAGGACACCCGTGGCGCGGCGGACGGCTTCCTCGTTGATTTCGTCGGAATCGCCGAGTCCGAAGGACAGCGTGACGTGGTCGTCGATAAGCAGGCGCGTCACCTCGCCCTGCTTGCCCGTAGCCCCCACCTTCTCCAGCGATTCGAGAAGTGTCTCGGCGCTAATCGCGGTGACAGGTAGCTCTAGCCCATCACCACAGGCGACGGGGACGAGCAGAGCTCCCGGATCGGACGGGACTTCGGGGGCGAACTCCAGCTCTACCGTCGTTCCGCGGGCGGGAAGCGATACCTCGAACGTCATGTCGGTGACAACCCTTTCTGTCGGGAATTCAAAATAGCGGCTTCCCACAACCGTACCCGGTGCGGGGAGTAGAGTATGCCGCATGACCGCCCCTAACTTGCCTGAATTCACTGTGACGAACAACCCCAATGCAGCCACGGACGCCGCTCGCGAAGACGTGTTGCGCGCCCCGAAGTTCGGTCAAGTATTCACGGACCACATGGTCACCATCGATTGGAACCCAGAGCTCGGGTGGCACGACGCACAGGTTCGCCCGTACGCGCCGATCGCCCTGGACCCGGCCGCGAGCGTGCTGCATTACGGCCAGGCGATCTTCGAGGGGCTCAAGGCCTTCCGCAACCGCGGCGGTGGCATCACTACGTTCCGCCCCGACCAGAACGCACAGCGTCTGCAGGCGTCGGCGCGCCGTCTCGCCATGCCGGAACTGCCCGAGGAATTGTTCCTGGAGTCACTGCGTCAGCTGGTCTCGATCGACGAGGCCTGGGTGCCGGCGGCGGGCGGGGAATCTTCCCTGTACCTGCGTCCGTTCATCATCGCGACGGAAGCGTCGCTCGGGGTCAAGCCCTCGTCCACCTACACCTACTACCTCATCGCCTCGCCCGTCGGCGCCTACTTCACTGGCGGAGTTAAGCCCGTGTCGGTGTGGATCTCCGAGGACTACGTCCGCGCCGCGCCGGGCGGCACCGGCGACGCCAAGTTCGCAGGCAACTACGCCGCGTCGCTTCTCGCGCAGTCCCAGGCGGAGGAGAAGGGTTGTGACCAGGTCGTGTGGCTCGACGCAATCGAACGCAAGTACATCGAGGAAATGGGTGGCATGAACCTCATGTTCGTCTACGGTTCCGAAGACGGCGCTGGGGACGGCGCTTCTGGTGTCACTATCGTCACCCCCGCGTTATCCGGCTCCCTGCTCCCGGGCATCACCCGCCGTTCGCTGCTCCAGGTCGCCCGCGACCTCGGATACGCCACTGAGGAGCGCCGGATCAGCGTGGACGAATGGCGCGAGGGCGTCACTTCCGGCGCGATCAGCGAAACCTTGGCCTGCGGCACCGCGGCCGTTATCACCCCGGTGGGCAAGGTCATGTCCAACAGCGGCGAATTCATCATCGGCGGCAACGAGGCCGGCGACGTGAGCATGAAGATGCGCAAGCGCCTTCGCGCTATCCAGGAGGGCGAGGTGGAGGATACCCACGGCTGGAACTACGTCCTAGTGGATTCGCCCGCCAGCTAGTCCGCGCTACTCCCTCCGGCCGCCCAGCTCCTCTCCCGCGAGCTCGGCGGCCGCGTTAATCACGGGCAGAGCCAGCATGGCGCCGGCGGCCTGGCCGGTGGACATGTCCAGCGCCAGCACCGGAGTCAGGTCGAGCGCCTGCACGCACACCGCGTGGCAGGGCTCGGGGCTGAGTTGGCCCGCGATGAGCCACCGCTTTGTGCCGGGCGCGAGCTTTTCCGCGACGTAGGCCGCGACGGCGACATATGCGCCGTCGACAAGCACCGGCGTGCGGCGCACCGCAGCCTGCGCGATGAGGGCGACGAGAGTGACGAAGTCGGGGGCCGAGACAGAGCGGAGCACCTGGGGCACGTTGTCGCGGAAACCGCGGGCGCGGAACATCGCGTCGCGCACGGCGGCGACCTTCACTTTCCAGACCTCGTCATTAATGCCGCTGCCGCGGCCCACGGCGACAACGGGCTCGGTGTAAGTCAGGGTGCCGAACACCGCTGCCGCCACCGTCGTGTTACCCACCCCGAGGTCGCCCGGAATGATGAGGTCCGTCCCCGCGTCGACCTCCTGGTCGGCGACCTCGATACCCAGCGCCACAGCCCGATCGAAGACCTCCGCGGCCATAGCGTCCTCGACGTCGATGGCGCCGTGTGGCGCGTCGGCGAAGTCGTCGACAAGCCTTAAAGTGCAGTCGGCCAATCGTGCCACGAGGTGGGCAGGGCCCCCGCCCGCGCGGAGTTCCTCGACTTGCACGGCGGTGGCCTCCGGCTTGAAAGCTGACACCCCGCGCTCGGCGACCGCGTGGTTGCCTGCGACGACAATGGCCCGCGCGCGGGCGAACGGCGAGGGAGTCTCGGTGCCTTGGCAGGAGGCTACCCAGGCCGCGATCTCGCGGAGACGGCCGAGGGAGCGACCGCGCACCGAGCTGCCGAGGGCCTCGCGTGCGCGTGCGCCGGCTGCCTCGTCGGGCAGATCCACAGCCGCGAACATCAGCCGACCTTCGATCCTGCCACAACCTGCGGCTTCGGTGAGCGCCACTTGCGGGGCTGCGTCGCGCGGGAGAAGGCGTACATGCCGAGTCCGAAACCAGTCTCATCGGTGTCCGGGAACTTCTGGCGCACTGCCTTGTTCGCCGAGCGGCCTATAATGAACGCCTCCGCGATGATGGTCAACATGAACGCCATGGAGACGAATGAAATGATGTTGGCGACCTGCGGAGACGCGAAGGTGACCAGGAATGTGAGCACCAGGATGAGCAGCGCAATCGGCATGACCCAGTTGTTGATGAAGTATCGCGAATCCACCCAGTCGCGCACGTAACGACGGACCTCGCCCTTGTCGCGGTCCATGAGGTAACGCTCGTCGCCTGCATCCATCTTCGCCTGCATCTCGCGGTTGGAGGCGCGGCGCTCATCGCGCTGGCGTTTCTTGTAGGCCTTCCACTCCTCCTTGGACATGGACTTTTTCAGCTCCTTGTCCCTTTGGTTCTGCTGCGCAGGGGTCAGGGCGGCCGGGTCACGGACAACGCCGCGCTTAACTTCTTGCTCAATGCGTTTTGGGGTAGGGCGGCCCTTCGGCGGCGTGTAACCCTTCGGAAGTTTCGTCCCCTCA
This sequence comes from Corynebacterium qintianiae, assembly GCF_011038645.2. Taxonomy (NCBI): domain Bacteria; kingdom Bacillati; phylum Actinomycetota; class Actinomycetes; order Mycobacteriales; family Corynebacteriaceae; genus Corynebacterium; species Corynebacterium qintianiae. Next base: position 1,523,940 of record NZ_CP064955.1, on the reverse strand, counting down.
CGGGTGCCGCGGGTCGATTCAGGAGCATGGGACTTGGCCTCAGACTCAGCTGTCACCTGCGGCAGCTCGACCTTGGTGGAGCCAGCGGCATGTTCGGGGTTCTCGGGTTTCTGCCACGGAAGTTTCACGCCCTCAAGGTTACTAGGCTGGGCAGACATTCCGGGAATACAGGCCGAGCCGTCGGCGTTGCACAGAGGGACGCGGGCAGTAGGTAGTCTGGTCCGCAGGATCTTCCACAGTTTGTCAAGGAGTTTTCAATGACTGCACCCACCTCCGCCACCGGCGTGACGCTGACCGATGCTGCCGCGGCCAAGGCCAAGGCACTGCTCGACCAGGAAGGCCGCAACGACCTTGCGCTGCGCATCGCCGTGCAGCCGGGCGGCTGCGCCGGCCTGCGTTACCAGCTGTACTTCGACGATCGCGACCTCGACGGCGACAAAGACGACGTCATCGGTGGCGTGCGTCTCGTCGTCGACAAGATGAGCGTGCCGTACCTCATGGGAGCGACCATCGACTTCGCCGACACCATCGAGCAACAGGGCTTTACCATCGACAACCCGAACGCCGGCGGCTCCTGCGCCTGCGGCGACTCCTTCAACTAGCGCCCAGCGCGCGAGCTAGTCGACGCCCCCGCGTACGCGAGGGCGTCGATTTTTTGGCGCTGCTTGCGGGCGTTAGAGCCTGACGGGGTAGTCCCTGCGCTCGATGTTCGGATCGATGCGGTGCTCGACGAAAATGCCGTGCCACACCATGAACGCCAGCACCGTCCACAAGCGGCGCGAGTGGTCGGAGACACCGTCGCGGTGCTCCTTGAGCATTTCGAGAACCTCCGGTTTGTTGAAGATCTCGTCGGTCTGGGAGTCGCGGATGGTGTCCTGGGCCCAGCCGTAAAGCTCGTCCCCGGCGAGCCAGTGGCGCATGGGCACCGGGAAGCCGAGCTTCTTGCGGTGCAGCACGTGCGCGGGGACGATCTGCTCCATCGCCTTGCGCAGGGCGTACTTGGTAGTGCCGTGCGCAATCTTCTGGTCGAACGGGATCGTCTGAGCGACTTCAAAGACCTCTTTGTCCAGGAAGGGGACGCGCAGCTCGAGCGAGTTGGCCATGTTCATCTTGTCGGCCTTGACCAGGATGTCGCCGCGCATCCACGTGAACAGGTCGAGGTTTTGCATGCGGGCAACCGGGTCCATCGCGGTGGAGGCGGCGTAGATCGGCGCGGTGACTTCGCGGTGGTCCCACTCGCGTGCGGCCCACGGCAGAACCCGCTGGAGCTGCTCGAAGTTGAACGAGCGGGCGTTGCCGTAGTATCTGTCCTCAATCGGGGTGGTGCCGCGTTCGAGCAGGCTCTTGCCCTTCACCCCGTCTGGCAGGACACGGCTCAGGCGGTTCAGGCCGAGGGCGAGGGGAGCGGGTATTTTTTCGAAGGGCGCCAGGGACAGCGGCTCCTTATAAATGGTGTAGCCGCCGAACAACTCGTCCGCACCCTCGCCGGACAGTACGACCTTGACGTGCTTGCGCGCCTCCTGCGCAACAAAATACAGCGGGACCAACGACGGGTCCGCGACCGGGTCGTCGAGGTACCACATGATGGTGGGGATGGCGGCGGCGTACTCCTCAGGGGAGACGATCTTGACGATGTGTTCCACACCGATGGCCGCGGCGGACTCTGCAGCCACATCGACCTCGGAGTACCCCGCGCGTTCGAATCCCGTGGTGAAGGTGAGCAGGTTGGGGTTGTGGCGCTTAGCAAGGGCCGCGATGGCGGTCGAGTCGATGCCGCCCGAGAGGAAGGACCCGACGGTTACGTCAGCGCGCATGTGCTTTTCCACGCTGTCCTCCAGCGCGTGGGCGATGGCGTCGTAAAGCTTCTGCTCATCGCCTTTGGGTACAGGGGCCGACGTGAAGTGGGGCTTGAAGTAGCGCTGCGAAACCACCGTGCCTCCGGGGCGGAGCGAGACGGTGCAGCCCGACTCAACGCGACGGATCTGGGCGTGCAGGCTCTCTGGTTCGGGGACGTACTGGAGGTCGACGTAGTGCTCGATGGCGCGACGGTCAAGCTCCAGTCCCAGACCCAATGCCTTGGACATTTCGAGAATCGACTTCTTTTCCGATGCGAATACCGTGCCCCGGCCGGTGGTTGCATAAAAGAGCGGCTTGATGCCGAACTGGTCGCGCGCGGCGAACATGGTGCGGGTTTCTGTGTCCCAGATGACGAAGCCGAACATTCCCCTCAGGTGCTCCACCACCTCTTCGCCCCAGTGGTGGAAGCCGACGACAATGGGCTCGCCGTCGCCTTCGGTATTGAAGTTGTAACCCGCGGCCGAGAGCTCCTCACGCAGCTCTATGTAGTTGTATATTTCACCGTTGAACACGAGGGCGTACCGCTCCGGATTTTCGGCGGGACCCCAGCGCAGCGGCTGAGCAGAGTGCTCGAGGTCGATGATGGCGAGACGATTGAAGCCGAACACCGCGTCGTCGTCGTTCCAAGTGCCGGCGGCGTCAGGGCCGCGGTGGTACATGCAGGGTAATGCCTCCTCCACGGCACCGACGAAGTCCGATGCGTCACCGTTTGCGGCGAGAAAACCCACGAGACCGCACATGCGTCAAAGTCCTCCTATATATAAGGTCGCGCCGCGAGTGCGACGTGTTTTACCCAACAATAGGGTTTCGCCGACCGAGAGTGCGAACCGACCGGCCGGTGGGCAGGCATAATCGTTTCATCCTTTGGCGCGTCCCCGGATGGGGGCCAACTTTCGGTGGAGGGGTACTCGGGGGGTTGTGAGCTGCACCTCACCTCGGTGCCTTGGTGTACTGGGTGCTGTTTGGTGGCTGAGCCGTTAAGACCCCAGACCTGCGGGAAAGTGGAGCACCACAAGCTGGCCACTTCCTGGGTCAACCGGCAGGGGAGAGGTCGAGGCAGGATTTCCGAATAGGCCGCGCCAATGAACTATCCTGACTGGGTAGGAATGCTCTGGCATAAATGTGAGCGTTCGTTGGTTGAAGTGTGGACAGGAAGGCAGACACACGTGGAAAAGGAAAAGAACCGCAGCTTGGCCAAAAAGGCCGGCGTAGCGGGCTCGCTCCTGCTCGGAAGCTTCGCACTGACTGGTTGCGAGGTCGCTCCTCCGGCAGTGCTGGCTAACGTGCTCGACATGGGCTGGCCCGACCCGATCACCCCCGAGGGTGTGCAGATGTACAACTTCTGGGTGTGGGTCTGGGCTGCCGCGTGGACCATCGGCATCATCATGTGGGCCCTGTTCCTGGTGGCAATCTTCAAGTGGAACGCCAAGGCACAGGCCAAGAAAACCAGCGATGAGTTCCCGAAGCAGCTGCAGTACAACGTCCCGCTCGAGCTTGGGCTGACGATCCTGCCGATCATCATCGTCTTCATCCTGTTCTTCTTCACGGTCCAGGCGCAGACCAAGGCAGTCGCCTTGGACAAGGATCCCGAAGTCACCGTTGACGTCACGGCATTCCAGTGGAACTGGAAGTTCGGCTACGCACAGATCGGGGAGGAGCTTTCCCCGACGGGCCAGGAGTACGATGGCCTTGACGAGCAGCGCCAGGCAATCGCCGAGGAAACCAAGCTCGATCCCGAAGAAATGCCGAATGCCAACCCGATTCATGGCACCTCTATGGGTGATCAGTCGTACCTGAATTACAACCGCATCGAGACTCTCGGAACCACCGACGAGATCCCTGTTCTTGTTCTCCCGACCGACACGCCGATCGAGTTCCGCCTCGCATCCGGCGACGTAAACCACGCATTCTGGGTTCCGGAGTTTTTGTTCAAGCGAGATGTATATGCGCACCCGGAGTCGAACCAGCAGCAGCGCTCGTTCCAGATCGAGCGCATCGATCGCGAGGGTGCGTTCGTCGGCCGTTGCGCCGAGATGTGCGGTACCTACCACTCCATGATGAACTTCGAGGTGCGTGCGGTGTCCCCGGAGGACTTCCGTGCCTACATGGAGTTCCGCAACGACAACCCGGACGCAACCAACGCGCAGGCGCTGGAATCTATCGGCCAGGAGCCGTACGCGACAACGACGCGCCCGTTCAACTCTGACCGCACGGGCACCCGCGCCGGCCAGAACTTCACCGACCCTAACCAGAACGTCTAAGAAAGCGAGAGAAGATCAATGGGACCTGGCTCAAAAGTTTTCTATGGCTTGGGCACCTTCCTTGCCCTGATGGCAGTCTTCTACATCCTGGCCACCACCTGGATCGGCGATGACGCTTACCTGTTCGGTATCGAGTGGGTCGGAAGCGTCGGTCTCGTCCTCGCCACCGCCTTAGCGTTCATGCTCGCCGTTTACCTCGACTTTACCGAACGCCGCATGGACATTGTCCCCGAGGACTGGGAGGAGGCGGAGATCGAGGACGGCGCCGGTGTGCTGGGCTTCTTCTCGCCGCACTCCATCTGGCCGTTCGCCATGGCGAGCGCGATTCTCTTCCTCGGCCTCGGCCTCGCCTTCTGGCAGCTGTGGCTCGCCGCGATCGGTGCCGTGCTCCTGATCTGGACCACCACCCAGCTCAACCTGCAGTACGGTATTCCCCGCGAAAAGCACTAGCCGCTGCCGTTCACCGTTTTTCAAATCGCCCCTGCACCCGTCGGTGCGGGGGCGATTTCCCGTCGACGCGGAGGCAGGGGTCATCCGAAAGTTTGGTTACCGCGCAGGGGGAGCACTGCTAGGTGTGAGAACCGTCACCCCCGGGAACTTTGGCGGGCCGGTGGATGCGTGAATCGGGGCGTCGTCAAGCTTCTGCCGTGGGGGCCGACGGGCACTGCGGGCAGAGGTGGGCCGAATGACCTGCAACGATTACGGTCGGATGCGGCTGCTGGAAAGTTCCCGGCGGTGCAACAGAATTTCCGATAGCACAAGTGCAAGAGAAATAACGGCAGGTTGCAGCGATTCTGGCAGTGACTTTTCGGGGGTATCCGAGGTGACTTTCAGACCGAAAAGGGCGATAATCGCATGCGTGACGACCGCAATTACTAACCAAGAGATGGCGACACCGTCGAATCGTGTCCCCGTGCTGAACCGACCCAACATGGTCAGCGTGGGCACGATTGCGTTCCTCGCCCAAGAGTTGATGTTCTTCGCCGGGCTGTTCGCGATGTACTTCACGTCGCGTGCCAACGGCATGACCGCCGGAGACTGGGAGCACCAGACTTCGCACCTGAACGTTCTGTTCGGCCTGATCATCACGATCGTGCTGGTGCTGTCCTCCGTGACCTCGCAGATGGGCGTATTCGCCGCGGAACGGGGTGATGTGTACGGACTGCGTAAGTGGTTCGGCGTGACCATCCTCCTCGGCGTCGTGTTCCTCGGCCTCGTTGCCTTCGAGTGGAGTGAGATGGTCCACCACGGCATCACCCCGCAAGCGTCAGTGTATGGCTCGGTGTTCTACATCATCACCGGTTTCCACATGGCGCACGTGACCGCCGGCATTCTTGCCTTCGTCGTCGTGATGCTGCGTGTTGCGAAGTCGAAGTTCACGCCTGCACAGGCAACCGCCGCCATGGCGACGTCCTACTACTGGCACTTCGTCGACGTCATCTGGATCGGCGTCTTTGTCACTCTGTACCTCGTTCAGTAGGCGGTCGCTCGCTACACCGCGGGAAGACGCCAAGTAATTGACTCATAGTCGCTAAAGGGAACATGATGGAAAACACCCCAAAGAAGACGCGGAACCGCCGCAAGATGCGGCGCACTGTCGCAGGCGCGGCCGCGCTGACTTTCGGTCTGACCGGTGCCGGCTTCCTGGCCACCGCTCTGACCCCCAATGCCCAGGTGGCTACAGCTCAGCGCGACGAGCAAGCGCTGATTCAAGAAGGCAAGGACATCTACGATGTCGCCTGCATCACTTGCCACGGTGCGAACCTCCAGGGCGTTCAGGACCGCGGTCCGTCCCTGATCGGTACCGGAGAGGGCGCCGTCTACTTCCAGGTCAACTCTGGACGTATGCCGATGATGTCCAACGATGCACAGGCGGAGCGCAAGCGTCCCCGCTACACCGAATCCCAGGCTCTTGCCATGGCCGCGTATGTCGCCGCCAACGGCGGTGGCCCGGAGCTCGTTTACAACGAAGACGGCTCCTTGGCCATGGATGAGCTGCGCGGCAAGAGTTACGACGGTCAGATCGACGCGGTCGACGTGGCCCGCGGCGGTGAGCTGTTCCGTTTGAACTGCGCCTCCTGCCACAACTTCACCGGCCGCGGCGGCGCGCTGTCGTCCGGCAAGTACGCGCCTGAGCTGGATCCCGCTAACGAGCAGGAGATCTACCAGGCGATGTTGACCGGCCCGCAGAACATGCCCAAGTTCTCCGACCGCCAGCTCACCGCCGACGAGAAGAAGGACATCATCGCCTTCATCAAGTCCTCGAAGGAAACCCCGAGCCCGGGTGGCTGGGGACTCGGAGGACTTGGCCCGGTGTCTGAGGGTATGGCTATGTGGATTATCGGCGTCACCCTTGTCGCCGCCGCTGCAATCTGGATTGGATCGCGCTCATGAGCAATGAAGTGAAGAAGAATTACACCGATGCGGAACTTGACCGCATGAACAATGCGGAGCTTGCCGCCCTGGGCACCGAGCTTGACGACGTCACCGTCGCCTACCGCAAGGAGCGCTTCCCAGTAGAGGACGATCCCCGCGAGAAGTCGGCGGCAGCTGGCATCAACCTCTGGCTGATTATCTCGGTCCTCATGGGCCTCGCCTTCCTTGGCGTCTACCTGTTCTGGCCGTGGGAGCCGAAGTTCCACGGCGACGAAGGCCTGTGGATGTACACGCTCTACACCCCGCTGCTGGGGCTTACCTCCATGCTCGGCCTGGGATCACTCGGCATCGCCATCATCCAGTATGTGAAGAAGTTCGTTCCCGAGGAAATCTCGGTGCAGCGCCGCCACGACGGCCGCTCCAGCGAGCTCGACCGCCGCACGACGACCGCGCTGCTTAACGACGCTTGGGAGACCTCCACTCTCGGCCGACGCAAGGTCATGCAGGGTCTGCTCGGTGCGGCAGGCGTCATGGCGGGCCTGACCATCATCGCCCCGATGGGCGGTCTGATCAAGAACCCGTGGCGCCCCCGTCATGAGCTCAACTACCACGGTGACGGCACTTTGTGGACGCACGGTTGGACCAAGTTTGAGGAAGGCGTCAAGATTTACCTCGGCCGAGATACCGGCGCTATCGCCGAGCTGCATGAGGGTGAGGCCGGTAAGCACTACACCACCGCTGGCGTGTCCAGGCTCGTTCGTATGCGCCCGGAGGATCTCGCCGCGGCATCGATGGAAACCGTCTTCCCCCTTTATGAGGAGGACGTCAATGACGGCGATACATACGAGGCGACGCGCGACGTGTACGAGAACCACATGCACTCCCTGCACGGGCCGCGCAACGCGGTGATGCTCATCCGTCTCCGCACGGATGATGCCAAGCGCGTGGTCGAGCGCGAAGGGCAAGAGTCGTTCCACTACGGCGATTACTACGCCTACTCCAAGATCTGCACGCACATTGGTTGCCCGACGTCGTTGTACGAGGCTCAGACCAACCGAATCCTGTGCCCGTGCCACCAGTCCCAGTTCGATGCGCTGCACTACGGCAAGCCGATCTTCGGTCCGGCCGCGCGTGCTCTGCCGCAGCTTCCTGTGACAGTTGACGAAGAAGGTTACCTCGTTGCCAACGGAAACTTCATCGAGCCCGTTGGCCCGGCATTCTGGGAGCGTAAGTCCTAATGAGCACTAAACTTGCACAAGCCGCGGACAACATTGATTCGCGCTACACGGTCTCTGGTTTCCTGCGACCCCAGCTGAACAAGGTCTTTCCGACCCACTGGTCGTTCATGCTCGGAGAGATGGCGCTTTATAGCTTCATTATCCTGCTCTTGACAGGTATCTACCTAGCATTGTTCTTCGACCCGTCGATTACCAAGGTGATCTACGACGGGGGTTACTTGCCGCTTAACGGTGTCGAGATGTCACGTGCGTACGCGACGGCCCTCGATATTTCCTTCGAGGTGCGCGGCGGCCTCTTCGTCCGCCAGATGCACCACTGGGCCGCACTCATGTTCATGATGTCTATGTTCGCCCACATGCTGCGCATCTTCTTCACTGGCGCATTCCGCCGTCCGCGCGAGGCGAACTGGATCATCGGTGTAACCCTGATCCTCGTCGGCATGATCGAGGGCTTCATGGGCTACTCCCTCCCGGACGACCTGTTGTCCGGTGTGGGCCTGCGCATCATGTCCGCGATCATCGTCGGCATCCCGATTATCGGCACTTGGATGCACTGGGCCATCTTCGGCGGTGACTTCCCGTCGGACCTTATGCTCGACCGGTTCTACATCCTCCACGTGCTCATCCTGCCGGGCCTGATTCTGGCACTCGTCGCAGCTCACCTGTTGCTCGTCTGGTTCCAGAAGCACACCCAGTTCCCCGGGCCAGGTCGCACGGAAAACAATGTCGTAGGCATCCGCATCATGCCGGTCTTCGCTGTCAAGGCGATCGGTTTCATGTTCGTGGTTTTCGCCGTCTTGTCGGGTATGGCGGGCCTGACATCGATCAACGCCATTTGGAACCTCGGTCCCTACAACCCGTCCCAGGTCTCTGCAGGTTCCCAGCCGGACGTGTACATGCTCTGGACGGATGGCGCCGCCCGTGTCATGCCGGCATGGGAGCTCTACCTCGGCAACTACACCATCCCCGGTGCGTTCTGGGTGGCCCTCATGTGTGGCATTCTCGTGGCGCTGCTCTTCGCCTACCCGTTCATCGAGGCTGCTGTCACCGGCGACCGGGCGCATCACAACCTGTTGCAGCGCCCGCGCGACGTGCCCGTCCGCACCGGTATCGGTGTCATGGGTATCACCTTCTTCCTTCTTCTGACGATTTCCGGCGGCAACGACCACGTGGCCCACTTCTTCCAGATTTCGCTTAACGCGATGACCTGGTTCGGCCGCATCGGTCTGATCATCCTGCCTCCGCTGGTCTACTTCATCACCTACCGCATCTGCGTTGGTCTGCAGCGTTCGGATCGGGAGGTGCTGGAGCACGGCATTGAGACCGGTGTCATTAAGAAGCTTCCGAACGGCGCATTCGTGGAGATCCACCAGCCGCTTGGACCGGTCGACGAGCACGGCCATCCAGTCCCGCTGGACTACGCCGGTGCCCGCGTGCCAAAGCAGATGAACCAGCTTGGTTACTCGGATTCCGACACCATCGGCACCTTCTCCCCGGCGGAGCTTGGGGTCACCGAGCGCGTCCGCGCAGCTGAGGAGCGAAACCACCACGAGGAGGTTGAGACGCTGCGCGCCCTCGAGGCCTCCAAGGACGCGTCTGACCGCGACGCAACACCCCGCGATGGACGCAGTCACTAACGGCTGATTTCTGCTCGCAGTAGTAAAAGGAACCTTCCCAGACGGGAAGGTTCCTTTTTATATGAGGGGATAACACTGTCTATGTGTCGAAGATCACTGCTCGACCCTCGCGGTGGACACCGTACTCTTCGCTACCCGTGTGGTGTCTGCCGCCGGAACGGTGTAGCGGCATGTCAAGGGCACGAAATCCTACAACATGGCGGCTCAGCTAGAGCCGTGCTTGTTGACGGATCCACGATGGTTTTCTCCCAAAGTAGAAAATAACGGCGAGATAACGGATGTCGCATTGGACAATGGCCGTTGCAGTTTCGTAACCTACTCGAGACATTGCGGCAACGATCGTTGGATGCAAGTTACGACAGACAAGAACATATAACGCCGAGTCTCCCATGTTCGCGCCGCACAAGGCTGGGCGAACATGGGGGAGCCGGGGACCCAATGCAACGGCCCTCGGGCCGCACCTGGGGTAAATGCTCGCGAGGATGCCTACCACTCTGTGGGGCAAGGAGCGCGCAGGGCTTTTCTCAAGCCCCACCCGACAGCTAACCCGGTAGGCAAGAGAAGATATGGAGTAATCCCCGTGGCACAGCACCGTCGCCAGATCTCGTCCGCAAAACGTAATATCGCAGCGGCTTCCGCCGTAATCGCCGGCGCAACCCTTCTGGCCCCCGGCACCGCCAACGCGGCTGAAGTCCGCATCCCTAACTCTCCGGTTTCCGTCCAGGTGCCGGGCATCGAAAACGTTCCCGGCATCGCAGCCATCCCGGGTATCGACATGTGGATCCCCTCCCTGTCCGGACAGGACAGTGACGGCGACGTTGCCGCCGCTATTGCTGCGGTGAAGGCAATCCCGGGCGCTACTTCCGTCCCAGGTTTCTCGGCGTTCATTGCCGACGTGGAGAGCCGCTACGCCCCGGCCGCGACCCAGTACTCCGCCACAGCAGCCGCGCCGATCGAGGAAGTTGCTCCGGCAATCCAGGAGCCGTCCGCCGGCCAGAAGATCGTCGACATCGCTCGCTCCAAGATCGGCTCCCCGTACGTCTATGGTGCCGCAGGCCCGAGCGCATTTGACTGCTCCGGTTTCACCTCATGGGTTCACGCGCAGGCTGGTAAGTCCATCCCACGTACCTCCCAGGCGCAGGCATCCGCTGGCCAGCCTGTGGCACTGAGCGACATTCAGCCCGGTGACGTCGTCGTCTACTACGGCGGCGCGTCCCACGTTGCGGTCTACGCCGGCAACGGAACCATCATCGACGCGCTGAACTCCGGCATCCCAGTCGGTGAGCGCCCGCTGGACATGATGCCGATCCACTCCGTGGTTCGCTTCTAAGCTTCCCGCTTCCTCCCCGGCCGCGGCCCCGCAGCGGGCAACGCGGCCGGTTTTTTGTCCGCTCGATCGGCTTGAATCTGCGGGCTGGGGCGCTATAGTGAAGTAACAGTTTTATAAAGGTCATTTTCGGAAGGACACCGTGGGAAAGCACTCCCCCCCGCCGCGCAGGCGCGCCGCGCGCGCGTCGCTCGCTCTGGCCACCGCAGGCGCCGTGGTCGCAACCACCTTCACACCGGCCCATGCTGAGGACGTCGAGGCGCTGATCGAAGAACTCTCCGCAGTCTCCGACGAGGCTACCGCCAAGATGGAGGAGATCAAGGAGCTTGAAGTTCACATCGAGGATGCCCAGCGGGCGCTCGACGAGAGCACGCTAGCCGTCTCCGAGGCGCAGGCGAAGGCGGACGAGGCGCGATCCGCTCGCAAGGCTCAGCAGGTGGGCGTCAACGACGTCGCCGCCTCGACCTACCGCACCCTGCAGGTTGACAGCGTTGTGAACACCCTGGGCTCAGACACCCCGCAAGAAGTAATCGACAAAACTTCGTACCTCGGGTCCATCGCGCGCAGCCGCCAGAACCAGCTTGAGGATCTGCGTACTTCTACGCAGGACGTCATTGAGGCGGCCCGTGCGGCCGACGTAGCGAAGGCGGAGGCGCAGTACACTCGAGGGAAGCTGCAGGCTCAACGCGAGCAGCTTGAGGCGGAGCGCGAGGATATTGAAAAGCGGATCCAGGAAGTTGAGAGTCGTGTCGACGCGCTCTCGCCCGAGGCTCGGATCGCCTGGATGAACCAGGCCAACCCGATCTCGTCAGACCGGCTCGACCCGAACGTGTTCGGTGCCGGAATTACCGGCGCGGCGCTCGCGCAGCTGGGCAAACCGTACGGGTGGGGTGCGGCGGGCCCCGACTCCTTCGACTGTTCAGGGTTGATGGTGTGGGCGTACGCGCAGAACGGCAAGTCCATTCCCCGCACCTCCCAGGCCCAGCTCGCCGGGGGCACTCCGGTTCCGGTGTCAGACCTGCAGCCCGGTGACATCATCGGGTACTACCCGGGAGTCACCCACGTGGGCATGTACATCGGAAACGGGCAGGTCGTGCACGCCTCCGACTACGGAATCCCGGTGCAGGTCGTGCCTTTGAACTCGATGCCAGTGCAAGGGGCAGTCCGCTACTAGCATGCCGGTTCTGCTGGTCACCAATGATTTCCCGCCCACCGTGGGTGGGATTCAATCGTACGTGCGGGACTTCGCCGACGAGTTCGTCCGCCGCGCGGGCGCGGCCGAGCTGGTTGTGTTCGCGTCAACGCAGGATGAGAAGGCCGCGGAAGAATGGGACGCTGCGGCACCTTACACCGTGGTGCGCTGGCCCCGTCGGCTCATGCTGCCCACGCCCGCCACCGTCAGGCGGATGCGGCGCATCATCCGTGAACACGGCATAGACACGGTCTGGTTCGGAGCGGCCGCGCCGCTCGCCGTGATGGGCCCGGCTGCGAAACGCGCCGGAGCTGAGCTGGTGGTGGCCTCCACGCACGGCCACGAGGTGGGTTGGTCGATGCTGCCGGGGGCGCGCCAGGTTCTCACCGCCATCGGTCGCGGCACCGATACCGTGACTTTCATCTCCGACTACACCCTGCGCCGGTTCCGCCGCGCGTTCGGCGCGGGGGTGGAGTTCGTGGCGTTGCCATCGGGCGTCGATAAGCGATTCTTCCGTCCGCTCGACAACGCCGAGCGGGTTGCGGTACGCGCGGAGCTCGGGGTAGGTGGGGATCCACTTGTGGTGTGCGCGTCGCGGCTGGTGCGGAGAAAGGGCCAAGACACGCTTATCGACGCCCTCCCGGACGTCCTCGCTGAATTCCCCGCCGCGCGCCTCATTATCGTGGGTTCTGGCCCGTACGAGCGTCTCTTGAGGCGACGCGCCAAGGCGCTGGGGGACTCGGTGATGTTTACGGGCCCGGTGCCGCGGGAGGATCTGCGCGACATCGTCGGCGCGGCGGATGTATTTGCCATGCCTGCGCGCACGAGGGGCGCGGGCCTGGACGTCGAGGGGCTCGGCATCGTCTACCTGGAGGCACAGGCGTGCGGGGTGCCCGTTGTCGCCGGTAATTCCGGCGGTGCACCGGAGACGGTGACACCGAACACCGGGATCGTGGTCGACGGGCGGGACGCATCGGCCGTGGCAGGCGCGGTTGCGGAGCTGCTGGGCGACCCTGCGCGGCGCCGCCTGATGGGAGAGCGCGGCCGCGAGCATGTGGTGCGCAACTTCTCCTGGGAGACCCTGGGTGACAGGTTGTTCAGTCTTCTGCGCCCGACGGGTTAACATTGTTGGCTATGCTTTCGGAATCCCACGGCTCGCCGCTCACGGTCGGCTTCGACATCGGCGGAACGAATACCCGCGCCGGGGTGGTGACAGGCGACGGGGACATCATTGACTCCCGCTCGACCGACACTCCGCACGACGCGGATGAGCTGACCGCAGCGATCACGGGATTGGTGGCGGATTTGCGCCGCGACCACAAGGTGGCCGCGGTGGGTGTCGCCCTCGCCGGCTTTCTCGATCCCGATTGCGAGAAGGTCCGCTTCGCTCCGCACCTGCCGTGGCGCAACGACGCGCCGGTTAAAGCCATCCTCGAAGACGCGATCGGGCTTCCTGTGCGTCTCGAGCACGATGCGAACTCGGCGGCATGGGGTGAGTACCGCTTCGGCGCGGCCCGCGAGGCCGATACGTGGGTGTTCTTCGCCGTCGGAACCGGTATCGGTGCGACCCTGATGCACCGCGGTGAGATTTACCGCGGTTCTTTCGGCACCGCGCCCGAGTTTGGTCACTTAACGGTCGTGCCGGGCGGTCGCGTGTGTTCCTGCGGCAAGCACGGCTGCCTGGAGCGCTATGCTTCCGGCACGGCCCTAGTGGATACCGCCGTGGAGGTTGCCTCGGCCGGCGGGTACAAGGGGTGCGGGCTCTACCGTGCGGTGGTGGACAAGCGGGCGAGCGGGCACGACGTGATGGCGGCCGCGCGGCGCGGGGATCCTCTGGGCCGGGCGGCCGTCGCTACGTTCGCGGATTGGCTCGGTCAAGGCCTGTCGATCGTCGCGGATGTCTTAGACCCCGAGCTCATTGTGCTAGGCGGGGGAGTCAGCAGCGACGCGGACCTCTTCCTCGACCGCGCCCGGGAAGCCATGGCCCACGACATCGTTGGGGCTGGATACCGCCCGCTGCCAAAGCTTTTGTGTGCCGAACGAGGACCCGATGCAGGTATGCTCGGTGTGGCCGATTTGGCTCGTGAACTGGCTGAGGAAAGAGACAAAGCATGCTGAACAAGTGGTACGTGGTGTTCAAAGCAATCATGGGCCCCCCGCTTTTGCTGTGGAACCGCCCCACTGTTGAGGGCGCGCACAACGTTCCGCGCAAGGGCTCAGCAATCCTCGCCTCTAACCACCAGGCGGTAATGGACTCGTTTTACCTTCCGCTAATGTTGTGGCGCCAGATAACGTTTCCTGCCAAAAAAGAGTATTTCGCCTCGCCAGGGTTGTTCGGCGCGGTACAGCGCTTCTTTTTCACCGCAGCGGGACAGATCCCCGTGGACCGCGGAGAGGCCGCGGCCGCGGCCGACCTGGACCGCGCGGCCAAAGAGGTCTTCGACCAAGGCAGGCTGCTGGGTTTTTATCCGGAGGGCACCCGGTCCCCGGACGGACGGTTGTACAAGGGGCGGACGGGAATGGCGCGCATCGCCATGAAGCACAACGTGGATGTCATCCCGGTTGCCATGATTGACACGCGCGAGGCCAACCCCATCGGCACGTTTATTCCGCGGCCACGGCGGGTGAGGATAAAAATCGGCGAGGGCATCAGCCCCCATGAGTGGGCGCGGGAGAACGGTTATGAGCCGAACTCGCGGGAGGTGATGCGCCCGTTCACCGACTTCGTGATGCAAAAGTTGCAGGATTTGAGCGGGTACCCGTACGTGGACATGTACGCCTCCGAGGTAAAGAAGTCCCTCGAGGAGGGCCGCGGTTACCCCGAAGGCGCGAAGCCCGAAGCATTGTAAATAGGATTGTTCGACATGGACCGAGATCTCCTCACCCGCGTCGCGCTGTGCTGCGTGCTCGTCGCCGCCGTGCTCATTGCCTCCCAGACGGGGCGCTTCATGAACGTGGTCGCCCCGCTCGCGGTGGTCGGCGTGGCCGTCGTGATGTTCTGGCCGCGCCATCGCGGCGGGCACGACGCTGCGCCCGCCGACCCAATCGACCGGAACGACCGGGCGTGAGCCGGGTGCGATTCTTCTACGACACCGAGTTCATCGAGGACGGCACGACCATCGATCTGGTCTCGATCGGCATTGTGGCCGAGGACGGACGCGAGTACTACGCTGTGTCCACGGACTTCGAGGCGCCGAAAGCCAACCGCTGGGTGCGCGACAACGTGCTTGACAAACTCCCCAGCCCCGCAAGCGCGGAATGGAAATCGACATCCGCGATCAGGCAGGACGTTCTGGAGTTCCTGACCGCGGGAACGGGGGAGCCGGAGCTGTGGGCGTGGGTGGGGGCGTACGACCACGTCGTGCTCGCCCAGCTGTGGGGTGACATGAGCGGGTTGCCCAAGGCGCTACCGCGGTTTACCCGCGAGCTCAAGCAATACTGGGAGATGGCGGGCAGGCCCAAGCTGCCGAGCTTGCCCAAAGGCAACCACGATGCGCTTGTCGACGCCCGCCACAACCTAGCGAAGTTCAAGGTCTGCCGCGAGATTTTACCCTTGGACAAGACTGGCCGGGTTTCCACGCGGCGGGAGGAGGATTCCACCCAGTGAATTGGTCTCCGCGTGACCTGGGGTTTCAAATGTCCCTCTCGCGTGCTAGAACTTAAGGGGTGAGTTGGACTATCGACATCCCCAAAGACGTTCTGCCTGATCTCCCTCCGCTGCCGGGAGACCTGAACGAGAGGTTCCAGGACGTCATCTCGCGCGACGCCAAGCAGCAGCCGACATGGGACTCGAACGAGGCCGGTTACGTCCGCAAGATCCTCGAGTCCGTCCCGCCCGTCGTGCTCGCGCCCGAAATCGAGGTGCTCAAAGAGCAGCTTGCCGACGTCGCCCTGGGCAGGGCGTTCCTCCTCCAGGGAGGCGACTGCGCCGAGACCTTTGAGTCCAACACCGAGCCTCACATCCGCGCCAACGTGCGCACGCTGCTGCAGATGGCGGCGGTGCTGACGTACGGTGCGTCGATGCCGGTGGTGAAACTGGGCCGCATCGCGGGCCAGTACGCCAAGCCCCGCTCGTCCGACCTAGACGCTAACGGCCTTCCCAATTACCGCGGTGACATTGTCAACGGGGTCGAACCGACTCCGGAAGCCCGCCGCCACGACCCCGCGCGCATGGTCCGTGCCTACGCAAACGCCTCCGCGGCGATGAACCTGGTTCGAGCGCTGACGTCTTCGGGCACAGCGGACCTGAACCACATCAACGATTGGAACCGCCAATTCGTCGCGGCCTCGCCGGCCGGGGCACGCTACGAGGCCCTTGCCCGGGAAATTTCCCGCTCACTCGCGTTCATGAACGCCTGCGGTGTCAACGACGAGCATCTGCGCACCAGTGAGATTTACGCTTCCCACGAGGCGCTGCTTGTTGACTACGAGCGTGCCATGCTCCGTCTGGCTGAGGACAGCAAAGGCGAGACCAAGCTCTACGACCTCTCCGCTCACCAGCTCTGGATCGGCGAGCGCACTCGCGGCATGGATGACTTCCACGTCAACTTCGCCGCCATGATCAACAACCCGATCGGAATCAAGCTCGGCCCGAAGGTGACGCCCGAAGAGGCCGTGGCCTATGCGGACAAGCTCGATCCGAACCGCGAGCCGGGGCGACTGACCATGGTGATCCGCATGGGCCACGACAATGTCCGCCGCGTGCTGCCGGGCATCGTCAACGCCGTCGAGGCGTCGGGCCACAAGGTGGTCTGGCAGTCCGACCCGATGCACGGCAACACCTTCACCGCCTCGAACGGGTACAAGACCCGCCATTTCGACAAGATCATCGACGAGGCACAGGGCTTCTTTGAGGTCCACCGCGAGCTGGGGACGCACCCGGGTGGAATCCACATCGAGCTCACCGGCGAAAACGTCACCGAATGCCTCGGCGGCGCTCAAGACATCACCGACTTGGATCTGCCCGGCCGCTACGAGTCCGCCTGTGACCCGCGCCTCAACACCGAGCAGGCCCTCGAGTTGGCCTTCCTCGTTGCCGAGATGCTGCGTTACTAGCGCCTAACGGGTCCCGCTAACTCCCCGCCTCACACGATGAGGGCGGGGAGTTCGCCGTACTTGCCCGAGCCAAACCACCACGATCCGACGGCGACTGCCGCGACGAGCAGCGCCGCGATTGCCACGAAGATTGTCGTGGCCAGCGCATTGCGGTTACTTACAGGCTTGGGAGGTGCCGGCCGTGGGGCGACCTGCTGAGCCGGATCGCGCGGAGCAACGCGCGCGGGAACCGGGGGAGCGGTTACCGGCCGCACAGGGGGTGCCAGCGGCGCGGGGGTCGCGCCCACCACCCGGGTGCTTCCCGCGGGTTCATCGGGAAACAAGCGCTCCTCGAACGCTCGTGCAGCCGGCTCGGGCGGGGGTGTATTCAGCGCGGTCACCGACGTCGGGTAAGCGGCGGCCCGGTTCGCCGCCGAATTGGTGGGGACGGGGACGACGTAGTCGGGGAGGTTCAACTCCCGGGCAACGTCGTCGAGCGCGGCCAGGAACTCGGCGGCGTCCTCGAACCGATCGCGGGGGTTTCTGGAGGTGGCGGTGGCCACCAGCTCGTCGAAAAGCTTTGGCACACCCTCAATGCGTGACGACGCCGCCGGTACATCCCGGCTCAAGCGCGCGTACGCGTGGGCCAGAGGGGTGTCCCCGGAGAACGGGACGGTGCCCGTCAGCAGCTCGAACAGAACGATGCCGGCTGAGTAGACGTCGGACGCCTGCGTCATGGAACTGCCGTCGACCTGCTCGGGGGAGAGGTAGCTGACGGTGCCGACGATCTGGTCCGTCGAGTGAGATGAGTCAGCCGCGGCGCGCACGAGGCCGAAGTCCGCGAGCTTGACCCGGTGGTCCGAGTTGATCAGGATATTGTCCGGCTTGATGTCGCGGTGAACCATGCCCTTGCGGTGCGCAATGGACAGGCCGGTCAGCGTTGCACGCATCACCACAGCCGCAGCGTGGGGTGGCATCGGGCCACGCTCCGCGAGAAGCTCTCGCAAAGTGCCGCCGGTGATGAGCTCCATGATGAGAAAGACCTGGTCGCCCTCGTGTGAGAAGTCGTAGACGTTGACCAGGTTGGGGTGCGACAGCTGAGCCATCGCGCGCGCCTCGCGCTGAAAGCGGCTGAGAAAGATGCGGTCGTGCACGTAACGCTCGTCCATCACCTTGGCGGCGACCTCGCGGCCGAGGCGCGCGTCGAGGCAGCGGTACACCGTGGACATGCCGCCGCGGGCGATCGGGCGGTCGATCACGTAGCGGTTGTCCAGGTAGTCACCCACGGCGAGCTGAGTCATGTAGTCCAGTATGGTCGACGCACACTACTGGGGGCCAACCCGCATTCGTCGCGCGGGTAAGGTGTCCTATGTGACTACGCCGAACATTGACCTAGATAGCTTGCTTGCCGACGAAGAGCTCATGCCCTTGCCGGATGTCGCCGAATACCTCGATGTCCCCGTCACTAAGGTGCACGACCTCATCGGCGCCCACAAGCTGCTGGTCTACCGCAGGGACGGTGTCAAGTACGTCCCCTCTCTGCTGCTCGGCGAGGGCGGTGAGCTATCCAAGTTCGTCGGGGGAGCAATCATGGTGCTCCACGACGGCGGCTACGGTGAAGACGAGATCCTCCACTACCTGTTCACCCCGGACGAATCACTTCCCGGGCGGCCCGTGGACGCGCTCCACGGGCACGGCGCACGCGAAGTGATCAGGCGCGCGCAGGCGATGGCGTTTTAGCGCCCGCCGCCACCCGCGGGTATACCCATTCCGCCGCCACCCACGCGGACACGGCTGCCACGAGAAGAAACCAGCCGTCGTAGAAGCGGTGGTTGCCGCCGCCGGTGAACGCGAGCGCGGTGACAACTGAGAGGAAAACGGTTAGCCTGCGCACCCACGTCGGGGTGCTGAAGGTGCCGAGCAGCGTCAGCAGCGAAGCGTAGTACCACGGGAACGTCACCGCGTTGGTGACGAAGGCGACCGCGTACGCGCACGCGATGCCTGCGACCGCCTCCCGGTCTTTGCGCCGGAACACAAACCACGTCAGAGCCAGCCCCGCGAGCATGAGCACGGAACCGATCGTGCGCGCCAGCGTGAGCGCGGCGTTGTAACGGAAGTGTTCGTTGAAAAGCTGGGCGAATGGAGTGAACGCATCTGCGACGAGGGTCGGCCCTGCGAGGGGGTTGACCACTTTGGAGTTGCCGGAGATTTCCGCAACCCATCCCCAGGACGAACCGGAGAGCAGAGTCACGGCAGCCAAAACGAGCATGGTCAACGCCACGGACCCGGCGCCGACGAGCAGGAACACTCCGAAGTTGCGGGCCCGGCTGTGCTGCTCGCTGCGGCGGCGGTTGTACGCCATCCACACGACGAACGGCAGCGCGATCGCTGCGGTGGCTTTCAGCGACACCGCGAGGCTGATCAGCGCGATTCCCGCGACGAAGCGGTTGCGCAGGCACAACACCAGCCCGACGCTGACGAGGCCCACCATGACCGCCTCGTTGTGCATCCCGCCGATCATGTGTAGAAGCATCACCGGGTTGGCCACCCCGAGCCACAGGGCGAGGGCCGGGTTGCCGCCGAGGGAGGTCGCGATGCGCGGCACGGCCCAGATAACGGCCAGGAACCCGGCGAGGGTGATGAACTTGTACACGACGAGGCCGAGCGTCACGTTGTCACCGACGATGCCGGTGACCCGTTCACCGATCCACAAGTGCAGCGGGCCGTAGGGCGTTGTGGTGTTGCGCCAGTCGTGGCTGACCTCGTAGAGGTACGGGCCGGGGTTGACCGCGGCCCCTTCGGTGTAGGGGTCGAAGCCGTCGCGAAGCATCGCGCCCTGCATGAGGTAGGAGTACACGTCGCGGGAGAGCACCGGCGCGGCGAAGGCAAGCGCCAGCGTCCACAGCCACGTCGCGCGCTCGACCGCAGTCGAAGCCGCGCGCTGCCGTGTCAGGTCGCGCCCGAGCCATACCCACGCCCCAACGAGCCCGCCGATTCCGACCGTGAGTATCACGTCCATGATCGAGCGGCCGTGGCCGAACATGAGGTGGCCCAGGCCGAGCTCGCGCAGGACCCCGCCACGGTTGCGGGTGGCACCCGCGCCGAAGGAGCCGATGGCAACCATGAGCCCGGCGACGAACCCGAGCCAGACGGATCTAGGCACGGCGCTTGGTGGCGCGGATGGCCAGGTCGCGCAGCGTCTCCGCAACCGCGCCGTCGATTCCCGCCTCGCTGATCCGCGCGAGACCAGATGCGGTCAGGCTCGTTATCCGCTTTTCGACGTCCTCCACAGCGCCGCTGGATTCCACCAGCGCCGCCAGCTGGTTCAGTTCATCCGGGTCCGTCGCGCGGCCGACGCGCGAGCGCAGCAACTCGGCCGCCTCGGGATTGGTGGAGTCGAGGCGGGCCAGGGCTGTGGCGAACAGTACGGTGCGCTTGCCTTCCCGCAAGTCGTCGCCTGCGGGTTTGCCGGTCACGGTCTCGTCACCGAACACGCCAAGCAGGTCGTCGCGAAGCTGGAAGGCGATCCCGATGTCGCGGCCGTACCCGCGGAAGGCTTCGACCGTCGCCGCAGGTGCCCCGGCGAGCGCCGCGCCGAGGTGGAGCGGGCGCTCGATGGTGTACGCGGCGGTTTTATAGCGGTTGACCTTGTCTGCCATATCCACGGACTCGTCGGCTGCCGCCTCGAGGGCGATGTCCAGCAGCTGGCCCCCGATGACCTCGGTGCGCATACCGCGCCACGGCTCCGCAGCGCGGTGCAGAGCCGCCTCGCTCACACCCGAGTAGCGCCACATGTCCTCCGCCCAGATCAGGGCGAGATCGCCGATGAGGATGGAAGCGTTGCGGCCGTAAACTGCGGCATCGCCGAACAGGTTGCTGCTGCGGTGGCTGGCCTCGATAGCGCGGTGCACGGTGGGGTTGCCGCGGCGGGTGTCGGAGGCGTCGATGATGTCGTCGTGAATTAGCGCGCAGGCCTGGATGAGTTCGAGCGAGCTGACCGCACGAAGGACGGCTGCCGGATCCTCCGACTGTGTGCCACCGGCGCCGATGAAACCTGCCCACGCGTAGAGCGGGCGGATACGCTTTCCCCCGCCGAGGACGAAATCGCGCAGGTGCGCGGCCGATTCGGCGACGGGCGCCCCGATCTTCTCCACGTCGGGCCGGCGTTCGTCGAGGAATGTCTCCAGCGCGCGCTCGACTTGGGCGGGGATGTCAGACAGACGCGACGCACCCTCCGTGGTTTGACTCGGATTCACGGCCACGACTACCTCCACGTGCCTTCAAGCGTCAGAATTGTTCCACACCAACCCTACCCGGCAGGATCGAGCGGCAATTCGCGGCCCAGAATGGCGAATGGGCGGGCATCGCCTGTGTATAGGAAGTCGCGCAGGATGTCCGCGAAACCGAGCTTGCGGTACAGGCCGAAGGCGTTATTGGATTCGTTGGGGACCTCGGGCGTGGAGAGGAGGGCCCACCGCGCAGGAGCGTTCCATAGCAGCTCGGTAAGCAGAGATCGTCCGATGCCTGCCCCCTGGCGGGAGGGGTCCACATGCACCTCCGCTACCTCGAAGTAATTGTTCATCATCTCCCGGTGTTGGGTAGTCGGGCCGCCGTGACGGCGTAGGCCCTGCAGTAGCTGCTGGTCCCACCAACGGTCTCTGCTACCGAGGAAACCGTACGCGATACCGACGATGCGCTCCTCGCCACCGTCAACCTCGACGGCCACCACTGCCGTGAACCCCGGCCAGACAATTTCCCTGCGCCACACCGCAATTCGTTGCATCCGGATCTCGGGGTTGTAACCCATTGCTGAGAGGTAGATGTCGACGAGGTCGGGGGCTAGGAGAACGAACTCGGGCCCGCTGAGGCGGCGAATGGACACAGTCACGCCTCTATGGAACCACGCGCGCTCGCCTAGGTGTGCGGATTCCAGCGAATCGGACCTAAAGGCGAACATATGTTCTAACGCTGAGTGTTGCATGTCGAACGTGCGTTTTAGTCTGTGGCCAACAAAAGAGTAAACCTACAAGCTGGGAGGCAACCCCATGAACAGCATCGTGTCAGCAACCACCAACTCCGTTCTCGGTTCCGGCGCCGGCATGTCGCAGCGCGACGCATTTCTTAGTTCCGCGTACGCTCTTCTCGCCCAGGCGAAGGAGGATTTCGACCTAGGGGCGTTCGATGTGGCCCTGGAGAATTCGTATCGCGCGGCATTGCGGGTGGCAGGGTCGGTCAACGCCGATTCGCCAGTCATACAGAAGCGAAAGCGGTTACCCACGAGCGCGTGGGAGAAGCTCGCCCTAACCTCGGACCGCGGTAAGGAATGGGCGGCGGCGTTCTCGGCGTACTCCCGGGAACGCGGCCGCGTTGTCTCCGGTATCGAGGCCAACCCAGACCCTCACGCGGTCCGGACTCTCATCGAGTTGACGAGCCAGTTCCTGGAGGACTCGACTCCTGGGGTGACCGGGGTAACGCTGGTGGCGTGATCGGAAGTGTGCTGTCTGCGGGGAAGCGCGCGACGGTCAGGAACAATCTGGATACACTCTCCGTTATATAAGGTGTAGAGAAAGCTTGAGTCACCCCAACGGTAGAGCTGGAGAGAAACACAGTGTCCCTTTCGGAGCAGGAACAGCGCACCCTTCGCGAGATTGAGCAGTCGCTCCTCGCTGAGGACCCTAAGTTTGGCAACCGAGTGCCGAGCGGCGCTGGCCTGGCGGGTCCAAACGGTGGTGGCCAGCTGACGATGCGCAGTGCGGCGCTTATGATCTTCGGGTTAGCGCTACTGATCGGTGGTGTCGCCTTGGCGACAGTCAACGTGTGGTTGGTCGCCCTCAGCGTAATCGGGTTCGCCGTCATGTTCGCAGGCGGCGTCATGGCCCTCAAATCGCCGTCGCGCGGACCAGTCGTCTCCGGGCGTCCGGCACCTCGGGTGGAGCGATCCGCCCGAACCTCCAAGATGGAGGAGAACTTCAAGCGTCGCTTCGAGGGGCAGTAGCGCCCCACCACACTCTTAAACCCGCCCGGTATCGCTGGGCGGGTATTTTTGTGCCCCACTTTCCGCCACCCGACGCTCCCACTTTCACCTACTTTGTACGTGCCCATGACCAAGTTCTGCGCTCGGTGGAGTCCGACGTGTTTTTTCTGTAATTAGCTGAGGAAAAAATCGTGCGATGGGGTTAATGATGTGCGCGAAGTGGCGGGAAAACAGCACTGGTTGGTTCGGCCTCCCACAAGTATTTTGCGAGTTAACCTGCGGTTTTTCTAAAATTTGGGGGACACGTGTGCCCTAGTGTGGAAAAAGTGGGGGAAAGTGGGATAGAGTGGGGCGTAGCGGAGAGGCGTGGAGGCATTCTGACTACGTGCTGACGCGAATCGCCGCCCGGAAAATTGAACAACCGTAGTCGCAGAGTGAAGGAAGGTGGGCTCCGGATGTTTCTGGGTACCTACACTCCCAAGCTCGACGACAAGGGGCGCCTGACGCTGCCCGCCAAGTTCCGCGAGGACCTGGCGGACGGGTTGATGGTGACCAAGGGGCAGGACCACTCGTTGGCGGTCTATCCCCGCGAGGAGTTTGCGGCACGCGCCCGTAAGGCGGCCGCAGCTTCGCGCACGAACCCCAAGGCGCGCGCCTTTATCCGAAATCTGGCTGCCAGTGCGGATGAGCAAACGCTGGACGGTTCCGGTCGCATCACGCTGTCACCTGCGCACCGCGACTATGCGCACCTGTCAAAGGAGTGCGTGGTCATCGGTTCAGTCGATTTTTTGGAGATCTGGGACGCGCAGTCCTGGGCCGACTACCAGCAAGAAACCGAGGCCGCCTTCGCGGCGGCCGATGACGACGACATTCTCTCCGGTCTGTTGTAGGACTGACTACCCGACAAGCAGGCACGACTACGGAGAGCGTGTACGGACTCTGTCCGGGGCGTGAAGCGTTCTGGTGTACTTCCCCGACATCAGAACAGCCGCCTCGGGCAGGGCCCTATACGTTCCCCACATGGACAACAACGCGCGGCGGCACACTGAAGGGGGTGGATCCGGTGGCACAAGCAGGCAACGATGCGTCCAAGACATCCGGCATTGCGGACATGGACTTCGGGCTGAAGCCCAACCATGGGCACGTCCCCGTCATGCGCGACCGCATGGCAGACCTCCTCGCCCCAGCGATTGAGGCGTTCGGCGCTGACGCCGTGATCGTCGACGGCACCCTCGGTGCCGGCGGGCACACCGAGCATTTCCTCGACACGTTTCCCCTCGCCTGCGTTATCGGCGTGGACCGCGATCCAGCGGCCCTGCGAGACGCGTCGAACAGGCTCGGCCGTTTCGGCGATCGGTTCGTGGGAGTGCAGGCGCGTTTCGACGAGATCGGCAACGCGATCGATGAGGGAAAGGGGCCCGTGTTCGACAAGGCGCGAACCGCCGGTATCGCGGGTGCACTGTTCGACCTCGGTGTTTCTTCGATGCAGCTGGACCAAGAGGAACGCGGTTTCGCATACCGGGTCGACGCGCCCCTCGACATGCGGATGGATCCCACAACCGGAATCACCGCCGCCGACGTGCTTAACACCTACAGTCACGGTGACCTCGCGCGGATCCTCAAAACCTACGGTGACGAACGCTTCGCCGGCAAGATCGCGTCCCACGTCCTCAAGGAACGAGAGAAAGAACCGTTTACGCGAAGCGGGCGCCTGGTTGAGCTCATCTACCAGGCGATTCCGGCCGCTACCCGCCGTACCGGTGGCCACCCGGCCAAGCGAACGTTCCAGGCCCTGCGCATCGAGGTCAACCAGGAGCTCGACGCGCTTGAGAACGTCATCCCCGTGATCACGGACGCGCTCGGCTCATCCGGCCGTGTGGTGTTTATGAGTTACCAGTCGCTCGAAGACAAGATCGTCAAGACCGCGCTGAACGCCCTGAGCACCTCGACCACGCCGGCCGGGTTGCCAATGGATCTCCCCGGCACCGCAGCCGGGTTCCGGTCTATCACCAGCGGGGCAGAGAAGGCCTCGGAGGCCGAAATCGAGCAGAACTCTCGAGCTGCCCCGGTGCGTGTCCGGGGCGTCGAGAAGCTTTCCCACCCCAGCCCGTAACCGACCCGCAGCGAACGCAGACAATGAAAGGCACACACGCCATGGGAGCAAGCCGAGACCTCACCGCAGGCGCCCGTTCGGGCACGACCACCCTCGAGCGGCCCGCCGTGCGCAGGACGCGCCCCGCCCAACCCCGCACCCCAGGGGTGGACCAGCCCGTTCAGGCGCCCCGGCGCTATGCGCCGCATGCGCTGCACCCGCGCAACACGCAGGGTTCCGGGCGTCTCGGGTCGAGGCAGGTCGTCTCGGTCCGCGGACGCCGCGTGGGTGAGGTCAACGAGGTTAAAAGGAAGTTCTCCGCGGTCACCGCAATAGCTATTCCTCTCCTCATCCTCGGTGTCATCATTGCGATGTACCTCTCGGGGTTGTCCACGACGCAGTCCTTCGCCGTTCAGGAGCTCCAGGCACGCGAGCGCCAGCTGAACAATGAGGTCGAAACCCTCAACCGCGACCTGGAAAACCTGCAGTCATCGGCCGGCATCGCCGAACAGGCCGCGCAGGCCGGAATGGTCGTTTCCCACGTACCGGGGATTCTCGCCGTCGACGCGGAGGGAACGGTGCACGAGGAGCGGGCCTTCAACCCCGAGGCGACGCAGAAGATGACCGATGTGACCGCGGCCGAGGGCGAGCGCGCACGGGAAGACCGCGCAACGAGCGACCGCGCGGCCACCGCGCAGGTGGGCCGCAACCTCACCGAGTTGCCGGGCGGCAACGTGCTCGGGCAAGAGAACGGGGACACCGCTGCGCCGGCGAACTCCGGCGCCCCGGTGGAGAACCTCGCCCCCTACGCCCCGCGTATCCCGTCCGCGCAGTAGTGGGCCTTTGTCGCCGCCACTGGTGTGGCGGACACAGGGACGGGTCCCGCTAGCGGGCAATATGTAGTGCGTCAAGTATCGTCCCCGGGACGTAAAAGTACAGCGAGGCAGGTGACTTCAGGGTCGTGAACAATTCCAGCACCCGCGTTGCGGAGTCGCAAAAGGCAGTCACGAGGCGCCGGTCGCGGCTGATCGCGGCCGCATTCCTCGCCGCGGCGACACTGCTGGTGGGCAGGCTCGCGTGGGTGCAGATCGCCTGGGGTCCGGAGTTGCAGCAGCAGGCCGAGGCGCAGCGCGCCCGTGTGTATGTCGAACCGGCACGCCGCGGCGACATCGTTGACCGCGCAGGCAACCAGCTGGCGTACACGATGCAGGCGAGGTCTCTGACGGTATCCCCGGTCCTGCTGCGCAAGGAGTTGCGTGAGCAGCAGGAGCTGCAGATGAGTGTCGATGGGCTGTCCCGTGAAGCTATCGACGCCCAGGTCGACGCCCGCGTCGAGGATGTGCTGCGGACCATGGCGAACGAGATCCCAAAGATGATCGAGGGCGCCCACGCCGTCAACGGGGCGCAGGACGAGGACGGGGAAAAGGCCCGCGAAAACCGGGTGAGCTCCAAGGACATCCTTGACAAGCTCCACGCCGACAGCAATTACGAGGTCCTCGTCCGCAACGTCGACCCCGATGTCGCCGCTGAGGTGGCCAAGGATTTCCACGGCGTGGCCGCTGACCACCAGGACATCCGCCAGTATCCGAACGGCGCGGTCGGTGAGAACATCGTGGGCAAGGTGTCCATGGACGGACAGGGCCAGTTCGGCCTCGAGGCGTCCAGCGACAGCGTCCTCACCGGTATCAACGGCCGCTCCACCGAGGACGTCTCCGCCGACGGACAGTCGATTCCGGGCACGCTTCGCGACGCCGTCCCGGCCGTCGACGGGTCCCATGTCAAGCTCACCATCGACGTCGACCTTCAGACATTCGTGCAGCGCACGCTCGAACAGGCGAAGGCGAACTCCCTGGCCAAGGATGCTGAGGCTGTCGTGCTCGACGCCCACACCGGTGAGGTGCTCGCCATGGCGAATACCGGGACCGTCGACCCGAACGGCAACCTGGAGAAGCAGCTGGCTCAAGGGCGCAGTTTCGACAACTACGCCATTTCCCACCCGTACGAACCGGGCTCCGTGGCGAAGATCATCACCGCCGCCGCGGCGATCGAGGAGGGGCTGACGAACCCCCAAGAGGTGCACCAGGTCCCGGGTTCGATCGACATGGCGGGTGTGACCGTCAAAGACGCCTGGGTGCACGATGTCGCGCCTTACACCACTGCCGGCATCTTCGGTAAGTCCTCCAACGTGGGCACTCTGCAGCTCGCGCAGCGCATCGGTGAAGAAAAGTTTGCCGAATACCTCGACCGCTTCGGCATCGGGCAGACCACGGGCATCGAGCTGCCCAACGAATCCCCAGGCTTGCTGCCCGTAGTGGAGCAGTGGTCGGGGGGCACCTTCGCCAACCTGCCCATCGGCCAGGGCATGAGCTGGACGACGCTGCAGATGGCGAGCGTGTACCAGGCGCTTGCCAACGGAGGTGAGCGCGTAGAACCCCGCATTATCTCGGAAGTGGTCGGCCCGGATGGGCAGGAAGTCCCGGCTGAACCGGCCAAGCGCACCCGCGTGGTTAGCGAGGAGACTGCCCGCACCACGGTGGACATGTTCCGGTCCACCTTCCAGCAGGACCCGATGGGGGTGAACTCGGGCACCGCGCAGGGCAACGGCATTGAGGGCTACCAGCTTTCCGGCAAGACGGGCACCGCGCAGAAGGTGAATCTCGAAACCGGCGCGTACTCCCAGAGCCAGTTCTGGATCACGTTTGCCGGAATCGCGCCCGCCGACGACCCGAGGTTCGTCGTGGCGGTGATGCTCGACGAGCCGCAGCGCGGCCCACTCGAGGGCGGGGCGGGCGGGCAGTCCGCGGCGCCGGTGTTCCGGGAGATTTCGTCCTGGCTGATCAACCGCGAGAATATTGCGCAGAGCCCACCGGCAGAGCCGTTCGTTCTGGAACAGCGGTAAAGCGCAGGCCTTAGTTTTGGACCAAAAAGCACAATCAAGAATGCGAGGACGACGGTGAACCACGACAGCCAGGACGCAGACCCCCGAACAACGCCGGAGCCTGTCTCACTCGCGGGGTTGGCGCGCATCGCGGGCGCGAAGATTGTCAACGCCACCGCTGGCGCCGCCGAGAGCGTTACCGTCAGCTCGGTTGGCCTGAACTCGCGCGAAGTCGACTCCGACGGGCTGTTCGCCGCCCTGCCGGGGACCCGCGTCCACGGCGCGCAGTACGCCTCCGAGTCGCCCGCCCGTGCGGTTCTTACTGACGAGGAGGGCCTCTCCATCCTCCGCGGCGCGGCGGACACCCGGCCCGTGCTGGTGGTCGACGACGTGCGCGCCATCCTGGGTTACGTCTCCGCCGAGGTTTACGGGCACCCGTCGCAACGCATGACTCTGATTGGAGTGACGGGGACGTCGGGCAAGACCACGACGACCTACCTCCTAGAGCGCGGCCTCATGGCCGCGGGCGCCGAGGTCGGCCTCATCGGCACGACGGGCACGCGCATCCGCGGCAGGGAAGTTCCGACATCGCTGACCACCCCCGAGGCCCCGACGTTGCAGGCGCTGTTCGCGCGCATGGCCGCGGCTGGTGTGACGCACGTTGTCATGGAGGTCAGCTCGCACGCCCTGATGCTCGGGCGCGTCAGCGGCACCCAGTTCGACCTCGCCGGATTCACCAACCTCAGCCAAGACCACCTCGACTTCCACCCGACGATGGAGGACTACTTTGAGGCCAAGGCGACGTTCTTCGACCCGGCCTCGCCGGTGGCGGCGTCGACAAGCGTCATCTGCGTCGACGACGAGTGGGGCCAGCGCATGGCCGAGCGCGCGGCCCGGCCGTTGCGCGTGGGTACGCGCGGCCAGGACGGGCTCGACTGCAGCGCCCGCATGGTCGGTGTGCACGAGACGGGCGCCCAGGACATCGTGCTAGCGCTCGGTGGGGAGACCCACGAATTCACGCTGCCCTTGCCAGGCGCCTTCAACGTGGCCAACGCGGCACTGGCCACCGCTCTCGCGCGCGCGGCCGGTGCGGACGTGAGCAAGTTCATCGGCGGGCTCGAGGGTGCGGCCGTGCCGGGCCGGATGGAGCGTATCGACGCCGGCCAGGGCTTTGTTGCCGTTGTCGATTACGCGCACAAGCCCGCCGCTATCGCGGCAGTTCTGCAGACGCTGCGCGGCCAGGTCGACGGCAGGATCGGCATCGTCGTCGGAGCGGGCGGCGACCGCGACACCTCCAAGCGCGCCATCATGGGGGCTGAGTCGGCCAAGCGCGCCGACCTAGTGATCGTCACCGACGACAACCCCCGCACCGAGGACCCCGCCACTATCCGCGCGGCGGTGCTCGACGGCGCGCGCTCCACCGGCAGCCCCGCAGAAATCAGGGAGAGCGGCTCGCGGGCGGACGCCATCGACCAGCTCGTCGCGTGGGCGCGGCCCGGTGACGCGGTCGTCGTGGTGGGCAAAGGCCACGAGGTCGGCCAGACCGTGGGAGACACGACACACCACTTCGATGACCGCGAAGAGATGCGGAGGGCGCTGACCGAAAACGGCTACGGTGAAAACGACGCCCACGGCAACGTGGGCCGCTAAGCAGGTAAGGACAGCTCGCACATGATCCCTCTGGAATTAGCCACGATCGCTGAGATCACCGGCGGACGGCTGAGTGACGGCGCGAACCCGCACGCCATTGTCGACGGGTTCGTCGAGTTCGACTCGCGCAAGATCTCCCCGGGAGGGCTGTTCATCGCGCTCCCCGGAAAACACGTTGACGGGCACAGCTTCGCTGCGGCCGCCGTGGAGCAAGGAGCTGCCGGCGTCCTCGCGGCCAAGGACGTGGGAGTCCCCGCCGTGGTTGTGCCGAAGGCCGCGAAACGCGACGGCGACAACTCCGACCTCGCCGCGAACGACCCGGATGGTTCGGCCGCCGGGGTCGTCGCGGGAATGTCCAAACTGGCGAGCTATGTAGCCAACCATCTCACCCACAACCACGGGCTATCCATCGTCGGCATCACCGGCTCGGCCGGCAAGACCTCAACGAAGGACCTCATCGCCAACGTTCTTTCCGCCGCGGGAGAAACCGTCGCGCCCCCGGGCTCGTTCAACAACGAAATCGGTCACCCGTACACGGTGCTGCGTTGCACGGAGTCCACCCGGTTCCTCGTCGCGGAGATGTCGGCGCGTGGCATCGGCCATATCGCCCACTTGGCGACGATCGCGCCCCCGACGTTCGGCGTTGTCCTCAATATCGGCTCTGCCCACCTGGGCGAATTCGGGTCGAAGGAGAATATCGCCGTGGCAAAGGGCGAGCTTGTCGAAGCCCTGCCAGCCGCCGCCGATGGCGGGGTGGCTATCCTCAACGCCGATGACCCGCTGGTGACCGCCATGGATTCACGCACCGGTGCCCGGGTGGTGCGCTTCTCGGCCGAGGGCAACAGCGCCGATTACTACGCCACGGATGTCTCGCTTGATGACGTCACCCGCGCCTCGTTCACCCTGCATTCGCCGGGCAACGCCCCGCAGCGGGTCAACCTCAACGTGTTCGGCGCCCACCAGGTCTCCAACGCTCTGGCGGCCGCGGCCGTCGGCATCGAGTCGGGGATCGACGCTGCGACGGTGGCGCGCGCCCTGAGCAGCGCACACGGCGTGTCGGGGAACCGGATGGACGTGCAGACCCGCGCCGACGGTGTGACCGTAATCAACGACGCCTACAACGCCAACCCCGACTCCATGCGCGCCGGGATCGCCGCCCTCGGCTTCACCGCGGCAGGTAGACCGGGAGCGCGGTCCATCGCCGTGTTGGGCGAGATGGGGGAGCTCGGGAGCGATTCCGTCAGCGCCCACCACGAACTGGGCAACGAGCTGGCCCGCTACCGCGTGACGCACTTGGTCGCGGTCGGTGACAACGACGCCATGACAGCCCTGAAGGACCGGGCGCGCGACCGCGGGATCCGTGTCGAAGCCGCGGCCGACGTGGAGGAGGCTGCGGATCTGGTGAACGGCATCTTGTCTGCGCCGCCCGCAGGGGAGGAGGGCTGGTACGACCGCGACGTCCGCGACGTGGTGCTGGTCAAGGCTTCCAACGCCCTCGGCCTCTGGGCGGTAGCCGGCAGCTTGCTCGAGGGGCATAGCATGAGGGGCGACAAAAATCTCGAGAGCAACTTCGGAGACGGGGAGCGTTAAAGCACAATGGTTCAAATCTTCATCGCGGGAGCGGTTGCGTTCCTCGTGGCAATCTTTGTGACTCCGCTGCTCATCCGGTACTTCAACCGGCGAGCTCTGGGCCAGGAGATTCGCGAGGACGGGCCGAAGTCGCACGCGCGCAAGCGCGGCACGCCCACGATGGGCGGCATCGCCATTCTTGTCGCAATCACGCTCGGTTACCTCGCGTCGGGGCTGTGGTCGTTGTCGACGGGCCACCGCGTCTTCAGCGCCTCGGGCCTCATCGTTCTCGGGCTCACCCTCGCTCTGGGCGCCGTCGGGTTCGCTGACGACGGCATCAAGCTGTTTATGAAGCGCAACCTGGGCCTGAACAAAACCGCGAAGCTCGTTGCCCAGCTAGGCATCGCCCTCGCGTTCGGCATCCTCGTTCTGCAGTTCCCGGATGACAGCGGCCTCACGCCGGCATCGACGAACCTGAGCTTTGTGCGCGACTTGGACACGATCAACTTCGCCGCCGTCGGAGGCGTCGTGGGGACGATCATGTTCCTCATCTTCGCCTACTTCCTCCTCGCCGCGTGGTCGAACGCCGTCAACCTCACCGACGGCCTCGACGGGCTCGCGGCGGGCACCACCGCACTCGTCATGGCGGCCTACACCGGTGTGACGTTCTGGCAGTTCCGCAACTCCTGCGCGGCCGCGCCGGGCCCCGGGTGCTACGACGTGCGCGACCCCCTCGACCTGGCGGTGCTGGCCGCCGCGGGCTTCGGCGCGTGCGTCGGCTTCCTGTGGTGGAACGCTTCCCCGGCGAAGATCTTCATGGGTGACACCGGCTCCCTCGCCCTTGGCGGGCTCGTGGCCGGCCTGTCCGTCACCTCCAAGACGGAGCTGCTGATGGTTATTATCGGCGCTCTGTTCGTCATCGAGGCCGCGTCAGTGGTGATCCAGGTTGTCTCCTTCAAGGCCACCGGCAAGCGCGTGTTCCGCATGGCGCCGTTCCACCACCACTTTGAAAACGGCGGGTGGGCGGAGACGACCGTGGTCATCCGCTTCTGGCTGATCGCGGCGATGTCTGTCGCGACGGGCCTTGCCCTGTTCTACGGTGAGTGGCTGACCAGGGTCGGGGCGACGCTGCCGTGACGGCGCAGATCAACACCGCTGCCATCCCCGCGGAGCTGCGGGGCGGTGTCCTCGTCGCCGGTGCGGGCGTGTCCGGTCTCGGTGCCGCGAAGCTGCTTCGCACCCTCGGCGTCAGCTTCGCCGTCGCGGACGACAACCCAGCCAACCGTGCGCGAGCCAAGGAAGAAGCAGGTGCTGCCGCATTCAGCACCGCAGAGGTGGCCGAACGGCTGGCCGAGTTCGGCATCGTGGTCACCTCACCCGGTTGGCGCCCCGACTCACCGCTTCTCCTCGCCGCCCGCGAAACCGGAATCGACGTCATCGGCGACGTTGAGCTGTGCTTCCGCCTCGACCGCGCCGGGGTGTTCGGTGCGCCGCGCATCTGGCTCGTCGTTACCGGCACAAATGGAAAAACAACGACGACGGGCATGCTCGCAGCCATTATGGATGAGTCCAGCAAGGACACTGGTCTGCGCGCGCAGGCGTGCGGCAACATCGGGGTTGCGGTGAGCGACGCGCTCGTCGCCTCCCCCCGGGTCGACGTCCTCGTCGCCGAGCTGTCGAGCTTCCAGCTGCACTGGTCGAGCCAGCTCGTCCCGGATGCGGGTGTCCTCCTCAACCTTGCCGACGACCACATCGACTGGCACGGTTCCTTCACCGCCTACGCGCAGGCGAAGGCGAAGGTGCTGGCGGCACCGTCAACCGTCGCCGGTGTCGACGACGCCGAGGTGGCCCGCTTGGCGCAGCTCACCGGGCGCGATGACATCGTCGGGTTCACGTTGGGCGAGCCGTCGATAAGCGAGCTCGGGGTCGTAGGCGGGCGGATCGTGTTCAACCGCGGAGGAGTGCTCGAGGACATCGCCAGCGCCGACGGCATCGAGCCGGCCGGGGTGGCGGGCGTGCTGGACGCGCTGGCGGCTGCCGCGGTGGCGGTAACGCAGGGAGTGGAACCGCAGCGGATCCAGGACGGTTTGTCCGGGTACCGGGTCGAGGGTCACCGTGGCGCTGTCGTGCACTCCGCGAACGGGGTCGACTGGATCGACAACTCGAAAGCGACCAACCCTCATGCGGCAGATTCGGCGCTGGCGGGAGCGGGCGCGCCCGGCACGGTGGTGTGGGTCGCCGGCGGCCAGCTCAAGGGCGCGAGCGTGGACCAGTTGATCGCGGACCACGGTCAGCTGTTCCGCGCGGTCGCGCTCCTTGGCGTGGATCGCGGCCTCTTCCACGACGCTTTGCGACGCCTTGTTCCCGACGTGCCCGTCTTCGTCAGCGAGTCCACCGACCCCGAAGGGGCGATGGACGAGTGTGTCAGGTTCGCCGCCGAGAACGCTCGGCCGGGAGACACCGTCGTCCTCGCACCGGCCGCCGCG
Organism: Corynebacterium qintianiae; assembly: GCF_011038645.2. Lineage (NCBI taxonomy): Bacteria > Bacillati > Actinomycetota > Actinomycetes > Mycobacteriales > Corynebacteriaceae > Corynebacterium > Corynebacterium qintianiae. The sequence continues at coordinate 1,490,369 of NZ_CP064955.1, read as the reverse complement.
AGTTTGGATATGTTTTCCGGGATGTCCGCGCGTGGCGACGCGTTCGCGGCCGCAGCAGTGCGACACTGCGTGTAATTCGAGCGCGACCCCGTGTTGCTACAGTCGCCGGAGTGCTTCTCGGGGCTAATGTGGCTGTAGTGATAATGGTGTTTTTTGGGACGGTCGAGGCGAAGGGGCTGCTTTCATGACGGTGACTCGAGGTGGGCGCGGACGTCCACCACACCCGGGGGCGCGGCAGGGGGCTGCGCCTGTAACCGCACACGTGCCGAGGAAAGCGCCCCAGCCCTCCCAGCCCGCGCCGTCGTCGGCACTCGCCCGGTTCATCCGCCGCGCGGATGCCGCGATGGAGGCGCGCCCGCTGACCGACTACACGATGATCCGCACGATCGTCCTCGTCCTCGCCGGACTGGGTGTGGTCATGGTGATGAGTTCGTCGATGGCGTCGTCCTTCGCTTCTTCGGCCTCCGTCTGGTCCCAGGCGATCCGACAGACGATCATGGTCGCCGGAGGCCTGTTCTTTTTCTGGCTTCTGCTCAGGATGTCGCCCGATCGGCTGCGCAGGTTCTCGCACGTCATCATGGGGATTTCGGTCCTTCTTCTCGTGGTGGTGCTCACACCGCTGGGCACGGGGCGCGAGGAGGTGGGTTCCCAGTCGTGGCTGGTGCTCGGCCCGGCCAGCCTGCAGCCGTCGGAGCTCGCGCGCGTGGCTATCGCCATCTGGGGTGCGAGCATCCTGGCGAACAAGGACTACAACCGTCCCTCGCGCCTGGATAACGGTTTCGCACCGTTTATCGCCGTCGCGGTGCTCTGCCTCGGCCTCATTGGACTGCAGGGCGACTACGGCATGGCCGTGTCATTTTCTATTGTCGTCGCCTTCATCTTGCTGTTCGCGGGAATTTCCTGGCGGCTCATCGCGGCTGCAGGCGCCGTCGCTCTCGTCGGAATGGTGTTCGTCTTCCTCTCCGGCGGTTACCGATCCAACCGCTTCCACGTGTACTTCGACGCGCTGTTCGGCCGGTTCGAGGACACGCGCGGCATCGCCTTCCAATCCCACCAGGGCTTCTTGTCGCTTGCCGACGGCTCCCTGTTCGGTGTCGGCCTCGGCCAGTCACGCGCCAAGTGGTTCTACCTGCCGGAGGCGCGCAACGACTTCATTTTCGCCGTCATCGGCGAGGAGCTCGGGCTGTGGGGCGGGGCGCTGGTCATCGTGCTGTTCGGTTTGTTGGGTTTCTTCGGTCTGCGCGCAGCCCGCCGCGCCCGCAACCAGTTCCAGGCACTCCTCGCCGCCGCGCTGACCACAGGTGTGGTCTCCCAGGCGTTCATCAACATTGCCTATGTCCTCGGCCTGCTGCCCGTCACCGGTATTCAGCTGCCGATGCTTTCCGCGGGCGGCACGTCCGCGGTAATCACGCTCGGAGCGATGGGCATGCTCGCCTCCGTCGCCCGCCATGAGCCTGACGCGGTGTCCTCGATGCAGAACTACGGCCGCCCCGCCTTCGACCGGGTCCTGGGTATCGGGGAGCCGAAGTCCCCCGGCCAGATGGTGCGCGGGCGCCGCTCCGTCCGCACCGCCGCCGGACGACGTGAGCGCTTCGGCGCACCGGTCACGGCCCGCCCCGCAGCGCCCCGCGAGCCCCGGGAGGATCGGGAGTTCCAGCGCCCCGTCACCGGCAACCGCGGGCAATCCCGCCCGCGCTACGATGTCCGGAGAGACAGTTCCTGGCGCGGCGGCCGACGCGCCAGCTAGAAGGGAGTCGCTTTCCGCATGGCTGACCAGTTGAGTGTCGTCGTCGCAGGCGGCGGGACCGCCGGACACATTGAACCCGCGCTGGCTGTGGGGGAGGTGCTGCGCGACGAGTTCGGGGTGACCGTCTGCGCCCTCGGAACGGACAAGGGTTTGGAGACCGCCATTGTCCCGGCCCGCGGTTTCGAACTCCACCTCGTCGACCCGGTCCCTATTCCGCGCAAGAAGCCGTGGCTGCTGCCCGGGGTGCCGTTGAAGCTGGCCAATTCCGTGCGGCAGACCCGCCGCGCTCTGCAGCGGAGCAACGCTGACGCGGTGTTCGGCACCGGTGGCTACGTCGCCGCCTCCGCCTACCTCGCCGCCCGGTCACTCGGCATCCCGTTCTTCGTTTTGGAAACGAATGCGCTGGCTGGCATGGCCAACAAACTCGGAGTGCGCCTCGGGGGAACCGGCTTCAACGCCGTGGCCAACTCAGGCATGGCCGGTGAAGTTGTGGGCATCCCCGTGCGCCCCGGCGTGGGTGACGATCCCGAGGGCAAGAAAGCTGACCACGGCTACAATATGTGGGATCTGGACCCCGCGCGCCCGACAATTCTGGTCACCGGGGGATCCCAGGGCGCCGCGAGCATCAACGCGGCGCTAGAGGGTGCCGTCGACAAGCTCACGGCGCGCGGCTGGCAGGTGCTGCACGCCTACGGCCGCAAGAACGACGCGCCGCAGCCGCGCGAGCACTACACCGCCGTGCCCTACATCGACGAGATGGAGGCGGCCTACGCCGTCGCCGACATTGTGGTGTGCCGCTCGGGTGCGATGACGGTGGCAGAGAACGCCGCGGCAGGCCTGTCCGCGATCTACGTTCCCCTGCCGCACGGCAACGGTGAGCAGGGCCTGAACTCCGCGCACCTGGTGGACGCGGGAGCCGCGGTGCGTATTGAGGACACCGAGCTCACACCCGACCGTCTGGTGCAGGAGGTGGACGCTATCCTCGGCAACCCCAATCGCCACGCCGCGATGCGCGCGGCGCTGAAGAATTCGGGCGCCGGGGACGTGGCCCGGGAACTGGCGCAGCGTATTGTCCGTACCGCCCGTTCCGCGCGTTCCCGCTAACCCGCCCCACTCATTTCGGAGGAAACAGCACCGCCATGACCAGCACCGACCTGTCCCGCGTCCACCTGATTGGGATCGGCGGTTCCGGCATGTCCGGGCTCGCCCACATCCTGTTGAGCCGCCACGCCGTGGTGACCGGCTCCGACGTGAAGGATTCGAGGCCGGTGCGCGCGCTACGCAGCCAGGGTGCGACGATCGCCGTTGGCCACGACCGGGCCAACCTTGAGCTGTCCGGGCAGTTGCCGACGGCGGTGGTGACCAGTTTCGCGGCCATCCCCAAAGACAATCCGGAGCTGGTGCGCGCCGCGGAGGAGGGCATCGCAGTCCTCCGCCGCTCGGATCTGCTCGCCGAGCTGATGGAGGGATCGACCCAGATCCTGCTCGCAGGCACGCACGGTAAGACGTCAACCACGTCGATGACGGTGGTTGCCATGCAGGCCGCGGGGGAGGACCCGTCGTTCGCCATCGGCGGCCAGCTCAACCTGGCCGGTACGAATGCGCACCAGGGTGCCGGAGACGCTTTCGTCGCCGAAGCGGACGAGTCCGACGCGTCGTTGCTGCGCTACAAGCCGGACATCGCCGTCATCACCAACATCGAACCCGACCACCTCGATTACTTCGGTACGCACGAGGCGTACTTCCAGGTGTTCGACGACTTCGCCGACCGCGTGCAACCGGGCGGTCATCTTGTGGTGTGCCTCGACGACGACAACGCGGCCGCGTGCGGTGAGCGCGCCAAACGGCGCGGGATCAACGTTGTCGGCTACGGAACCGCGGATGCGGCCGCGCGCCACCCCGGGATCCCGGCGGCTGCTGTGGTCGCATCCTCTGACGCGACCTCCGCCGTGGTGGAGCTGCGCGTGGGCGACGTCGAGCGCACGGTGCGCTACAGCCTGACCATCCCGGGCCACCACATGGTGCTCAACTCGGCCGCGGCCCTGGTTGCCGGAACCCTCGCGGGCGCCGACCCCGAAAAGCTCGCAGAAGGGTTGTCCGGTTTCACAGGCGTGCGGCGCCGCTTCGAGCTCAAGGGCGAGGTGACACAAGGCGCCTACGCTGGCATCCGTGTGTACGACGACTACGGACACCACCCGACAGAGGTCACCGCGGTGCTCACCGCCGCGCGCGACAAGGTGCGTGCGGAGGGCAACGGTGGGCGCGTAGTTGCGTGCTTCCAGCCGCATTTGTACTCGCGCACCCTCGCGTTCGTCGACGAGTTCGCTACTGCTCTCTCGCTTGCCGACGCCGCCGTCGTCCTCGACATCTTCGGCGCCCGCGAAGAACCCGTGGAGGGCGTCGATTCGCGCATCATCATCGAGAAGATGGATGCGGCAACCGAGGTGCGCTACGAACCGGACTTCTCCGCGGCGCCGGCGACGGTCGCGGAACTGGCCCGGCCCGGGGACCTCGTACTGACAATGGGCGCCGGCACGGTGACCATGCTCGGTGACGACATCCTTGCCGCCCTGGCGGGGAGCTAGACCATGCTCCGAAACAAACGCCGCCTCGCCGCCGGCGCCCTGCTGGCGGTGATCCTCCTCATCGTCGCCGCGCTCGTGTTGCCCCGGACCCAGGCCGTCCCCGTCAAGTCGATCGCCGTCGAGGGTGCGCAGCAGGTCACCCCCGAGCAAATCGTCTCGGCAACCGGGATCTCGCTGGGCATGCCCATGGGGGCGGTCAACACCCACGACGCCGCCGTGGGTGTGGCGGGTGTGCCGTGGGTGAAAACCGCCACGGTGTCTCGCAGTTGGCCCTCGACCATCGAGGTCGAGATCACCGAGCACGTCGCGGTGGCCTTCGTCAGGGATGGGGAAGGCAGCCACCTCATCAACTCAGCGGGAGACGTCTTCGCGGTCGACGAACCGCCGGCCGGCGCGGTGGAGATCACCGGCGACGCGGCGCGCGAAGACGGGGTTCTGGCTGCGGCGGTCGAGGTGGCGGCGTCGATAAGCGAAAAGGGGCGCGAGGCGGTGCGATCGCTCGAGGCGCGCGGACCCCACATCTTCGTGCTGCACCTGACCGACGACCGAACCGTGGTGTGGGGGGCGAACGAGGACAACGCGAACAAGGCGCTGGCGCTCGACGTCGTTTTGCAACGCGAAGGCGGCGAGTTCAACGTCACGAACCCAGAGCAGGTCACCGTCCGTTAAATCCCCAGGTCACAACCCTAAAGTTGAGGTTGAGGGTAGTGACACGCCGGACTAAAAACATGAATTGCGGAATTTCTCGCCCATGATGGAGACCACGTAAGGCCCACTAATCATGAGTTACCTGAAAGGCGAGACATCTCACATGACCTCTCCCGCTAACTACCTCGCCATGATCCGCGTTGTCGGTGTCGGCGGCGGCGGCGTCAACGCCGTCAACCGGATGATTGAAGAAGGGTTGAAGGGCGTCGAGTTCGTCGCTGTCAACACCGACTCCCAGGCGCTGCTGTTCACCGACGCGGACACAAAGCTCGACATCGGGCGGGAGGCGACCCGCGGGCTCGGCGCCGGAGCGAATCCCGAGGTCGGCCGCACCTCCGCCGAGGACCACAAGCAGGAGATCGAGGAGTCCCTCAAGGGCTCCGACATGGTGTTCGTCACCGCCGGCGAGGGCGGCGGAACCGGTACTGGCGCGGCCCCGGTCGTCGCAGGTATCGCCAAGAAGATGGGCGCGCTGACCATCGGTGTTGTTACCCGTCCCTTCTCCTTCGAGGGCAAGCGCCGCACCCGCCAGGCCATGGAGGGCATCGCCAACCTAAAAGAGGTCTGCGACACCGTCATCGTCATCCCCAACGACCGCCTGCTGCAGCTCGGTGACGCCGAGCTGTCAATGATGGAAGCCTTCCGCGCCGCCGACGAGGTGCTCTACAACGGCGTCCAGGGCATCACGAACCTGATCACCATCCCGGGCATGATCAACGTCGACTTCGCCGACGTCCGCTCCGTCATGGCCGACGCCGGTTCCGCACTCATGGGCGTGGGTTCCGCCCGCGGAGACAACCGTGTCATGGCCGCCACCGAGCAGGCGATCAACTCCCCGCTGCTCGAGGCCACCATGGAGGGTGCCAAGGGTGTGCTCATCTCCGTCGCCGGTGGTTCCGACCTCGGCCTGATGGAGGTCAACAACGCGGCCTCGATCGTCGAGGAAAAGGCTGACGACGACGCCAACATCATTTTCGGCACCATCATCGACGACAACCTGGGTGACGAAGTCCGCGTCACCATCATTGCCACCGGCTTCGACGAGAAGGCCAACGTGCGTCCCGACGCCGACCACTCCCAACAGGTGGAGCAGGGACAATCCGAGGGTTCCACCCGCGCAGTCACCGTCGACCAGGCCCCGGTCTCGGAGACCGCGACCCCCGCGCCGCAGCGCGGTTCGCTTTTCGACGACCGGACGGAGCGCGACGAGTCTTACGAAGCCCGGCACCGTTTTGACGACCGCCGCCCGGGCCTTTTCACCGACCGGGACGAGCGCCGGGATGCCCGCCGCAGTGACCGCTTTGACGATCGCTACGACAACCGAAACGACGACCGACACGACGACGTCGACGTCCCCGATTTCCTGCGCTAACGCGCACGCCGCTCAGGGCGCTAGCCTGGGTGCCATGGCTTATGGCACGACACACGACCGCCCCGTCCGCATGGTGTTCACCACCCGTGCAGGCGGGGTGTCCTCATCCCCGTACGGTTCCTTCAACCTCGGCGACCATGTCGGCGACGACCCGGAGGCGGTGCGCGCCAACCGGCGGCGCCTGGCGGAGGTGACTGGTGTTGCGCCCGAAAACTTCGTGTGGATGGAGCAGCTGCACACCAACACCGTCACCGTGGTCGACGGCCCCCGGCCCGAGCCGGTGGAGGCCACCGACGCGGTGGTGACAACCACGCCGGGTCTCGCCCTCTGCGTTCTCGTGGCCGACTGCGTTCCGGTCCTGCTGTCGGATCACGGCGCGGGTGTCGCCGCCGCCGTGCACGCCGGGCGGGTCGGCGCCCGCAACGGTATCGTGCGCAAGACGGTGGAGACGATGGTGGAGCAGGGTGCGCGGCCCGGCAACATCCAGGCCCTCCTCGGGCCCGCAGCGGCAGGGGAGTCGTACGAGGTGCCCGGTGGCATGGCTGCGGACGTCGAAAAGCATCTTCCCGGTTCAAGGACCCGAACGCGCGCCGGTACCGACGGTGTCGACATCCGCGCCGGGCTGGTGCGCCAGCTCATGGGGCTCGGAGTGACCCACATCGACGCGGACCCGCGTGACACGGTCACCGACGGGGACTTCTTTTCCTACCGTCGTGACGGCCAAACGGGAAGGCAGGCCGGTGTGATCTGGTTGACGGGAGTGGGCAGTGACGGCACCGACTAGGAAAGACGAGCTGAAAGCCAACCTCGAGCGTGTGCTCGGGGAGATCCGCGACGCCGAGCGCGCTGCCGGGCGCGAAGCAGGCAGCGTGCGCCTGCTTCCGGTGTCGAAGTTCCACACGGTAGATGACATCGCCACCCTCGGTGAGCTTGGCGTGGAGCTAGTGGGGGAGAACCGCGAGCAGGAGGCGCGTGGCAAGGCCGAAGAATTAGCCGCCGCCGGCTGCGCGGTAGGCATCGCGATGATCGGTCAGATTCAGTCGAAGAAGGCGAATGCCGTGGCACGGTGGGCCGCTGAGGTGCATTCGGTGGACTCGGTGAAGCTCGCCGAGGGGCTCGACCGGGGCATGGCGCTCGCGCTCGAACGTGGCGTCCGCACCGCCGCGCCGCTACCGTGCCTGGTTCAGGTATCCGCGGACGGTGACACCGCTCGCGGAGGAATCCCGTACGCGCAGCTGGACAACGTCGCGGAGGCGATCGAGCGCGCCGAACACCTCCAGCTGGCGGGGTTGATGGTCGTCCCGCCGCTCGGGTCCGACGCCGCGGCCGTATTCGCGCAGGCCCGTTCCCGCGCCGACGCCCTCGGCGAGAAACACGGCCGCGCGATGCTCCTGTCTGCGGGTATGTCCGGCGACTTCGCAGAAGCCGTCGCTTGCGGGTCTGACATCGTGCGTGTCGGAACCGGGGTGTTTGGGGCGCGGCCCGTAGGCTAGCCCCATCGGACGGCAACTACCCGCAGGAGCACCCACTTATGTCTTTCATCGGCAGCGCAAAGGAATTTTTCGGCCTAGGCGTCCAAGACGTCAACGAGGCAGATGACGCCTACTACTACGACGACGAGCGCCGCTACGCCGCAGCGGACACCGGTTACGGCCGGGGTGACAGGATTGACAGGGAGGTTGCGGAGCGCGACACCCGCGCGTACGGCTCCACCCGCGTGCACACCCCGGCAGTGTTGACGGTGACGCCGCGCAACTACAACGACGCCCGCGAGATCGGCGAGCCGTTCCGCGACGGCGACGCCGTGATCATGGACCTGACAGACCTTGACGCGGCCGACGCGAAGCGTCTCGTCGACTTCGCCGCCGGCCTGTGCTTCGCCTTGCGCGGCAAGATGCACAACCTCTCCCGCAACATCGACACCGACCGCCGCGTCTTCGCCATCGCCCCAGAGAACGCTGGCATCGCACCGCTGGAGCTCGAGCGCGCCGCTCACCTGCGTTAGACACGCCGAGCACCGAGCGCCAATGCCCCGGTTCCGTCTCGCACGGAGCCGGGGCATTAGTGGTGGCGGGCCGGCACCGGTAGGCTTCACCCCGTGGCTCTGTTCGGATCAATTCTTTTCGCGCTCGTCGGGTTGTACTCGCTCATGGTGGTCATCCGGATCATCGTGGAGATGATTCAATCCTTCTCGAAGCACTTCGACCCGCCCCGCTGGTTTATGATCGCCGCAGAGTATATCTTCGTGGCCACGGACCCGGCGGTGAAGGCGCTGCGCCGCCTTATTCCGCCGCTGCGCTTGGGAAACGGAATCGGGATCGACATCAGCGTCATCGCGCTCTTTCTCATTCTTGCGCTGCTGCAGTTCATCATCCACGCCTTCTTGGTGCTGCCGTTCCTGCGCTAAGCGGCGGGAATTCCTACCCCGTGCGCGTGTAACGGCGCGTAACAGGTCAACGTCAGGGGTAGATTGAAGGTATAAATGACTTGACGTGGGAGTGCTTCGGTTACACTCACTGTGTTAACTCATTAAAAAACGTACATATATTTTGGGAGTTCGCTTTTAGAGGGCGGGCACCCAAGCGCTCACGCAGGTGAGCTCGACATCAACGCGAAGGGAACTCTAATGCCGCTGACTCCAGCAGACGTGCACAAAGTCGCTTTCAACAAGCCGCCGATCGGCAAGAGGGGTTACAACGAGGACGAGGTCGACCAGTTCCTCGACCTGGTAGAGGACACCCTCGCCCAGCTCTTGGACGAGAACGACGACCTGCGCGCCCAGGTGGAGGAGCTCAGCCGCGGTGGCGCAGCTCAGGCTCCCGCCCCTGCCGCGGCAAAGGTTGACGCACCCCAGGTTGATGAGAAGGCCCTGCGCCAGAAGCTCGAGGCAGAGCTGCGCGGGGAGTACGACAAGAAGGTGCGCGCTGCCGAAGAGGCAAAGAACCGCGCCGAGGCAGAGGCCCGCAGCGCCCGCGAAGAGGCTGACCGCGCAGTCAAGCAGGCGAAGGAAGCCCAGGAGAACAAGGACACGAAGGGCACCCAGGCCGCTGCAGTCTCCGCGCAGCCGGCGCCGAAGACCGAGGCGTCCGCCGACACCCACGTCCAGGCCGCCAAGGTCCTCGGCCTGGCGCAGGAGATGGCTGACCGCCTGACCTCTGACGCCCAGGCTGAGGCTCGTTCCATGCTCGACGAGGCCCGTGGCGCCGCCGAGCGCCAGCTGCAGGAAGCGGAGTCCAAGGCGAACGAGACCACCAGCACGGCGGAGACCCGTGCGCAGAAGCTCGTGTCCGACGCGGAAAAGAAGGCCGCAGAGACCACAAGCGACGCGAACTCCCGCGCTGAGGCTCAGGTTCGCCAGGCTGAGGAGAAGGCCCAGAAGCTGCAGGCCGACGCCGAGCGCAAGCACACCGAGATCATGAACACGGTGAAGCAGCAGCAGACCGCCCTGGAAAACCGCATCGCGGAGCTTCGCACCTTCGAGCGCGAATACCGCACGCGCCTGAAGACTTTGCTGCAGTCCCAGCTCGAGGAGCTCGAGTCCCGCGGCACCTCCGCACCGAACGGAGACGCAGGCGAGAAGTAGCCCTCCGCTTGTCGACGCCCCCTCGTCCCGCACCGGGATGCGGGGGCGTTCGCCTTTCACCGCCCCGGGGTGGCGGGTGACGGCACCGCTTGAGCGCGATACGGGCCGACGGGTTAGAATAAACCCCGTCGCCGATGCGTCGCACCCAATACGCATCGAACGCGCGCGTTGATCCGGCCATCACCGGGGAGCGTTTCCGGAAGAAAGGCCCACCAATGGGCCCAGTAGAACCGGACGTCTACGGGAAGACGTCACTTCCTTCACCACAACGAAGTGGGAGTCGGCTTCGGCCCGCTCCAAGCAGGGTGGTACCGCGCGGTAACCCGCGTCCCTGCACCAGCGACATTGACGTGAGTGAAGGAGTAGGAGACATGACCGAGGTCGGCGGTGTGTACCCCAAGGTCGATATGACCGGGGGCAGCAGCAACTTTCCCGCAATGGAGCGCGTGGTTGGCGCGTACTGGGATGAGGATGGCACGTTTCAGGCGTCGTTAAGCAACCGTGAGGGCTGCGAAGAGTACGTCTTCAACGACGGCCCGCCGTTCGCCAACGGCCTGCCCCACTACGGACACCTTCTGACGGGCTATGTCAAAGACATCGTGCCGCGCTACCGCACCATGACGGGCCGCTACGTCCCGCGCGTGTTCGGTTGGGACTGCCACGGCCTGCCCGCGGAGCTGGAGGCGGAGAAGCAGCTCGGCATCACCGACAAGGCCCAGATCGAGGACATGGGCCTGGAGAAGTTCAACGAGTACTGCGCGAAGTCCGTCATGCACTACGCGGACGAGTGGGAGGACTACGTCAACCGCCAGGCGCGCTGGGTGGATTTTGGCAACGGCTACAAGACGATGGATGCGGACTTCATGGAGTCCGTCATGTGGGCGTTCAAGGAGCTCTACGACAAGGGCCTGATCTACCAGGGCTTCAGGGTTCTGCCGTACTCCTGGGCCGAGCACACCCCGCTGTCGAACCAGGAGACCCGCCTCGATGACTCCTATCGCGAGCGCCAGGACCCGACGGTGACGGTGACCATGCCGTTCACCGGCGCGCGGTCCGGATTCCCCGCCGAGACAACCTGGGCCGAGCATCCCGAGCTCCACGACGCCGCCGCCATCGCCTGGACGACCACCCCGTGGACGCTGCCGTCGAACCTGGCGCTCGCCGTCGGCCCCGAGGTGGAGTACTCGCTCGTGCGCGTCGCCGACGACGGTGCCGCCGGGTTTACCGGCCAGAAACTGCTGCTCGCCTCGAACCTGGTGGGTGCGTACGCCAAGGAGCTCGGCGGCGATGCCGAGGTCGTGGAAACGTTTACCGGCGCCGAGCTCGAGGGTCTCGAGTACACGCCGGTGTTCGACCACTTCGCCGACACCGAGAACGCCTTCATGGTGCTGGTGGCCGATTACGTCACCACTGAGGACGGCACGGGTGTTGTCCACCAGGCCCCCGCCTTCGGCGAGGACGACATGGCCACCACCGAGAGGTATGGCATCCCGCTGGTCATCCCCGTCGATGCCGACGGCAAATTCACCTCGCTGGTGCCGGAGTACCAGGGCTCGCTTGTCTTCGACGCCAACCGCGACATCATCCGCGACCTCAAGGCTGCCGGGCGTGTGGTGCGCGACCAGACCATCGTGCACTCCTACCCGCACTCCTGGCGCTCGGGTGAGCCGCTGATCTACATGGCGCTGCCGGCGTGGTTCGTCAAGGTTTCCGAGTTCCGCGACCGCATGGTCGAGCTTAATCAGGAGATCGAATGGATCCCGGGACACATCCGCGACGGGCAGTTCGGCAAGTGGCTTGAGGGCGCCCGCGACTGGAACATCTCGCGCACCCGCTACTGGGGTTCGCCCGTGCCGGCGTGGGTCTCCGACAACCCCGAGTACCCGCGCGTCGACGTCTACGGCTCCCTCGACGAGCTCGAGCGCGACTTCGGCGTGCGCCCGCAAAGTTTGCACCGCCCGCATATCGACGAGCTGACCCGCCCGAACCCGGACGATCCCACGGGCCAGTCCACCATGCGCCGCGTGCCGGACGTGCTGGACTGCTGGTTCGAGTCCGGCTCCATGCCGTTCGCGCAGTACCACTACCCGTTCGAGAACGTCGCAGAGCACGACGCGCGCCAGCCGGCGGACTTCATTGTCGAGTATTCCGGCCAGTCGCGCGGCTGGTTCTACGTCCAGCACGTGCTGTCCACCGCGCTGTTCGACCGCCCGGCCTTCAAGAAGGTCGTCGCGCACGGCATCGTGCTGGGTTCCGACGGGCTGAAGATGTCGAAGTCCAAGGGCAACTACCCGAACGTCTTCGAGGTCTTCGACCGCGACGGTTCCGACGCGATGCGCTGGTTCCTCATGTCCAGCCCGATCCTGCGCGGCGGCAACCTGATTGTCACCGAGCAGGGCATCCGCGACGGCGTGCGCCAGGCGCTGCTGCCGATCTGGAACGCATACACCTTCCTGCAGCTCTACAGCTCGCAGGACGCGCAGTGGTCGGTGGACTCGACGGACGTGCTCGACCGCTACATCCTGGCCAAGACCCACGACCTGGTGGCGCGCGTCGGTGCAGCGCTGGAGGACACGCGCATTGCGGACGCCTGCGACGAGGTGCGCCAGTTCGCCGACACCCTGACCAACTGGTACGTGCGCCGCTCGCGCGACCGTTTCTGGGAGGGCCAAGAGGCGCACCCGGAGGCCTTCAACACCCTCTACACGGTGCTGGAGATCACCTGCCGTGTCGCAGCACCCCTGCTGCCGTACATCACCGAGGTCATCTGGCGGGGCCTGACCGGTGAGCGCTCTGTGCACCTGGCGGATTACCCGCGCGCCGAGGAGATCCCGGCGGACCACGGCCTCGTCGAGGCGATGGACGCCACGCGCGCGGTGTGCTCCGCGGCAAGCTCGGTGCGCAAGTCCAACAAACTGCGTAACCGCCTGCCCCTGCCGAAGCTGACGGTGGCGCTGCCGAACGCCGCGCAGCTGGAGGACTTCGTGTCGGTGATCCGCGATGAGGTCAACGTCAAGGACGTCGAGCTCACCCCGGACGTCGCCTCCGCGGGCTCGTTCGAGGTCGTTGTCAACGCGAAGGCGGCGGGCCCCGTCCTCGGCCGCGACGTGCAGCGCGCAATCAAGAACGTCAAGGCTGGCAACTACGAGCGCCGTGGCGAGGACGTCGTTGTCGACGGCGACATTGTGCTCACGCCCGAGCTCTACACCGAGCGTCTCGTGGCCGTGAACCCGGAGTCGACCGCGCGTGTCGACGGCCTGGCCAACCAAGACGGCCTCGTCGTCCTCGACACCGAAGTCACCGAGGAGCTCGAGGCCGAGGGCTGGGCAGCGGATGTGATCCGCGGCCTGCAGGATGCCCGCAAGCAGGAAGGCCTCGCCGTGTCCGACCGCATCGCCGTCGTGCTCGCCGTGCCCGCCGAGAAACAGGAGTGGGCGCGCCGCCACGCCGACCACATCGCCGCGGAGACCCTGGCGACGTCCTTCGACGTCACCACGGAACCGGTCGGTGGCAGCCACCAGGTCCTCGACGGGGTCACCGCTACCGTGGTGAAGAACGGCTAGCCCGTGGGCCGGGCAGAGAGGTGGGCCGCGCCGGGGCTGATGGTGGTCTCCGGCACCTCCCTCTACGCTGGCGCGGCGGTGGCGGTCGGGCTCTTCGGCGCCTTCCCGCCCGCGCTCGTCGCGTGGTTCCGCATCTCCGCGGCCGCCCTTCTCCTGCTCGCTTTTCGACGCCCCCACCCGCGCCTCTTTGTCGGAGCCGCGGGCAGGACGGCGGCGATCTACGGTGCAGCGACGCTGGCGATGAACATGACGTTTTACGCCGCCATCGCTCTCATCCCGCTGGGCACCGCGGTGGCGATCGAGTTCCTCGGCCCCGTCGCCGTCGCCGCAGTCGGCTCGCGCACGGCCCGCGACTGGGCGGCGCTGGGCCTCGCGACCGCTGGCGTGCTGGTTATCTCGGGTGCCACGTGGTCCGACAACGCCGCGGGCATCCTTCTGGCGCTGGCTGCGGGTGTGCTGTGGGCGGCCTACATCGTGGCGGGTTCCCGTATCGCGTCCGATCCCGGGACATCGAAGTCGTCGACCGCGGTCGGCTTCGCCTGGGCTGCGTTTCTCGCGCTGCCGGCCGCAGTCTGGTTGTGGCCGGACCACCCCCAGGTCGGGGTTGGAAGTCTCGCACTGATGTGGCTCGGCCTCGGGTTCTTCTCGGCCGCGCTGCCGTACTCCCTGGACCAGGTCGTCATGCGTCTCGCCGGGCCCGCTGGATTCGCGCTGCTCCAGGCGATTCTGCCGTTGGTGGCCACTGCCGTGGGAGCGCTGGTGCTGCGCCAGTGGCTCAGCCCGGCAGAAATGATCGGCATCGTGCTCATCGTCTCGGCGGTGGCGTTGCGCAAGCCAGCGGAATAAAGGTCCCGTATGGCAATTCCTCAGCGGCGCTGGGTCTTACACATCGACATGGATGCGTTCTACGCCTCCTGCGAGCAACTCACCCGCCCCACGCTCAAAGGCCGCCCGGTGCTCGTGGCCGGTGTCTCCGGGCGCGGAGTGGTCGCGGGTGCGAGCTACGAGGCCCGCAAGTACGGCGCCCGCTCCGCCATGCCCACCCACCGCGCAGCGCGCCTCGTCGGGCCCAGGGCGGTGCTGGTGGCTCCGCGCAGGGCGGTGTACACGACCGCGTCGCGGCGCGTTTTCGAGCTGATCTCACGCCGCGTCGACATTGTGGAGCAGCTCTCCATCGACGAGGCGTTCATGGAACCCGCCGAACTGGCCGGGGTGACGTCGGAGGAGGTGCGGGAATGGTCGAACCGGTTGCGGGCGGAGATTAAAGAGGAGACCGGGTTGCCGGCGTCGATAGGCGCGGGCTCCGGCAAGCAGTACGCCAAGATCGGCTCGGGCCTTGCCAAACCAGACGGGGTGTTCGTCATCCCGCACGCCGAGCAGCTCGACATCCTCCATCCCCTGCCGGTCAACGAACTGTGGGGAGTAGGTCCGGTGACCGAGGCCAAACTCGCCACGGCGGGAATCGAGACAATCGGAGACTTCGCGCGCCTGAGCGAGAAAGAGGTGGAAATCTCGCTGGGAGGGGCCGTGGCCAAACAGCTGTGGTGGCTCGCCCGCGGCGTGGATGACCGCGAGGTCGCTCCCCGCGCCGAGGCGAAGCAGATTTCCTCGGAGCACACCTACCCGCAGGACCTGACCGCGCCCCCCGAAGTAGATGCGGCCCTGCGGCGGGCCGCCGAGGAGTCGCACCGCCGCCTGCTCAAGGACGGCCGCGGGGCGCGGACGGTGAGCGTGAAACTGCGCATGGCGGATTTCCGCATCGAGTCGCGCTCCGCCACGTTGCCCTACGCCACCGATGACGCCGACACTCTACTCGCCACCGCCTTCAAGCTGGTCCGCTACCCGGACGAGGTTGGGCCGATTCGGCTCGTCGGAGTGTCCTACTCCGGTTTGGAGGACGCACTGCAGGACGTGCTGTTTCCCGAGTTGGACCAGCGCATTGTCAAACCCGGGCCCGCGGCCACCGACTTCGAAACCGGGGTAAGCGACCACGCTGCCGCCGCCGGGGTGGAATTCACCGCGGAAGCGGGGGAGAAGCCCGGCGTGTGGCGGGCGACGCAAGACGTCTTTCATCCTGAGCACGGCCACGGCTGGGTGCAGGGGACCGGCCACGGCTGGGTGACGGTGCGTTTCGAGACACGGGCGACCGGCCCAGGCCGCACGGTCAACCTGCGTGTCGACGACCCTCTCTTGCGCCCGGCCGACCCGGTGGACTCACTAGCCTGGGGCGATTGGCTGCACCGGAGCATCTAGTTGCCCTGGTCGAGCCGGCGCTTTCTGCCACACCTGCGCTTTCTGCCACACCTGCGCTTCGCCCTAAACCTCAACACCCCGAAATTGCTCGAAGTTTAGGCGCAATACCCGAAAGTTTAGGCGTCCGGGTTTAGGTGTCTGGGTTTAGGCGGAGCGCACGCGGGGCGAGGGGAGCACGCGTAGGCCGAGCGCCCGGGAGCAGCATCGCTTAGAACAGCGCGCGCGGGTCGGTGCCGGTGGCGATGGCGGTGAGAAGCGCGATGCGGGCCTGTCCGGCGCGTAGCCACCCGCCGGGTAGCACGCCCCTCTCGCCGAGCGTTGCTCCGCCGCCAGCGCCGCCGTAAGAGAAGGACACCTCGCCGTAGGGGACCGAGGTGGTCAGCACCACCGGGATACCATCCTCCGCAGCGCGCGCGAGTGCCTCGCCCATCTCGGCGGACACATTGCCTGAACCGAGGCCTTCCACGACGATGCCGTCGGGTTTCAAAGACGCCACGTGGTCCACCAGTGAAGCGTCCGCGCCGGGCCAGGCGCGCAGGATGGGGACATTCAGACCTTCCAGCTGCGCAGGAGCGACGGCTGCTGGGCGCGGCAGGGTGAGCGGTGCCGTCAGAGCGAAAGCCCACAGCGCTTCGGTGTCGTTCTTCATCAGCCCTCGCGCGGCGAGCGTGTCGCCGCCGAAGTGGACGGTCACTCCGCGGCCGCGGGCCAGCGGGTCGGCGGCGAGTTCGATCGAGCGGCGCAGGTTCTCCGGGCCGTCGGCGTGCGGGTGGTCGGCGGGGCGCTGCGCCCCGGTTAAGATTACCGGCCGCGGATCCGAGTGCACCAGGTCGAGTGCGAGCGCGGTCTCCGCCATGGAGTCGGTGCCATGGGTGATGACGATGCCGGTGACGAGGGCGTCGGCAAGCGCCTTGCCGACGAGCTGGATCAGCGTATCGACGTCCCCGAGGCCCATAGACGAGGAATCGAGGCTCACCGAGTCATACACACGCACCGGTGCGTCGGTACCGCAGCTGATGACCAGGTCCTCGGCAGTGAGGGTGGGCACGCGCGCTCCGGTCGGATCGGTGGTGGAGGCGATCGTGCCGCCGGTGGAGATGACGAGGGCGAAGGGCTCGCCGGGCTGAGGAACAGTCATGAATACCAGAGTGTCGGTTGGGGTTTGTTGTTATGAAACGGTAACCTCGGCCAGGTTACACCCCCACAAAGGAGACGTGAGAGAAAAGTGAACGCAAGGAAACTCGCCGCCGCAGTCGCAGCATTCGGTGCGGCCCTGAGCTTGGCAGCATGCTCGAACGAGGGCGACACCGCCCCCAGCACCACGGAGACCACGGCCGCAGCTGAGTCCGCGCCCGGTTCCACCGAGGCGGCTCCCGCAACTCAGCTCCCGACCGCCGCCGAGCTCAACGGGGTCCTCGCCCGCGCGACCGACCCGAGCCTGCCGATGGAGGAGCGAATCAACACCGTTCAGGGTGGCGAGACCGCGCCCGAGCTTTTCGACGTCATGGCCCAGTCCCAGCAGGAGTCCGGCGCCAACTTCCAGGTCGTCGACCCCGTGCTGCCGGGTTACGAGCCCAACACCGTCCTGGCCACCGTGAGCTTCACGCAGCCGAACCAGGCGACCGAGCTGGCCGACAACGTGGAGTTCGTCTTCGAGAACGGTTACTGGAAGCTGTCTCAGACCTGGGCCTGCACGCTGGTTACCCACACCCTGCCGCCGGAACAGCTGCCCGCGATGTGCCAGGCCGCACCGGCTGCCGAGGCGCCGGCACCCGCCGAGGCTCCGGCTGAGGCACCCGCGCCAGCCGAGAATCCCGCCGGGGCACCGGCTCCCGCGCTCTAGACCACTCTCTTGCCGGAACCCAGTGACAAATGTGACACGGTGCCGTCTCGCGACCTGGGAAAAGTGACAAATGTGGCGGTCTTGACGCAACTTTTGTCACTGCAGCAGGAGTGAGAAGGGCCCTAGTCGCGCCACACCTCATCCGTCCACAGCGTGGACAGGGTGAGGATTTTCGCGCGCGAATCCCCGCGGGACATCCGCTCGCGCCACCGGCGCCGCAGCCACCGGTCGTGGCTGGTGATTATCACGGTTCCTTGGAAGTCCAGCAGTGCCGTCTCCAGTTCTTCTGCGAGAATGAGGGAGAGGTGGTTGGTGGGTTCGTCGAGAAGCAGCAGGTCGGGCGGGGATGCCAGGATCACACCGAGGGAGACGCGTCGGCGCTGCCCGAGCGAGAGGTCCGCGAGCGGGGTCGCCGCCTGATCCTCGTTCATCAGGCCCATCTCCACCAGGGTTGGGCTGCCAGCCGGGACCAAGGTAGAGAAAACCTCCTCGGCCGTTCGCGAAAGGTCCTGCCAGGAATCGTCCTGCTCGAGCCGCGCGACGGACATTTCCTCCGGCATGACCAGCTCGCCGTCGAACCCGGAAAGGGTGCCGTCCAGGATCTTCAAAAACGTCGACTTGCCGGAGCCGTTAGGGCCCTCCACGAGCAGTTGCTCCCCTGGTTGGACTTTTAGATCCAACGGCGCAAGGCGGTCGTCGACGCTGAGCTGCTTTGCGACGACCGCCGGCAACCCCAGGCTCGTCGCAGTGTGCGGCGGCAGGCCGCGAAATTCCAGGCGCGCCGGGGGAGCGGGGATCTCGGAACGTTCCAGAGCGTCCAGACGGTTCTCGGCGGAGCGGCGCCGGTTGCCCACGGTCTTGGCCGCACGGTCGGCGTAGAATTTTGCGGCCGCGCGGGTTTCAGTTTTGTTCTCCTGGGAATGGAAGACGTCCTCGGCGCTCTGTTCGGCGGCTGCCCTCAGGCGCGCCCGCTCGTGCTCCTGTGCGGCGTAGTCGCTGGCCCAGCGATCGCGGCGCGACTGGCGCGCCCTGAGGTAGTCGCTGAAGGAGCCGGAGAAGCGCGCGCCCTGGCGGGTGTCCTCGCCGAAGCCGCCTTCCGCACCGAGGGAGGGGTCGAGATCGACCAAACCGTCGCAGGCCTCATCGAGGAAGTAGCGGTCGTGGGAGGCCGCCAGCACAGGGCCCGAAAACACGCGTAGCTCCCCGATGAGGAAGTCGACGGCCTCATCGTCCAAATGGTTGGTCGGCTCGTCGAGCACCATCGCGTCCACCGGGCGCAGCAGCAACGTGGCCAGCGCGAAGCGGCGGCGCTGCCCGCCCGACATTTCGCCGAGGGGCGTAGACAGCGCGACGTTAGCCAAGCCCAGCCCGGCCAGAATGGAAGCAATGCGCGCATCGAGCTCCCACACTCCGGAGTTCTCGGCGCGGGCCAGCGCGCGATCGAAGTCGGCGGCGAGCGCCTCGTCATCCGGTTCCGTGGCCATCCGCTCAGAGAAGACGGTGATGTCGCGTTCGACTTGGCGCAGTTCGTTGACGGCGGCGTCGATAAGCGTGGAGGCGGGCTCGGTAAACGGCAGGGACGTTTCCTGCGCGATAAAGCCGGTGGTGGGTGGGGTGATAAGCGTGCCGGAACCCGCAGCGAGCTCGCCCGAAATGAGGCCAAGAAGCGTCGACTTTCCCGCCCCGTTTTCCCCGATCAGTCCTGTCACCGAACCGGAGGGGACGGCGAACGAGATGTCGGTGAGCACGCGGTGCCCGCCCGGGTACGAAAACGAGATGCCCTCGAGACCGATGTGCAGGGGTGCAACCATGGTTTAGCCTCCGTACTCGACTGCGTTGGTGATGTCTTGGACGACGCGCACGTCGGGCTGCGGGCCGGAGTAGATGACGCGGGTGGTGGCGGAAACGCGTCCGTCGACTGGGATCGGGCGGCGCAAATCCACCGTGATGCCGCCTTCCGACGTGGTCGCGGAATGCTCCACGGCCAGGTTCGCGCCGTTGAGCTCGCCCGCGATCTCGTTGTCGATAGTTAGCTCCTGCTGCGTGGGCCGTTCCTCCACGCTGACGTTGAGGGTGACGGTGTCGCCGCTGATACCCGCGACTGTGTAGGTCGTCGTGCGCAGCATGCTGGCGTCGCTCGTGACGCGGCCGGAGACCGTCCAGCTGCCTCCGACGCCCACCGGCTCCGCGGGGAAGACCACGTTGGTGGACATGAGGGTGAGAAGCGAAGACTCCACGATGCCCCGCCCGGTGGTGGATGACTCGGGAGGGGCTAGCAGCTTGAGTGTGTCTACCCGTCCCGAGTTTTCCGCGCGCCATGACATCGCAAACCCCTCCGCCGAGGCGACCTCCTGACCCAGCTTCAGGTTCGAATGCCTGCCGGAACCGACCGTGAAGTCCACGCGGCGGTCGGCGGTGTTCTCGCCGTCATTGGGAGCCGGTGCGGGCTGGGAAGTGACGGCCAAGGGCAGGGTTGTGCTGTTGACATCGCCTCCCGCCGGCGCTTCCTCCGACACCTGGGCCGCGGACTGCACGGATTGGTCGATCCCGCCGAAGACACGGACCTCGGTCTCCCACGGGTCCTGCTCGGCCGGCGTGGCGAACGAGAGCACCTGCGGGTTCTCACCCGGCTCGACGAGGGTAACGGCGGGGGCGTCCACGGCGAAGGCGGGTACGCCTGCAACCGGGTCAGGTTCAGCCCGGCCGCAACCGGCGGCGAGAGCGCCCGCGAGGGCCACACCGGCCACTGTGAGGAGTCGATGCCGAATATTCACCCCTTGAACCTACCGCACGCCCTCCGGCTAGAGTTGTCAGGCGATGGAGCAGAACAGAACAACCGAAAAGAGGACGATGAACCGGTGGACCTGGTTCATCGTGGCAATTATGGTTGCCGTCGCCGCGGTGGACCAGGTGGTCAAGCAGATCATGCTCAGCTTCCTTCAGCCGGGTGTGCCCGTCCCCGTCATCGGTGACTTCTTCCGCCTCTACCTGCTGTTCAACCCTGGTGCGGCGTTCTCCATGGGGCAGAACTCCACCTGGCTGTTCACCACGATCCAGCTCGCGTTCGTCGCTGGTGCGCTCATTGCGGCGCCGCGGATCCGCGACCGCTGGGAGGCCCTGGGGATCGCGATGATCGCCGGGGGAGCGCTGGGCAACCTCGTCGACCGGCTGTTTCGCGAGCCGGGGTTCTGGTTCGGACACGTGGTGGACTACATCTCCGTGGGCAGCTTCGCGGTATTCAACATCGCCGACGCCTCTATCACCGTCGGTGTCGCAATTTTCGTGCTCGCAGTGTTCGCGTCAGAGCGCAAGGCCGCCCATGCCGGGTGAGTTCAGGGCACTCCCGGTGCCCGAGGGCCTCGACGGGATGCGGGTGGACCAGGCGGTGTCCAAGCTTTTCGGCTTGTCGCGCACCGTGGCCGCAGACATCGTGGCCGAGGGCAGTGTGCTTATCGACGCCTCCCTGGTCACCAAATCCGACCGCGTGCGCGCCGGGGCGTTGCTTGAGGTGACGCTGCCCGAGCCGAAGCTGGCGCCCGAGCCGAAGGCCGAACTAGTTGAGGGCCTGGGCATTATCTACCAGGACGACGACGTCATTGCTGTGGACAAGCCCGTCGGGGTGGCTGCCCACCCCACGCTCGGCTGGGAAGGCCCGACCGTCGTCGGCGGGCTGCAGGCCATGGGCTTCACCCTTCCCGATGCTGGCCCGCCCGAGCGCAAAGGAATCGTGCAGCGTCTCGACGTCGGCACGTCCGGTGTCATGGTGGTAGCCAACAGCGTGCAGGGTTATTCCGTACTCAAACGGGCTTTCAAGGAGCGCACCGTCGACAAGACCTACCACGCGGTCGTGCAGGGGTTACCCGACCCGATCGTCGGGACTATCGACGCCCCGATCGGACGCCACCCCTCCTCCGGGTGGAAGTTCGCAGTGACCTCGGACGGGCGCCACGCGGTGACACACTACGAGCTTGTCGAAGCCTTCCGGGACGCGAGCCTGCTTCAGGTCCGCCTCGAAACCGGGCGCACGCACCAGATCCGCGTGCACATGTCAGCGGTGGGGCACCCCTGCGTCGGCGACCCGATGTACGGCTCCGACCCCACGTTGTCCAAGCGCGTCGGGCTGATCCGCCAGTGGTTGCACGCCACCACACTCGGGTTCACGCATCCCCGCACGGGGGACTACATGCAGGTGCAGTCTGCATATCCGGCCGACCTGCAGCACGCTCTGGAGGTCCTGCGCGGGTGAGGCGGCACGCACTTTTGCCCCTCGTCGCCGTTGCCGTGGCGGCGGGAATCGCTGGGTTGTGGGCGCTCGGTACGGTAGTACAGCCTGCGCCCACCTACCAGGGGGACCAGCTAGGCATGGAGTCCGGGGAGACGCCGGAGGTGTACGAGGCGCGTGCGGAGGCGTCGATAAGCGGGGACGCGGGGGAGACGGGGCCGGTATGGGCCCTGGTGACGTTTTCCGGCGCGCTCAGCCCCGCCGAAGCCGCTGCGGTGCTCGAACCGGCCGACCGTGTGAGCGCCGTCGTGTTTCCCGATGCCGCGGCCCGCCCGATCCCCGAGCCTGTGGCGGGGGAGGGCAGGGCCGACGTGATTGTGCGCGAGGCGGGACGCCTCCACGCGGCGACCGGGAAGCGGAACGCGGAACCGGTCGGGGCCGTCGTGCGGGACGAACCCGCGGTGCTGCGGGAGATCGCCGCGCGCGGTGACGTGTTCGCGGTCGAGGCGCTCCCGGACGACGCCCGGTGGGGTTCATTCGGAATCTCCCCTGTCACACCCGTTAGGCCCGGCCGGTAAGCCGCGCTGAAGTCAGGGGGGAAGTCGGGGGCGGCGTGTATAGTTTTCCGAGTTAGATCCGTACCGCCCGTGAGGAGCAACTTTGGTTTCCGTCCCCGGAATCGACACCCCCTACGGCCGTCAGGCCAGCCAGCCAAGTCACAAGCGACGTTCTGGCCTGAAGAAGGCCACGGTAGCTGCTGCTTCGGCTGCGATAATCTTCGCGTCGGCGTGCGGAATCGGCGGTGGTGGCGGGGGAAACGAGAAAAAGGACGGTCTCGCCGCGGGCGATTACACCGTGGTGCGCGAAGATGACGTGACCAACAGCATCATCGTCAACGGCAACATCGGCCCCGCTCGGTCCATGAGCATCACCACCCCGCTGCAGTCCAAGGTGGAGAAGCTCGCTGTCGCCGCGGGCGACCGCGTCAGCGTTGACCAGTTCTTGGTGGAGATGGACTCGTCTGCCGCCGAACGCCAGCTGGCGCAGCAGCAACAGCAGCAGGCCAACGCGCAAGCGGAGGCGATGGATGGTGTTGAAGCCGCGCAGGCCCAGCTCAACACGGTGCAGGACCAGATCAACCGCGGTGTCCACCCCGCGATTGGCCAGGCGCAGGCGGCAGTGAATCAGGCGCAGGCGGCCTACGACGCCGCGGTCGCCGGCCAAGGTGCGGTGGCCATGGACGCGTCTGCTAGCCAGGTCAAGCGCATCATCAATGACATCAGCTCCGGCGACATCCTGTCGGGGGGACACCCCGCACCCGCCCCGTCTCCCGCTCCTTCCCCCGAGCAGCGCGAGCAGCAGATGATCCAGCAGCGAGTGGCCGAGCAGCAGATGGCGCAGGCGCAGCAGCAGGCCCAGGGACAGCAGCAGGCCACAGACCAGGCCGCCGTCGGCCAGGCGTACGCCGCGCTGCAGCAGGCGTACGCGCAGCTCGACGTCGCGTACGCACAGGCCGCCCAGGAGCGCGACCAACTCCAGCGCCAGGTTGATTCAGCGTGGCGTCAGGCGGAGACGGCGGGCAACGCTAGCGGTGACGGCAGCCTGGAATACCAGGTTCAGTCCGCCACCGTGTACGCGCCGATGGCCGGTCTGGTTACCAGCGTGGACGTGCAGGAGGGGGACATTCCCCAGGGCAAACTTCTCACCATCGCGGACGACTCCCGCCTGTTGATCCGCTCGCAGGTGCGGGAGGGTGATGTGCTTGACATTGCGCCAGGGAACCGCGTGAAGTTCACCTCTACAGCCACGGGGAACAAGGAGTTCGAGGGCCGAGTGTCCTGGGTGTCCCCGGTGGCGAACTCAGGTGAGGGAAAAACCGGGGAGGGCAACCCGCAGGGAGGCCAGGCCGCCGTCACATTCCCTGTGGACATCGAGGTTACCGGTGACAAGGAAGGTCTCCTGCTCGGGGGCAGCGCCCGTGCGGAAATCATCACCGAGGAAGACTCGGACTCGCTCTCGGTTCCGCTCGACGCGGTATTCGAGGACGGCGGACAAAAGAAGGTTCTTGTGCTGAGCACCGAGGATGGGGAGCGCCGCGGGGCCGTCGAGGAGCGCAAGGTGACAACCGGTGCCGCGAACGAGGTCGACGTCGCCGTCACCGGCGGGGAGCTCACAAAGGGCGACATCGTCATTAACTGGCCGGACCAGTACCGCGACCGCCTGGGCGAGAACGTGTCGATCTCCGACACAAAGTTCAACCCCGATGACGTCGCTGCCGCCCGCGAGGAGAACAAGGGTTAATTCAGTGAACACCCCCGTGAGCCCGGGCGTTGACGCGACCAGCATGGCCGATTCCGGCCTGCTGATTGACATGCGCCGGATCGTGAAAACCTACAACCCCGGTGAACCCAGCGAAGTGCGCGTCCTTCACGGCATAGATTTCTACACCGAGCAAAGCGAATTCGTTTCCATCGTCGGACCGTCCGGCTGCGGCAAGTCGACGCTGATGAACCTCATCGGCATGCTCGATCGGCCGACGGAAGGCGCCTACGCCTTCAACGGGGAGCCGGTGTACGCCAAGCTGGACAAGGAGCTGGCCGCTTACCGCAGCCAGAACATCGGCTTCATCTTTCAGAATTTCAACCTCGTCGGTCGCATCAACGCGTTGCAGAACGTGGCCATGCCGATGATGTACGCGGGCGTGGACAAGCGGGAGCGCGAGGAGCTGGCGGCGGCGCTGTTGGAGAAGATGGGGATGGGAGACCGCCTCAACCACCTGCCTAACGAACTTTCCGGCGGCCAGAAGCAGCGCGTGGCCATCGCGCGCAGCCTCGCAAATGATCCGGACCTACTGCTCGCGGACGAGCCCACCGGCGCCCTCGACTCGAAGACTGGGCGGATGGTGATGGACCTCTTCCACGAACTCCACGAGGAGTTGGGCAAGGCCATCGTGTTCATCACCCACAACCCGGACCTGGCCGAGGAGACCGGCCGTGTGGTGGAGATGATGGACGGCCACGTCTCCAAGATTCGCCGACCTGACGTCGCGCGAGCAGGGAAGGCCTAGACCGTGAATTTCCAAGAGTCCCTTCGCTTAGCCGCCTCCAGCCTCAACAACAACAAGCTGCGCTCCCTGCTGACCCTGCTAGGCATCATCATCGGCATCATGGCAGTGATCATCATCATGACACTCGGCGCCGGTCTGCAGAAGCAGGTCATGTCTTCCCTCGAGGGCGTCGGTGCTACGAACCACATCGTGATGGTGCACGAGCGCGGCGACGACGCCGCGAACCCGGATGACCCGTACGCGGAGATGAACTCAGCGCCGCCGACGGAGGAGCAGGACCAGGTGTCCTTCGATCAGCTCGACGAGCTGCGTGGCCACTTCGGGCCGCGCGTGAGGGGCGTCGACGTGCCCAATACGATTTCGAGCAGCGGCGATGTTTCGGCCGGGGAGAAGACCTCCTCAGCGACCGTCTACCCGTCCATGACCGACAGCCTGTCGATGCGCAACCAGACGGTGGAGTTCGGACGGGGCCTCAACGCCGACGATATTGCGCAGGGTAGGCCGGTCACCGTTGTCACTGCCTCGCTCGTGGAGGCATTGTTCGACTCGGACGCCCAAGCGGCGCTCGGGGAGCGCATCGATGTCACCGTCGGTAGCCACACCGCGGTGTTCACCATCGTCGGTGTGCTGGAGGACCAGGGCAACGCGGGAATGTTCGCCGGGCCGCAGTCGTTCGCGGACATCTACATCCCGATAAGCGCCGCGGACCGTCTGGGCACCCAGATCAACGCGCTGAACAGCTTCTCCGTTCAATCCGCACCCAGCGAGGAAACCGCGGCGTTCCAAACCGAGCTGCAGAACTACCTGAACCGCTGGTACGACCGCAACGAGAGCTACGAGATCACCGTGGTCGACCTCTCTGCCGGTCTGGAACAGCTCACCAGCGTATTCGGCATCATCTCCACCGTGCTCTCCGCCATCGGTGGAATTTCCCTCCTCGTCGGCGGGATTGGTGTGATGAACATCATGCTCATCACCGTGACAGAGCGCACCCGTGAAATCGGCATCCGCAAGGCGCTCGGTGCGACACAGCGCGACATCCGCACCCAGTTCATCGTGGAGGCGATCCTGGTCTGCCTCATCGGTGGGGTGATCGGCATCATCCTCGGTTCGGTCATTGGCATGATCGCGACATCAGCTTTCGACGCCTTTGTCCTGCCGCCGTTGGGTGCAGTATTGATGTCCCTCGGGTTTTCCCTGGCTACTGGCGTTTTCTTCGGGGCTTATCCGGCGTCTAAGGCGGCGAAAATGCAGCCTATCGACGCCCTGCGCTACGAGTAGCGGCGGCGGGTTACAGGCCTGTCATTCGCCCGCTTTTGTCGTGTCGGGCTGCGGGCTAGGATGACCGTCATGGCCAACAACTCCTCCTTCGTCCACCTCCACAACCACACCGAGTTTTCGATGTTGGACGGTATGGCGAAGGTGGACCTGCTCGCTGAGGAGGTCATCCGCCAGGGGATGCCGGCGGTGGGGATGACAGACCACGGCAACATGTTCGGCTCCAACGCGTTTTACCGGCGCATGGTGGACGCGGGAATCAAGCCAATCATCGGCATCGAGGCGTACATGGCGCCGGAATCCCGCTTCAACAAGAAGCGCGTGCTGTGGGGAACCCCGGACCAAAAAGGCGACGATGTCTCCGCTTCGGGCGCTTACCTCCACCAGACGATGCTGGCGGAGAACGCCACCGGGTTGCGCAACCTGTTCAAGCTCTCCACCCTCGCCTCCTATGAGGGGCAGCTGGGCAAGTGGCCGCGCATGGACGCGGAGCTCATCGCCGAACACGCCGACGGCATTATCGCCACCACCGGTTGCCCCTCGGGTGACGTGCAGACGCGCCTGCGACTCGGCCAGTTCGATGCCGCACTCGAGGCTGCCGCAATGTGGCAGGACATCTACGGCAAGGACAACTATTTCCTCGAGCTGATGGACCACGGCCTGCACATCGAGCGCCGGGTGCGCGACGACCTGCTCAAGATCGGGGAAATGCTCGAGCTGCCGCCGCTGGTGACCAACGACTGCCACTATGTCCTCGAATCGCAGGCACCGGCGCATGAGGCGATGCTGTGTGTGCAAACCGGTAAGACGCTGCTCGACCCGGACCGCTTCAAGTTCGACGGCACCGGTTACTACATCAAGTCTGCGGAGCAGATGCGCCAGACGTGGGATTCCACGGTGCCCGGCGGGTGCGACAACACGCTGTGGATCGCCGAGCGCGTGGGCGACTACGGCGAGTTGTGGGAGGAGCACCCGCACGACCGGATGCCGATCGCCGATGTCCCCGAGGGGGAGACTCCGACGACGTGGCTGCGCAAGGAAGTCGTCCGCGGCCTGGAAGACCGCTTCCCGGGCGAAGACGTGCCGCAGGAGTACATCGACCGCGCGAACTACGAGGTCGACGTCATCGACATGAAGGGCTACCCCTCGTACTTTCTCATCGTCGCCGAGCTGATCAAGCACGCACGTGAGATCGGCATCCGCGTCGGACCGGGCCGTGGTTCGGCCGCTGGTGCACTCGTCGCCTACGCGCTGACGATCACCAACATCGATCCGATCGAGCACGGACTGCTGTTCGAGCGATTCCTCAACCCGGAGCGCCCGTCGGCCCCCGATATCGATATCGACTTCGACGACCGTCGCCGCGGCGAGATGATTACCTACGCTGCGGACCGGTGGGGCGAGGACAAGATCGCCCAGGTGATCACCTTCGGCACGGTGAAGACGAAGCAGGCGATCAAAGACGCAGCCAAGGTGAACTTCGGCCAGCCCGGTTTCCAGATGGCGGACCGGATCAACGGTGCGCTGCCGCCCGCCATCATGGCGAAGGACATCCCGCTCTCCGGCATCACCGACCCGGACCACTCCCGTTACTCCGAGGCTGCCGAGGTCCGCTCCCTCATTGAGACGGACCCGGACGTGGCCAAGATTTACGAGACCGCGCGCGGCCTAGAGGGGGTTGTCCGCCAGGCCGGAGTGCACGCCTGCGCGGTGATCATGGCATCGGTGCCGCTGATGGACCACATCCCGATGTGGAAGCGCCCCGCCGATGGCGCCCTCATCACCGGCTGGGACTACCCGGCGTGCGAGGCGATCGGTCTGTTGAAGATGGATTTCCTCGGCTTGCGCAACCTCACCGTCATCGGCGACGCGCTGGAGAACATCGAGAAGAACCGCGGTGAGACTATCGACCTGGAGACCCTCGAGATTGACGACGCCCCCGTGTACGAGCTCCTGTCCCGCGGTGACACCCTCGGCATCTTCCAGCTCGATTCCGGTGGCATGCAGGAGCTGCTCAAGCGCATGAAGCCGACGGGCTTCAACGACATTGTCGCGTCGCTGGCGCTGTACCGTCCTGGCCCGATGGGTGTCAACGCGCACTGGGATTACGCGGACCGCAAAAACGGCCGTAAGCCGATCACCCCAATCCACCCGGAGCTGGAGGAGCCGCTCCGGGAGATTTTGGGTGAGACGTACGGCCTCATCGTCTACCAGGAGCAGATCATGAGGATCTCGCAGAAGGTGGCGAATTACACTGCCGGTGAGGCAGACGGCTTCCGCAAGGCGATGGGCAAGAAAAAGCCCGAGGTGCTGGCCAAGGAGTACTCCAAGTTCTCCGAGGGCATGTTCTCCAACGGTTTCTCCAAGGACGCGGTGGACGCACTGTGGGGCACCATTGAGCCGTTCGCATCCTACGCGTTCAACAAATCCCACGCCGCCGGTTACGCGCTGGTGTCGTACTGGACGGCATACCTGAAAGCGAACTACACCGCCGAATACATGGCGGCGCTGTTGACGTCGGTGGGAGACAAGAAGGACAAGTCCGCCATCTATCTATCCGACTGCCGCCATCTCGGGATCAGCGTGCTGCAACCCGACATCAACGAGTCCGAGGAAAACTTCATGGCAGTCGGTGACGACATCCGTTACGGCCTCGCCGCCGTGCGCAACGTGGGTGTGGAGGTCGTTGAGTCGATCAAGGAGACCCGCCGCACCAAGGGTGCGTTCACCAGCTTCTCGGACTACCTGGACAAGATCGATCTCCTTGCGTGCAACAAACGCATCACGGAGTCGCTGATCAAGGCGGGAGCGTTCGATTCGCTCGGCCACCCGCGAAAGGGCCTCATGCTCATTCAGGAGGACGCGGTGGACTCGGTGTTGACCACCAAGAAAGCCGCCGACAAGGGGCAGTTCGACCTGTTCGCGGGTTTCGGAGGCGAGGACGGCTCGGAGCAGGGTGCGTTTTCCATCGAGGTGCCGGACGACGAGTGGGACCGAAAGCACCTGCTTGCTCTCGAGCGCGAGATGCTCGGCCTCTACGTCTCGGGCCACCCGCTCGACGGTTACGAGGAGGCAATCGATGCCCAGACCGACACTCAGCTCACCGACATCCTTTCCGGTGAGCTGCGCAACGGCGCTGAGGTGACCATCGGTGGCCTAATCTCAAGCGTGGACCGCAGGTTTTCCAAAAAGGACGGTTCGCCTTGGGCGATCGTCACCGTTGAGGACCACCATGGCGCGCAGGTTGATGTCCTGCTGTTCAACAAGGTCTACGCCCTTGTCGCCCCGCAGATCGTGGAGGACAACATCATCCTGGCGAAGGCGCACGTCTCCATCCGAGACGACCGAACGAGCCTGTTCGGCGATGACGTGAAGGTCCCTGAGCTGGGCCCGGGCAACGGGGCAGGCCTGCCGCTGCGCTTGACCCTGCGCACGGAGCAGTGCACCGTTGACAACATCCGCAAGCTCAAGGGGGTGCTCTCCGCCAACCCGGGGGATTCGGACGTGTACCTCAACCTTGTGCACGGCGACCAGTCGCAGCTCATGGTCCTCGGGGACCACTTGCGCGTCGAGCGCTCCGCCAGCTTAATGGGTGACCTCAAGGCCAATATGGGCGTCGGGATCTTGGGCTAGAGCTTTCTCGCTTGTCGACGACTGCGGCCCCGCCAGCTCACGCCGGCGGGGCCGCAGCGGGGTGCGGGAAAGCCCGGTTACTTGGCCAAGAAGTCCCGGATCATTGCCTGCGCAGTCGGCGAGACGGAGATAATCATTCCCGCAGCCTGCACGACACCCGTGAGGACCGCGATGATCACGTTGACCACCATGAAGAAGGTCTTACCGTCCTCGGACAGCGAGCTTGCTTCGACCAGGCTGGAGGAATCCTGCTTCGGAGCTTCCGGGTCCTTGGTCGGTGGCTCAGTCGGGTTCGGCGATGCGGAAACGGTCGGCCCCGTGGTCGGCTCGGCCGTCGGGGTCGTAGTGGGCGACGCCGTCTGCGAGGAGCTGCCGTTAGAGCTCTGGGCGTGTGCCGGGGACACGGCGAGGCCCAGAGCGAGGGCGGTTGCCACGGTGGCGGCGGTGATGCGACGAATCACGGTTATCCTTCGGATTTTTTCAGCGGCGAGTTCTAGAAGGGAAGCTGGACGCCAGGCAGTCCGAGCAGCTTGGCAATCTTATCAATGCCAGAGGGGTTGGCCAGCACAATGATCGCGATGGTCAACACTGCAGCCGGAATGGCGGTGCCAGCGATTACTGCTGCGCGCTGGTTGTAACTGGAACCATCGTTGCTTGCCGAGGAGTTGCTCGAGGCGGGTGCCGCATCCGCAGTAAGCGGCGTCGCTGCGAGGGCGAAAGCGGTGGCAACAGCTACAGCTGATGTGGTGAAGCGGTTCATGTATTCACTCCTGAGATGCGAGAGCAGCGGGCAGGTACGGTGCCAGACCAGTTGTTCATATCAAGGCACCGGACAGGTGTCGCATTTACAGTAGCCTACGGCGGTTAGTTTCGCAGCTTCGTCATGATTGCCTCGAAGCCGTTAAGGGGATTCGGGATGATCCCCATGTTCACCGCGCCTGCAATAGCGCCGAACGCGGCAAGCAGGGAAGCGAGAATGCCGAGCACGAAACCGATAATGCCCTGGGATGAACCGCCGGTTGAGGAGTCTGCGGAACCGGTCGAGCCGGTGGATCCGCCGTCGGCTGGAGGGTTGATGAGCGAGTCGACCTGAAAAACGGTGGTGGTGCCGGAGACCTCGTTGCCCACGACGAGAAGGTTTTCACCGTTCGGGGAGTCCGCGGCTGGGATGAAGGTCAGCCCCTCCGGCCCGAGATCACCGGTGTTCGACAAGAAGTCGCGGTTGTTGAGGTAGGTCTGGTAGGTCGCGTTGTTGGGGTCGGTGATGTCGTAGACGATAACACCGCCGACGCGCTCGAAACCGATAAAGGCGTAGGTGCGGCCGTTGATCGTGCCGAGGGCGAGACCCTCGGGCTCTGGCCCCTTGTCATCGGAGCGGCTGTCGAATTCGGCCTTGTTGTGGTTGGAATTGAAGTACTCCGGGTTGACGCGCGCGGTGATGCGCTCGAAATCGTCAGCGGAGTCGAAGACGCGCGTGCCGTCGGCGGAGAAGATGGAGAAGCTGCGGCCGCCGAAAGCGTAGAGATCCTCGTAGCAGGTGCGCTCCTTATCGAGACCGAACGCGGTGGTTACGTTGAGGCGTCCGGCGCCACCGTCGGAAAGCATGAAGGCGATCGCATCCGTGTTCAACCCGCCGAAATCCTCGCAAACGGGTGCGACTCCATCGTCGCCGAAGTTCTTCAGGCGCTCCTCCCCGGAATAGGCCTTCCAGTCGCGGGCGTCGCCCTCGTTTGCGGTGACGATGAAGGTTTGGCCGCCGGTGCTGTAGGAAGCGACCGCGTCGGGTTGGAGGATGCCCTTGATCGGCCAGGTACGGAAGTTGATGCCCCCGTCCTTATCGGAGGAGTCGAACGCGACTGTCGTGCGGTCCTGGTAACCGATTGGGAAGATGTCATCGACGTTCGCAGACGCGATGTCGATCACGGCGATAGCGTTGTTCTCCTGCAAGGACACGTACGCTTTGCCGCCGGAGACGGTGATGTACTCCGGTTCCAGGTTCTGGGCGACGGTGGTCGAACCGCCCACCTGGCCGAAGACGTGCACCCCCTCCGGTAGGACGCCCTCGGCGTTGAAGCGGGTGAAGTCCGCAGTGCGGACATCCGCCTGGGCCGAGGCCTTCAGCTCGCCTCCCAGCGCGATGACAGAAACGGAACCCTCGGGGTCCACGGTGTAATCCTCGGCGGGCTCACCCTCGTTGGCTACGAGCGCGTACTTGCCGTCGGTGGTGATGGTCACCATGTCGGGAAGAGCAGCTTCGGATCTGTGGGGTCGGTGACATCGAGAACGTCAATCTTACCGGCTTGCGCGTTAGCGGTGAGTACGCGGTTGCTTTCCGCGTGGAACGCGACGATTTCGGCGGCGGATTTGTCGAACACGCCGGTTTCGTAGGAGCCGATTGCCGTGATGGACACCGAGGAGTTCGCCGCCTGGTCGTGGGTCGGGTTGGCAACAATCGCCGCTTGGGCAGGCGCGGCCAGCGAGATGGCGGTGGCGAGAGCGATGGACGCGGCGACGCCGATGGATCCGTTGCGGGAGAGGTTCAGGGAAAAACCCTTTCAACATGTGCGATGGTTCTTGACAGACAATTCTTAACCTCCCAAGGTGACCCAAAGGTTGAATCGGGTGCAGGGTCAGGTGACGCTCTGATGAAGGACACGTAAACAAAGCTCCGGTGGGATGCTTTACCGGGGGCCCGCCTGCGGCGGGATAAACTGGCTGTCCATGAACGCAGCAACGAACTTCCAGCCCGTGCACGCAGCCGACATCCAGGCGGCGCAGGCCCGAATTTCGTCTGTCATCGAGCCCACACCGCTGCAGTACTGCCCGCGCCTGTCTCAGCTGCATGGGGTGGATGTGTACCTCAAGCGCGAGGATTTGCAGGATGTTCGCTCGTACAAGATCCGCGGCGCCTACTACAACGTCGCCAACCTCACGCCGGAGGAGAAAGCCGCGGGAGTAGTGGCGGCGTCGGCAGGCAACCACGCCCAGGGGGTGGCCTACGCCTGCCGCGCGATGGGTATCCGCGGCAAGATCTTCGTGCCGAAGCCCACCCCGAAGCAAAAGCGCGACCGCATCCTCGTGCACGGCGGTGAGGCCATCGAGCTGGTCGTGGTTGGCAACACCTTCGACGAGGCCGCCGAGGCCGCGCGTGTCGACGCCGCCGAGCGCGGTGCCACCGTCGTCGAGCCTTTCGACGCCCGAGCCACCGTGACCGGCCAGGGCACCGTGGCCGCCGAGATCCTCAGCCAGCTCACCGTACTGGGCCGCGAACTCGGCAGCGTGTCAGTGCCCGTGGGTGGTGGTGGCCTGCTCGCCGGCGTGACGTCGTACCTGGCGGACATGTCGCCGCTGACCTCAGTAATTGCGGTGGAGCCGAAGGGAGCGGCCTCGCTGCACGCGGCAATGGCTAACGGCGGTCCGGTCACGCTGGAAACGATCGACCCCTTCGTCGACGGTGCGGCCGTCAAGCGCATCGGCGCGTTCCCGTATGAGACGATCGACGCCAACCTGAGCCGGATCCACATGGTCACAGCTGACGAGGGCGCGGTTTGCACCGAGATGCTGGGGTTGTACCAAAATGAGGGGATTATTGCCGAGCCCGCTGGCGCACTCTCCGTCGCGGGGCTGAGCGGAGTGAAGTTTGAGCCGGGCAGCACCGTAGTCTGCATCATCTCCGGGGGCAACAACGACGTGCTGCGGTACGCGGAGATCATGGAGCGCTCGCTTGTGCACCGCGGCCTCAAGCACTATTTCCTGGTGAATTTCCCGCAGGAGCCGGGTCAGCTGCGCACGTTCCTCACCGACATCCTCGGCCCCGACGACGACATCGTCTTGTTCGAGTACCTGAAGAAGAACAACCGAGAGACCGGCACCGCGCTCGTCGGTCTGGAGCTGTCCCGCGCGCGCGACTTGGAGCCGCTGATGGAACGGATGGACGATTCACCTATCGACTGCCGCCGTCTCATGCCGGGCACCAAGGAGTACGACTTCATCGTCGCCGGTTAAGCCGACGGGACGAGCCTAGCGCTCGATGAGCGCGAAACCCCAGGGGCCCAGCGTCGTGGACTCCGCTGCGACCTCGGGGTCCCCGAAGGAGTAGAGGAGAGTGCCGCCCACCGGCACGGTCACGGTCTCAGCGCTGAAGTTCGCGGCGAGCACGACGTCCTCGTAGCCCATGGTCAGCCACGTGTCTGAGTTTTCCACCTGCAGCTCGCGCAGGTCCTCGCGAGCGAAGTTGTACTGCTCGCGCAGGCCGAGAAGGGCCTGGTAGGCCTCGAAGATCTCGTCCTGGTCGCGGTCGAACTCCCACGACAGCTTCGCCGACGCGTAGGTTTCCGGGTCGGAGGGGTCGGCAACCTCATCGGGGTTCCATCCCAGGCGGGCGAACTCGTGGAAGCGGCCCTCGCGGGTCAGGCGATTGAGTTCGTCGTCGGTGTGCGAGCAGAAGAAGGGGAAGGGGGTGCGCGCCCCGAACTCTTCGCCCATGAACAGCATCGGGGTAAACGGCGAGCAGAGCACCACCGCGGCCTTGAGCACCTGCTGGGTGGGCGTGAGGCTTTGCGACGGCCGGTCGCCGGCGGCCCGGTTGCCCGTCTGGTCGTGGGTGGTGGTGTAGGTGATCATCCGCCACGGTCCGATTGCGGCCAGGTCCAGCGGCCGACCGTGGGTGCGGCGGCGGTACTCCGACCACGTGTCGCGGAAGCGGTAGGCGTGGCGCAACGTGTCGGCGAGGATTTCGACAGTGCCGAAGTCCACGTAGTACGCCTGACGCTCGCCGCTGACGAGGGTGTGGATGCAGTGGTGGATGTCGTCAAGCCACTGCGCGGACAGCCCGTAACCGCCGACGGACTCGTCGTTGACAATGCGGGGGTCGTTCTGGTCGGTCTCCCCGATGATGGTGCGGGGAATACCGGTCTTCTCGGCGACCGAGTCCGAGACTCGGCGGATTTCCTCCATGATGGAGAAGGCGCGGCGGTCGTCGTAGGCGTGGACCGCGTCGAGACGCAGGCCGTCGATGTGGAACTCGTCGAGCCACTGGCGCACGGCATCGAGGATGAAGGCGCGCACCTCGTCGGACGCGGGGCCCGACAAGTTAACCACGTCACCCCAGTCGGTGTGCCCGGCCGTCAGGTAGGGACCGAACATGCCGTTGTAGTTGCCGTCGGGTCCGAAGTGGTTGTACACCACGTCGAGGAAGACGGCGAGGCCCTTGGCGTGCGCGGCGTCGACAAGCTTTTTCAGGCCGAGCGGCCCACCGTAGGAGTCTTGGACGGCGAACCAATCGACGCCGTCGTAACCCCAGTTGCGCTCACCGCCGAACGGCTGGACGGGCATGAGCTCGATGGTGGTCACCCCCAGCTCGAGGAGGTAGTCGAGCTTCTCCGCGACCCCCTCAAACGTCCCAGCCTCCGAAAATGTGCCCACGTGCACCTCGTAAATCACCTGCCCGCGCAGGTGCAGGCCCCTCCAGGCACTGTCCGTCCACGGGAAGTCCGCGTCAACGACCTCGGACTTGCCGTGCACGCCCTCCGGCTGCGCGCGGGTGCGCGGGTCGGGTAGGGGCTTGGACCAGTCGGTGCCGTCGAAAAGGCGGAACGCGTAGCGCTGGCCCGCCGACGGCGCGACGATATCGGGGTCTATGACCCACCATCCGCTGCGGTGCGGGTCGTCGGACATCGGGTGCTCTGAATCGTTGACAACCAGGCGAACCTCGTGCGCGAATGGTGCCCAGACCTCGAACTGTGCGGATGAAGACATGCAAACAACAGTAGTAACATCGGAAGCCGACATGCCAAGCACCCCGACGTCCTACGTTCTACCCGCCGTCGGCGGCACGACCGTCCACGAGCTGGAGGTCAAGCGCTCGCGCTTCATCACCTGGATTGCCCGCGCGCGTGACGAGGGCGAGGCGCGCGGGCTCGTCGACCGGGCACGTGCCGCTTACCCCGACGCGCGCCACCACTGTTGCGCGTTCATTGTCGACGGCGGCGCGGTTAACCCGGTGGAGCGCTCCTCCGACGACGGCGAGCCGTCGGGCACCGCGGGCACTCCCATGCTCGACGTGCTGCGCGGCTCCGGCATGCGCGACATCGCCGCGGTGGTCACACGCTACTTCGGCGGGGTGAAGCTCGGCGCTGGAGGGCTCGTCCACGCCTACTCCAACGCCGTATCCGACACCCTCGAGCGCGTGCCGCGCGTGCGCCGCCAGGTCAAGGAGCTAGCCACTGTGTCTCTGCCGCACGCCGAGGCCGGCCGAATCGAATCGGAGTTGCGCCGCGCGGGCATCGAAGTGGCCAGCATCGAGTACGACTCTCTGGCGAACTACACGCTCGCGTTCGAGCCCGGACAGCGCGAGCGTGTCGACGCCCTCCTGGCCGCCGCCACCCGCGGAAGCTGCGAAACGGCCTCGGCCGGACATGACTGGGTGGAGGTGGAGCTGCGGGGTTAAACTTGGCCCATGACTTTGCAGCCCCGCCCGAACAATCCGATCGAAGCGCGCAAGCAGGCTGTGCGCAAATACTCTCGCAACGCCGTGGCATGGGCCGGTGGCGGTGCGGTCGGTGGCGTCGCCCTCGGCCTCTTGCTCGGTTCGCCGTTCTCCTTCACCATCCTCATCCTCGGCCTCATTATCGGTGTCGTCGGGGGGTACATGAACTACAGCAAGGTGCAGAAAATCATCAACCACCAGGACAACTACTAGGTTCGCATGTCAGACTCCGACGGCGCGCCCGTCCGACTCGACGTGTGGCTTTGGGCGGTGCGCATCTTCAAAACCCGCTCTCAGTCCGCAGAGGCCGTACGCGCCGGCCACGTCAAACTCAACGACGTCGCTGCTAAACCTGCCGCGCAGGTGGTCCCGGGCGACCACCTGCGCGTATGGAAGGACCACCGCTACCTCGAGTTCGAGGTCACTGGCACCGTGCGCAAGCGGGTTGGCGCCCCGGTCGCACGCACAATGTACGTCGACAAATCCCCGCCGCCGCCACCGCGCGACATCTTTGCCACCCTACCGGTGCGCGACCGTGGTGCCGGCCGTCCCACGAAAAAGGACCGCCGCGCCATCGACCGGCTGCGCGGGTTCTAATCCGGTGCTTCAGTCCCCGCCCGCCCGCAGCGCTGTGAGCCTGGTCCCCAGGCGGGAGCGGCGCAGCTTGGGACGGTTGCCCGCCTCGGCGGTGCGCTCGATGTGCTCGGTGCCGAAGCGGTTGAGCAGGATGTCGTCGATAATGCGGACCTGGCCGGGCACGAAAGCGTAATTCATCACGTTCTCCACCGCTTCCAAGTCAGCAGAGTTGACCAGCTCCGCGAGCGAGGAGACGGCCTCAATGTCATGCGCCCGCAGAAGTTCCATGAGGAAGCGGTAGTCGCCCGGGCGTGACAGGGGGAATCGGCTGCCGAGCAAAACCGTGAGCACACCCGGCAGGGTTTCGGGGGCGAGCTCGGCGTCGACAGCCGTGTCCACGGTGTGCTGCGGGTTGTTGATGCTGGCGATCTGGTCGAACTGCTGATCCGCGAGCTCGATGAGCCCGGCCGCGAGGGTGAAGGCGCGATCGATCTGGGGATCGGGGGCCTCGCCGGAGCGCTTGTAGCGGATGTCGTGCTCGAACTCCGCCCACGCGTGCTGCAGCACAGTACGGATTTGCACCTCGAATTGGGTGCCTACGTGTGACTCGAGGTTTTCCGACTTTTCTGTCACGCGCAACACGACGTGGTGGGAGCCGTACCCGAACCCGCCTGCCACCCGGGTCTCCTGAGCCTTATCGACACTGCGCAGAACCTCGAACTCGTCCGCCAACAGCGTCAGCACTGCTGGGATCTCGGTGGAGTGCAGCACCGTAATCCTCGCCCCGACAACATCGCGGATGTCTGTCCACGGGTCGGGGTAGACCGGCTCGCCGTCGCGTTGCTTGCGGGCCTTCGCTTTGAGCGACGGCCACGATTTGATGCGCACGTCGACGCGATCGAAGTTGACACCGGCGTCGCCGAGCAGCTCGACCAGAGCCTGCTGAAACGACGTTGCCGCGTCCGGGTGCGCATTGACCCATGCGTGGTAGGTCGAACCGAGTCGCGCGATCGTGTCCTTTCTCACGGGGGTCAAGGCTACCCCTACAAGGCGACGGAGTTGATGAGCCGAGAAGAGACGAGCAACGCGGTGGGCAGGACCCCCAACACGTCTGCGACAGGCACGGTGCCCTCGTAGGTACGGCCTGACATGCGGTCCACCCACGTGCCCCGCGGAAGGGTGACGGTGGTGTTGCCCCAGCCGCCGTTTCGCTCCAGAAGTAGTGGCCTGCGGGTCGCGAGCGCTATGACGGATAGCCCAGCCGCACCGTGGACGTCCCCGTCGCCGCGCGCGATGCCGACAAGGTGCCACTCGGCCTCGCCCACGCCGAAGACGGGCTGGTGCTCGCCGGAGAGGAAAACGTCCGGGTACTCGCGCCGGAGCATGAGCGCCTCCCGCACAACGGCCTGCTTGGCGCGGTCAATAATGCGCGGCAGGTGGGGGTACAGCGATGGGCCGGGGATGTCCTGGGCTTCAGCGCTCTCGTCGGCGCTGTTCTCCGTGCCCAGCGCGAGATACGCTGCCAGCGAGCGGTCGGTGCCGGACTTGAAATCGAGGTACTGCTCGAGAGTCTGCGCGCGACGGGTGTAGTCCACGAAACGCCGGTTGTCTGGGTCCACTAGCGACAGGTCGAAGTATTCCTGGCCCTGGTAGGTGTCGGGAATGCCGGGGCCGACAAGTTGGAGCATTTTGCGGCCGAGGGAAACCTGGATCGCGCCATTGTGCAGGCGACCGGCGAACGAGGTGAGCGCCGAAGTAACCGGGCCGAACAACAGGGCGTCGATCCAGTCGGTGATAGCCTGCTCGAATCCCGGGTCGTGGTCGAACCAGCTCGTTTTCACGCCCGCTTCCCGCACGGCCTTGATCGCGTAGTCGTGCAGGCGTTCGCGAAGGGACTCCGTGATCTCGCCGTCGTGCGGCCACACGCCCACAATGTTCTGGATGAGGAAGTGCCCGGTGGCGGAATCCGGCGGGGGCACGATCGCGTTAACCTGGCGGACGAGTTCCGCGAAGTCGCTCGCTGTCTCAGTGATCCCGATAATGCGGGCGCGGGTGTCTTCCGTGCGTTTGGTGTCGTGGGTGGTCAGCGATGTCATCGCGTGGGGCCACAGGGTCGCGCGCTCCTGCTGCAGGAGGTGGAACTCCGCGGCCGAGACTCCGAAGCGTCCGGGGGCGCCGCCGACTTCCTGAAGCGCGACGAGCCTGCACGCGCGGTAAAACAGAGTATCTTCTACGCCCTTCGCCATCACCGCGCCGCAGACCTGCGCGAAGCGCGTTTTGGCCTCGCTGTTGGCCAGCAGCGCCGCAGTGATGAGGTCGAGGGCGTCGCGGCGCGATGGGAAGCGGCGCGCCATCTCTGCCACCACAGAGGAGGTGATGCGCGACAGGGAGATGTAATCTGCGCGGTAGACGGGGATCGCGGCCACCAGCTCGATGACCGTCGTCGTTAGGTCGTCGTCAGAGACGGTGTGGCCGGCCGTGGAGAAGTTGTCCCGGCGGATCGCACGGGTGAGCCTGCGGATCTCCGCACCGAGCTCGGAGGATGCCACATCGCGCTTGAGCTGGTGTTCCGCAGCCTCTATGGCAGCTTCGTCCCATGTCGAACCGGACTGCTGAAGGGCGAGCATGCTTAGCGCGTCCTCGGACTCGCGGGAGATGAAGACACCGTCGAACTCGCGCATGGCGTCATAACCAGTCGTGCCGTCAACGGCCAACCGCGGATCCAGCGGCTCGTTGACGCCGAGGATCTTCTCCACGACCAACCAGCGGTCGTCGCCGATCAGGTCGCGCAGGCGGGTGAGATAGTCGAAAGGATCCGCCAACCCGTCCGGGTGGTCGACGCGGATACCGTCGATGAGGTCTTCCGCAATCAACTGGCGCAGGATGCGGTGCGTCTGCTCGAACACCAGGGGATCCTCTTGGCGGATACCCGCCAGGCCGTTGACGGAGAAGAAGCGGCGGTACGAGATGACTCCGTCGCGCCAAAACATTAGGCGGTAGTGCTGCCGGGAGTAGACGTCGACAGGGTCGTCATCAAGCGAGGAGTAGCTTTCCGGGTCGAGCGGGAAGTACTTGTCGTAGTATTTAAGAACGTCTTCGCCAACCTCCGGGAGGTGGACAAGCTCGAACTTGCCCTCGTCGCCCTCCGCGCCGAGCACGGGCAGACCGAGGCGGCCATCTGCTCCGTTGTCCTCGTGCCAGTCGATGTCGAAGTAGGACTCGTATTCGGATGCCCGTCCGAGTTTCAGCACATCCCACCACCAGCGGTTCAGCCGCGGCGTCTCAACTCCCAAGTGGTTGGGCACGATGTCGAGCACGATGCCGAGGCCCGCCTCATGGGCGGCGGCAGAGAGCTCGCGCAGACCATCAATGCCGCCGAGCTCGGGGTTGACCACAGTCGGGTCGGTGACATCGTAATTGTGGTTCGACTCTTTAACCGCCGTGAATATCGGGGAGAGGTAGAGGTGCGACACTCCCAGGGAACGAAGGTAGGGGATTTGCTCCGCCGCCTCAGCGAACCCGAACTGCCTTCCCGTCGGATCTGCGTGGGGGCCACGGAGTTGGAGGCGGTAGGTCGAGGTAATCGGGCGTCGCATCGGTGCTCCTGGGGCTTTCGGAAATAGGTGGTCGGACAAGTTCCGCATTCCAAGCGTAATCATCTTCGCCTAAGCCCGGCGCCTCAGTTCGACTCCACCACCGGGAAACCCACCGAGTAGCGCATCGCGCAGCCGGACGGGAACCGGCGGGCGAGGGAGCGGGCGGAAGCATCGAACACGAACAGCTCCCGAAAGTCCCGGGTGACGTACCCCAGCTCGTGCCGGGGCCGCATCACGTGGGAAAAATGGGAGTGGACGATACTGAACAGCTGCGGGTGGGACAGCCACGCGGCGGGCGCGATCCCGTCTTCGCGCAGCTGCAGCCCTCGGGGGGCGTCGACACCTAGCACGTGGCGGGCGTCGCGCACCCAAAATTCGGCGCGGCCGTCGGAGACAGCCTCAGCGACGACGGTGCGCGCGGCCGTGTTCCACGCCTCGTGCACGCTGCGTCCCGCCGCGCCGATTCGCTGGTGGCTGGCCGGGCACCCTTGGCCGTCGACAAGCACGCACGCCAGCTGGGGCGATAACGTGATGTAGGCGGTGGACGAGCCGAACGCCGGGCTCGGCCACAGGTGGGATCCGCTATGGAACCCGGCGCGGCTGACGAGGCTGAGGGAAAGATCACCCAGTGGCGCTGCAGTATGGACGGAAGCGTGCGGCGCGCGGGTGGCGATGACAGTTGGCATGCCTACTTAGACTGCCTCGCGGCGCCGACGGTTCCCTCTAAAACGGAGGTTGCTCGTCCAGCCCCAGAACGGACAGAAGACGCTCTGCAGTCCAGATGTCGATCTCCTGGCCCTTGTCCATCAATTCGCGGGCCCGCTTCTCCTTCGACGTCATCGTCGCCCATTCCCCGGTGACCAGGATGGTCGTCTTCTTGGTCACGTTCTTGCCCACCTGGCCACCCTGCTCGGCGATGCCAGACCACAACGTGCCCTTGTCAAAGGGCTCGAACTCACCGGTGAGGGTGACATTGTGGCCGTACAGCGGGGAGTTGGGATCAGCCTTCGGGTTCGGGTCCGGAATAGAGTCCGGTGTCGCCACCGACTGCCACGGCGCGGGGCCACGGCGGGCGGACTCCTGCTGGGCGGGTCCCGGCTCTGGCTCGCCCGCCGGTACCGGCGACTCGTGTTGGTTGCTTCCGCGGGGCGTAACTACGCCCTCTCCGGCCAGCTTCGCTTGCATGGCCCTCGTTGCGCCGGAGCGGTCGCGCAACACGGGCGTGACCCGCTGCTCACCAATTACACCAAGGGAGAATCCCGTGGAGTGGACGAAGTTCATGAGGCTGCCCTCGTGCCCGGCCTCGCGCGCTAGGCCGATCATGATGCCGGCGCATGCTGCGGCGTCCTCGCACGCGTCGTGGTGGTTATCCAAGGCGACGCCGAAATGCTTGGCGAGGGTGGGCAGACGGTGATTGGCCACGTCCAGCTTCACGGCCCGGGCCTGCGCCAACGTGCACGCGAACATGACGGTCGGGATCGCGCGGCCGACCGCCCGGCAGGCGTCTCGCAGCGCGGTGGCGTCGAACTGTGCGTTGTGAGCCACCAGCGGCAAATCCCCGACGAACTCGACGAGCTCATCCACCCGCTGCGCCACTGGCGGGGCACCCGCCACGGCATCTGCTGAGATCCCGTGGATGGAGACGTTGTAGGGGTCGAAATCCTCGAGCCCGGGAGGGGGAGTGCACAGCCACGAGGCGCGTTCAACTTCCTCGCCGCCGATGACCTTCACCAGGCCGATCTGGCAAATGGAGCCCCATGCGGGGTTCGCGGTCTCCACGTCGAATCCGACGAAGTCGAACCCCGAAATACCGGTACCCTGATCCGCCGGGGAGGATGGGGCGGGCGCCTCGCCGCGCCGGGCGGCGTCGATAAGCGCCTCCAGCTGCACGGGGCCGGAGGTGTCACCGGGCGCGAACCGCACCACCTGCACACCCTCCTTATGGGTGACCGCGCAGGAGGCGCCGCGCCAAGGGTCTACCTCCGTCACACTCACGCCGGTCACCGACGCGGCCTCGATGCGCACGTCCTCGGACGAACCCGATAACGCTGCCGACAGGGCCGACGGGTGCAGTACGAGCGCGGAGCCCTCAGCCGTCACCGTCACGCCATGTGCAGCAATTGCTGAAACCACTTATTCACTCTCCTTGAGCGCTAGAGTGCAACCTCTGCGCGCTCGCTATCGGTGTCGAGCACCGGGGGCTCGATCTGCTTGAGCACGATCGTTGAGCGCGCCGGGACGTCGATAGTCGCACCCGCCTCGACCGCGTCCTTGTCCACCGGGTATCCCAGAGGCTCCGTGGTGTCGATCAGAACCTCCCACTTGGACCCGAGCCACTTCTCGGGAAGCGTGAACCCGATGTCTTCGAAATGGGCGTTGAACATGAGGATGAAGGAGTCGTCCGATACGCGCTGGCCGCGGCGGTCCGGCTCCGAGATCGCGTCGCCGTTGAGGTAAACCATGAGCGCCTTGCCGAAGGCAAAGTCCCAGTCCTCGCGTTTCATCAGCTTGCCGGACGGCACCAGCCACGCGATCTCGCGGTGCATGACGTCGTTGCCCAGCGCGCCACCCTCGAGGAAGCGGCGGCGGCGGAACACCGGGTGCTGTTTGCGGATGGCGATGAGGCGGCGGGTGAAGTCGTGCAGCTCCTCCGCTTCCTCGAGCCGGTCCCAGTTCATCCAGCCGATCTCGTTGTCCTGGCAGTAGACGTTGTTGTTGCCGCCCTGGGTGCGGGCGAA
Organism: Corynebacterium qintianiae; assembly: GCF_011038645.2. NCBI lineage: Bacteria > Bacillati > Actinomycetota > Actinomycetes > Mycobacteriales > Corynebacteriaceae > Corynebacterium > Corynebacterium qintianiae. Next base: position 1,447,118 of record NZ_CP064955.1, on the reverse strand, counting down.
CTCGTCGCCGTGAGCGATCATCGGCGTGCCCTGGGACAGCAGCAGGGTCGTGAGGAAGTTGCGTCGCTGCTGGGCGCGCAGCTGCGCGATCTCGGGGTCGTCTGTCGGGCCCTCGACGCCGCAGTTCCACGAGCGGTTGTGGCTCTCGCCGTCGCGCGAGTTCTCCATGTTCGCCTCGTTGTGCTTCTCGTTGTAGGACACGAGATCGTTGAGGGTGAAGCCGTCGTGGGCGGTGATGAAGTTGATCGACGCCGTCGGGCGGCGGCCGTTGTGCTGGTACAGGTCGGAGGAACCGGTCAGGCGCGAGGCGAACTCGCCGAGGGTGGAGGGCTCACCGCGCCAGAAGTCGCGCATGGTGTCGCGGTACTTGCCGTTCCACTCGCTCCACAGGGCGGGGAAGTTGCCCACCTGGTAACCGTTTTCACCCACGTCCCACGGTTCGGCGATGAGCTTGACCTGGGATACGACGGGGTCCTGCTGGACCAGGTCGAAGAAGGTTGCCAGGCGATCCACGTCGGAGAACTCGCGGGCCAGGGTGGAGGCGAGGTCGAAGCGGAAGCCGTCGACGTGCATTTCGGAGACCCAGTAGCGCAGCGAATCCATGATCAACTGCAGGGAGTGCGGGTCGCGCACGTTGAAGGAGTTACCGGTGCCGGTGTAGTCCATGTAGTGGAACTTGTCACCGTCGACAAGCCGGTAGTACGCCTCGTTGTCGATGCCGCGGAACGCGATGGTCGGGCCCAGGTGGTTGCCCTCGGCGGTGTGGTTGTAAACCACGTCGAGGATGACCTCCATACCGGCCTCGTGGAAGGCGCGCACCATGCCCTTGAACTCGGCGACGACGTCGCTCGGTTTCTCCGAATAGGCGTAGTCCTGCTGCGGGGCGAAAAACCCGAACGTGTTGTAGCCCCAGTAGTTGCGCAGGCCCAGGTCGCGCAGGCGGTCGTCCTGCAGGAACTGGTGGACAGGCAGAAGCTCGACGGAGGTGACTCCGAGATCTTTGAGGTAGTCGATGACCACTGGATGTGCCATGCCCGCGTAGGTGCCGCGCATGCTCTCCGGCACGTCCGGGTGAGTCTGGGTCATACCCTTGACGTGGCATTCGTAGATCACCGTCTCCTCGTCCGGGATGCGCGGGGAGCGGTCGTCGCCCCAGTCGAAGAAGGGGTTGATCACCACCGACAGCATGGTGTGGCCGAGCGAGTCCTCCTCGTTGCGGCCGGTGCCGGGCTCCGTCGCATTGATGTCGTAGGAGAAGAGGGAGGAATGGCCGTCGAACTCGCCGTCGAACGCGCGGGCGTAAGGGTCGACGAGCAGCTTGCTGGGGTCGCAGCGCTTGCCGCTCTGCGGGTCCCATGGGCCGTGGATGCGGTAGCCGTAGCGCTGCCCGGGGGTCACACCCGGCAAGTAGGCGTGCCACACGAAGTTGTCCAGTTCTTCGAGTTCGACGCGGGTTTCAACGCCCTGTTTGTCGATCAGACAGAGCTCGACCTTGTCGGCGACGGCGGAGAATATGGCGAAATTGGTGCCGGCGCCGTCATAGGTCGATCCGAGCGGGTAGGCCGATCCCGGCCACACCACGACATTTGATGCACTGGGTTGTGCGTTCACGTCAGTCATGGGGCCTAATCGTATAGCAGGCCCGCCCCAAGCTCGCGCCGTGCTGCACTCCGCTCTAGGCGGAGCCGCCCCGCAGCCCCGCCACGAGGAAGGAGACTGCCGGGCCTACCTCGGGCCCGGCCACCCGCCCCGCCGCCGGCAGCTCCCCGGTGGCCTCGGCGAGTTGCGATGCGGACTGGTGGACGGTGGTCGCGCCCAGTGTCATGTAGAGCAACCCGTCCGCTGCCGAGCGGCGATCGCTTGTCGACGCCCCCATCTCCGCGCCCTCGAGCTCCCGCTCGACCGCCGCCCGCATGAGATGCGTCAGAGACGCCGCGACCGCCGATCCTGGCTGCGACATTGCGGTGATGACCACTTCTGCGCCGTCCCGATGCCCGAGGAGGGTGTCTCTGAGGCGCGTACATAGCTCTGCGGGGGAGCAGTGAGCGGGTGCGTCGATAAGCGGGCTGACGATGAGCGACGCGATGGCCGAGATGAGCTCCTGCTTGTTCTCGATATGCCAATAGAGCGCCCCCGGTGCGACTCCGAGGGTGGAGGCGACGCGCCGCATCGTCACGTCGGCGAGGCCGTACTCGTCGAGGATGCCTAGGGCAGCCCGACTGATGGACTCGCGTGACAGTTGCATAAGGGAGACATTACCGGGTGATACCGGTGCGAAGGTCCCGCGTTTCTCACAGCGAGTACCCAGAAGATTTGCACCTGCAGACAACAGCCTGCCAAGGGGGCCACTGTTATTATTGAGGGAATTAAAAAAGCGATAGGGCGTGGCATTCTGCCGTAGCCCTTCGAAGGAGAGTATGGGCTGTGAAGTTTTCTACCGGTGCTAGAACGGTTTCCGCGGTATCGACGGTTGCATTTGCGCTGTCACTCACCGCCTGCGGGTCCGACAAGGATGACACCACGGTGGTCAACGCGACCGCAACTGAAACCTCCACCCACACCAGTACCTCGAGCGCCCAAGAGCCGGCGCCTTCCGTCAGTCCCACCGACGAGCCGACGACTGCGGGTGATAAACCGCAGGATCCGGCGGCGGGAGCTGCGGCGGCGGGTGCGACGCTGTCGAACCCCTTCGAGGACCCGAACTTCCAGCCCCCGAACCACGAGCCGCTGCAGAGCGGCACCGCGGGCACCGAGGCGGACAGGCAGCAGATGCAGGACACCATGTACGCCTCGCTAAACCCGCCGAGCCCGGAGAAGTGGACCCGCGTGCTCCTAGAGAACTCCTGTCGAAAGGTCACGGAGCCCGCACAGGAGGAGATGAAGCGCTCCGGCTACACCTTGGACCAGATTGAACAGGCGGCTCGCATGCAGGCGCAGGCTGGCCAGGGTATCAGCCTGCCGAAGAGCGACGTCTCCGTGACCGACGTGAAGATCGACGGCAACCGCGCCTCAGCCAACGCCACCGTGACTAACGAGAACGGGACGGACACCCAAGTCCAGATCTTCGAACGCGAAGACGGGCGCTGGAAGCTCTGCAGCTAGGGCCCGCATTCCGGTGAAAATAGCCTCCACTCCCGGTGCGTGGGCTCAGCTGCTTGTGATCGCGCTGGTGGCCGGATCCGTTGCGGGTGCCCTATGGGGTTTGACGCGCCCCGGATACGTCGGAGAGCTCGCAGAGGGCTCCTACCTGGTTGACCAGATCGCCAGCCCCGCAAACGTCGAGTTCGCGTCGTTCGGCGGGTTCGCGCTGTTGAGCGCCGCCCTCGGGATGCTGATCGCGGCCGCGGCTCACCTTCGCGGCCTGACGGGATTGCCTACCCTATTGTGGGTCAGCGCCTGCGCGGGGGCTGCGGCTTTCGCCGTGGTCACTTTCGGCGGCTGGTCCGCGGACCTTTTACACGCCTCGCCCCACGCCCCAGCCCTCAACTCGCCCTTTGCGGGGGGTGCGGCGTTCACGTTCGTTCCACCCCTGCGGCCCGGGGTGGGGTGGCTGGCGGGCCCGTTCGTGGCGGCTCTTACGTTCTACCTACTGACAGTCATTGCAGAACTACAGGAGATCCGCAAAACGCAAACGTCGCTAATTGAGGGCTAACTTTCGCCCGCGCCGGGCCACCGGACGGCCGAGTCCCCCTTCATCTGCGTCGTGATGTGGTCCACCGCGCCGAGAATGGAGACGAACGACGTGATCACGTAGTTGTGCCTTTGGTCGGGGGAGAGGCCCTCGCTGGCAAGGCAGGTCGTCTCCACGTGGAGGTGGAGGTCGCCATCGTTGTCCAGGATGTAGGCGCGTAACCCGGCCGACTGCTCGTTGAGGTCGTTGCATACGAGCCACAGGGGGAGGAAGCCCTCGTCGGCGTCGGTTCCGGTGTCCCACATGGCGGTGACCCGGGCGTAGTGGCCGGCATCGATGCACACGGCGAACGCGATGCCGTTGACCCCGGTGGTGATGATGTCTTCCGTGGCCAGGGAAAACGTGAAGTCGAGCATCTCGAGGGAGTCCGCAAGGGCTTCGAGGTCCACGGGCTCCACCGGGTCGCAATCACGCTCCTGATACAAGTCCGGCACGTCATGGATGTCGGCGAACTCCCGGTGCTCACCGCGCGGCAGGTGGCGCTCCGCCGGATGGCGGCCGAGGAGCGCCTCCGCGTCCTGAGCTCGGGCGAGGGCGGGTGGCAGCGGCTGGTCGAACTCGACGGGAAGGAACTTCTCCCGCAGCTGGGTGGAAAATGCTGCGGCGTGTTCGAAGGCGTCGGCAAGCTCCGCCATGATCTGATCGTCAGTCAGACCGCACCGGATTCTCACCCCGTAGCGCAGGCTGACCCCCACGTCACCCGAGTCCATGAGACTGAATGACGCGGTGGGACCGACCTTGTCGCGGTTCCACTCGTTGATGAACATGGCCAGTGAGGTGGAATGGGCGAAGTCGGTGGGGATGCGCTCGGCAAAGTCGGCGACAAGCATGAGAGGTTTGTCGTAGGAGATCCACAGCGTGGCCACGAAGGCGTAGGCGGGGACGACGATTCGGTCGGGGTGGCTGACGGTCTCCACCGCGTCTAGGCCCAAGCTGGTCAGGGCCGCGGTGACCCGGTCGAGGGTGACCTCGCCGGGCTGGCCTGTGCCCTCCTGCGGGTGGTCAGACGCGCTGTGCTTGCCCACGGCTACCTCCCTAACTCAAGTCGGAAACGGCGGGCCGTGGTGGCCGGCCGCCGCGTAGGTCGAGCATAAGCCGTGCGGTGCGCCGGGTAAAGCGCCGTGCGCGTCTACCGGGGAATACAATAGGGCGACAGAAAGGAGACCGCCATGCTGCACTTGACTGACCTCCGGGGCCGGGCCCCCTCGACCTCCGAGCTGCGCCGCGTACTTCCCAGGGGTGGGGTGGACATCAACGCGGTACTGCCGACCGTGTCGCCGATCGTCGAAGACGTCCGGGAACGCGGCGCGGCCGCGGCGCTGGAATACGGCGAGAAGTTCGACCGCGTCCGTCCCGCGACCGTCGTGGTGCCCGCCGAGCGCCTCCGTGACGCGCTCTGCGACCTTGAGCCGCGGGTGCGCGAGGCCCTCGAGGCGGCGATCGCCCGCATCCGCGCCGTCCACGCCGCCCAGAAGCCGAGCGCCAACACCGTCGAACTCGGCCCCGGGGCGACGGTGACTGAGAAGTTCATCCCCGTCTCCCGCGTGGGCCTGTACGTCCCCGGCGGCAAGGCGGTGTACCCGTCAAGCGTGCTCATGAACGTCATTCCGGCACAGGAGGCGGGCGCGTCGACGATGGTGGTGTGCACTCCGCCGCAGGAGGAGTTCGGGGGATGGCCGCACCCGACCACCCTCGCGGCGTGCGCGCTGCTCGGTGTGACGGAGGTGTGGGCCGTCGGCGGCGCGCAGGCTGTGGCGCTGATGGCCTACGGCGACGACGAGTACGGGCTCGAACCGGTGGACATGGTCACCGGACCCGGTAACGTTTTCGTAGCCGCCGCCAAGCGCTTGGTTAACGGTGTCGTCGGCATTGACGCCGAGGCAGGTCCAAGCGAGATCGCGGTGCTTGCCGACGCCTCAGCCGACGCCACCCTCATCGCCTACGACCTGATCTCCCAGGCGGAGCACGACGAGAACGCCGCGAGCGTGCTCATCACACCCTCCGCTGAGCTGGCCCGCGCCGTCGACGGCGAGGTCGAGCGCCTTGCGGGGGAAACCCTCAACGCCGAGCGCGCGTCCTCCGCGTTGGGCGGGAAGCAGTCCGGCATCGTGCTTGTCGACGATCTCGAGGCCGCCATCGCGGTCACAGACGCCTACGCCTCCGAGCACACCGAGGTGCACACCGCCAACGCCCGCGAGGTGGCGGAGCGCCTGACCAACGCGGGCGCGATCTTCGTCGGCCCCTTCTCGCCGGTGCCGCTGGGTGACTACGCCGCGGGATCCAACCACGTGCTGCCCACCTCGGGCACGGCCCGCTTCTCGGCGGGACTGTCCACCCACACCTTCCTCAAGCCCGTCAACCTCATCGAGTACGACGAAGCGGCGCTTAGGGACATCGGCCCCCACATCGTCGTGCTCGCCGAGGACGAGCAGCTGCCCGCGCACGGCGAGGCCATCAAGGCCCGCGGAATCTAAGGAGCGCCCCATGAATTTCGAGGACAACACCGTAGCCGCGGCCACGGGGATCGCAGAGCTGCCGCTGCGCGGAGAGCTGCGCGGCAAGGCCGCCTACGGCGCGCCGCAGCTCGAGGTGCCCGTGGCGCTCAACACCAACGAAAACCCGTACCCGCCCTCGCAGGAGCTTATCGACGACCTTGTCAGCGAGATCGCGAAAATTGGCGCTACCCTCAACCGCTACCCGGAGAGGGACGCTGTCGAGCTGCGCACCGACCTCGCGGCCTACGTGTCCCGCCAGACTGGGGTCACCGTCACACGCGACAACCTCTGGGCCGCCAACGGCTCCAACGAAGTGCTGCAGCAGCTGCTCCAGGCCTTCGGCGGGCCTGGGCGCACGGCTATGGGGTTCACCCCGAGTTACTCCATGCACCCGATCCTCGCTTCTGGCACCCAGACCGAGTTCATTGCCGTACCCCGCGGAGCAGACTTCCGCATCGACATGGACACGGCACTCGACGCGATCGCTGAGCGCCGCCCCGACATTGTGTTCGTGACCACCCCGAACAACCCGACGGGCGATGTGACCCCGCTCGAGGACATCGAGCGCATTATCGCTGCGGCGCCCGGCATTGTGATCGTCGATGAGGCGTACGCCGAGTTTTCCCCGTCGCCCTCGGCCGTGAGCCTGGTGGAGAAGTACCCGGCCGCGCTGGTGGTGAGCCGCACCATGTCGAAGGCGTTCGACTTCGCGGGTGCCCGGCTCGGGTACTTCGTTGCTGCGCCGGCGTTCATCGAGGCCGTCATGCTCGTGCGCCTGCCGTACCACCTTTCGGTTCTCACCCAGGCCGCCGCCCGGGTGGCGTTGCGACACTCGGGCGAGACGCTCGCGGGCGTCGACAAGCTAGCGCGCGAGCGCGCCCGCGTTGAGGCGGCCTTGGGCGAAATGGGCTACGATGTAGTGCCGAGCGAGTCGAACTTTCTGTTCTTCGGGCACTTCGACGACACCCATGCCGCGTGGCAGACCTTCCTCGAGCGCGGTGTGCTGATCCGCGACGTCGGGGTCGACGGACACTTGCGGGTGACCATCGGGTTGGATGAGGAGAACAACGAATTTTTGCGGGCTGCGAAGGAGATCATCGGTGACTGACAGGGTGAGCGACAGGGTGGACGGCAGGCGGGGCAGCGCCTCACGGGCCACGAGCGAGTCCGACATCACCGTCGAGATCAACCTCGACGGCACCGGCCGGGTCGATGTGTCCACCGGATTGCCGTTCTTCGACCACATGCTCACCGCCTTCGCCACCCACGGTGCATTTGATCTGACAGTCCACGCAACGGGGGACACGCACATCGACGCTCACCACACCGTCGAGGACACCGCGATCACACTCGGTTGGGCGCTCGCCGAAGCGGTCGGCGACAAGGAGGGCATCCGCCGTTTCGGTTCCGCGCTGCTGCCGATGGACGAGACCCTGGTGGAGTCCGTCGTCGACTTCTCCGGTCGCCCGTACTTCGTCATGAACGGTGAGCCGGATCACATGCAGTGGCAGGTCGTTGGAGGCCACTACGCCACCGTGATCAACCGGCACTTCTTTGAGACGCTGGCCTACAACTCCCGGATCACACTCCACCTCAACGTTCGCTACGGGCGCGACCCGCACCACATCACCGAAGCCGAGTACAAGGCGGTCGCCCGAGCCCTGCGCCAGGCTGCAGAGCGCGACGGCCGCATCTCGGGTGTCCCGTCCACGAAGGGAGCCCTCTAGATGCCGCAGGGTTTTAGCGTCGCCGGCGGCATGTGGGTTTTGGTCTGTTTCCTCGTCGCGGGGCTGCTGATCGGCGGCGTGTGGTCCGCCTACCGGAACGGGAACACGCTGTTGACCGTGGTGCTCGGCCTCGCTGCCGCGCTCGCTCTATGCCTGGCTCTGGTGTCCATGACGGGAGCGATGGGATAGATGGCGCGAGAGCGTGCTCGGGGCGTGCTTACGCCTGAGGAAGTCGACGCGGTCACCTCACCCTGGAGAGCGCGCGGGCTCGTGGCGACACTTGTCGCGGTGGCCGCGGCATTCGGCGCGTGGGCGCTGCTGCTTCCGGTCGTGCCCACCGCGGTACTCGACTCCGGTGGATCGGAGACACTCGCCGGTGGGTCGACGGGCGCGTTCATGGCGGCGACCGTGATCACCCAGCTGTTCGTGCCCCGTCTTTTGCGCCGCTACGGCTACCGCGCCGTCATCGCGGTTGCCTCATTGCTCCTTGGCCTGCCGGCGCTAGGTTACGCGCTGGGGATGGATCCGGTGATCGTGCTCGCGGTCAGCGTCGTGCGTGGCATCGGTTTCGGCGCGCTGTCCGTGGCAGAGGCCGCCATCATCACCGAGCTCGTGCCCCTGCGCCTGCTCGGCCGCACCACGGGCATCTTCGGGCTCAGCGTCGGGTTCTCCCAGATGGTCGCGCTGCCCTCCGGGCTCGCGCTGGCGGAGCAAGTCGGGTACGAGCCGGTCTACATCCTCGCCACCGTCATCGGTCTCGCCGGCCTCGCGGTGTGCCTCCAGATCCCGGAAGTACCCCAGGCCGACCCGGACATGGCGGACTTGACCTCGGTGCGCGTGCCCCTGTGGCGCCTCGTCGCGGTGCCCATGCTGGCGCTCACGCTCGTCACCACCGCCTACGGCGCGGTGACCAACTTCCTGCCCGTCAGTGTGCGCGACCTTGATCCGACAGCAGGTGCGGCTTTCGGTGGAATCTTGCTCGCCGTGATGAACTTCGCCGCGATGATCTCGCGCTACTACGCCGGAGTGGTGCTCGACCGCCGCGGCATCCCCGGCACGGTGCTCATTCCGTTCCAGGTGTGCGCCGCGATCGGCATCTTCACCATCGCCGCCGTACTGTGGATGGAGGCCTCTGTGTGGTGGCTCCTGCTCGCCGCGTTCCTCTACGGCGCGGGCTTCGGCGCGGTGCAGAACGAGTCTTTGACCATGTTGTTCTACCGCCTTCCCAAGTCCAAGGCGTCGGAAGCCTCCGCCATGTGGAACGTTTCCTTCGACAGCGGAACGGGCCTGGGTTCGACCATCTACGGCATGATGCTGGCCTCGATGTCGATGGCGCCCATGTTCGGCGTGGCCGGCGTCGTCGTCTCGGTCGGTGTCGCGATCACCTTGGCGGACTACTGGCTGGGACGCCACCGCGTCACGGAGGTCAACAACTTGGCGGTGCGTCTGAGAGCCGTGCAGACGCTGCGGAGAAACGTCAAGCACAAACGGCCCGGGCGCTAGACTGGTCAACTATGACTGCGACCGCTTCACCCACCGTTGTGCTACTTGACTACGGCGCCGGGAACATCCGCTCCGCCCAGCGCGCGCTGGAGCACGTCGGAGCTGCCGTCACCGTCACTGACGACCCGAAGCTCGCCGTCGAGGCCGACGGGCTCGTTGTCCCGGGGGTCGGCGCGTACGCCGCCTGCATGCAGGGCCTGCGGGCGGTGAACGGCCCGCGCGCCATCGGGCAGCGGCTCGCGGGCGGGCGCCCGGTGCTGGGGATCTGCGTCGGCTTCCAGGTGCTGTTCGAGCACGGGGTCGAGCATGGCGTGGACACGGAGGGGCTCGTCGAATGGCCGGGGGTCGTCGATAAGCTCAAGGCCCCCGTGCTGCCCCACATGGGATGGAACACGGTGGATGCCGCGGATGGCTCCGAGCTGTTTGCCGGGTGCGATCCTGAGACCCGCTTCTACTTCGTGCACTCCTACGGTGTGCGGTCGTGGGACATGGAGGCCGACGAGTTCATCGCGCCTCCGGCGGTCTCGTGGGCCGAGCACGGTGGGGATCGCTTTGTGGCGGCGGTAGAGAACGGCCCACTGTGGGCCACCCAGTTCCACCCGGAGAAGTCGGGTGAGGCGGGCTTGGCTCTTCTGCGAAACTGGGTCCGTACGCTCCGTTAGACTCGTTCGCATGAGTTTCACACTTCTTCCCGCCGTAGATGTCGTCAACGGTCAGGCGGTGCGGTTGGACCAAGGCGAGGCCGGCACCGAAAAGAGCTACGGCGCGCCTCTTGAAGCCGCTGAACGGTGGCGCGACGAGGGCGCACAGTGGCTGCATTTCGTGGACCTGGATGCCGCCTTCGGGCGCGGGTCCAACCACGAGCTCATGGCGCAAATCACCCGCGCGCTCGGCATCAACGTAGAACTGACCGGCGGAATCCGCGATGACGTCTCGCTGCAGCGGGCGCTGGCAACCGGTGCGAAGCGTGTGAACATCGGCACCGCCGCGCTGAAGAACCCGGAGTGGACGGTGGACGCGATCAAGCGCTACGGCGACGCCATCGCCGTCGACATCGCGGTGCGCGAGGAGAACGGCCAGTGGCGTACCAAGGGTGACGGCTGGACGTCCGACGGCGGCGACCTGTGGGAGGTGGTCGAGTTTTTCGACGCGGCCGGGTGCGCCCGCTTCGTGGTCACTGACGTCAGCCGCGACGGCACGCTGACCGGGCCCAACGTCGAGCTGCTCCGGGACGTCTCGGCGGCCACCGACGCTTCCGTAACCGCGAGCGGAGGGGTCTCCACGATCGACGACGTTCTCGAGATTGCGCGCTGCGCGGACGAAGGCATTGATTCCGTCATTATCGGCAAGGCGCTGTACGAGCACCGCTTCACTCTGCGCGAGGTTTTGCAAGCGGTCGACGCGGCAGCCGACTCGGCGATGCGCGGCGAGTTCTGATACCCGCGAGTTCTACTACGGCTAAAGTAGCGATATGGATAGCAACGAGCAGTACCTGGAGATTGCGGAGTCTGTCGTCGCTTCGGCGCGCGAGCTATTCATTTCCCATCTCGGCGCGGCGCCCGCACTGTTCAAAGCATCCGGGGATTTCGCCACGGAGGCGGACATCGCGATCGAGTCCCTCATGCGCACCCGCCTGTCCCAGGAGACCGGCATCCCCGTCTACGGCGAGGAGCAGGGCGGCGATCTGAACTCCTCGGCCTGCTGGATCGTCGACCCTATCGACGGTACGTCGAACTACTCATCGGGTAATCCGAACTGTTCGATCTTGGTCTCGCTGATCCGCGACGGACAGCCGGCGGTGGCGATCACCGACATCCCGCTCATGGATATGCGGCTGACCGGGGTGGAGGGCTCCGCCGTCCACCTCAACGGCCAAGCCCTGCCGCGGATCGGCTCCGACACCACTGCGGCTTCTCAGGTGGGTGTCGGCTCCGTCCGCTCGCCCGATTCCGAACGCTACCCGGCGGACGTGCGGCTCAACATGATCGCCACTCTGGCCGACACGGATTTACGCCCGCGCATCTCCGGTTCCGTCGGTGTCGACTTCGCCTTCGTCGCCCAGGGCATCTACCAGGCAGCGGTGAGTTTCTCACCGCACCTGTGGGACAACTCCGCCGGGATACTGCTCGCGCGCTGCGCCGGTGCGGTGGTCACGGGGCCGGACGGAGAGCCGTGGACGATGGATGCCGTCGGCGCCATCGCGGGCACCCGGCGGGCGCACAAGATCGCCCTCAGTACGATGAGATCCGTCTCCTCCAAGTGAAAGGGCGCTGCAACATGGGTGTCGCGATCAGAGTTATTCCGTGCCTCGACGTGGACAACGGGCGCGTAGTCAAGGGCGTAAATTTCGAGAACCTGCGCGACGCGGGCGACCCCGTGGAACTGGCCAAGCGCTACGGGGCGGAGGGCGCCGACGAGCTGACGTTCCTCGATGTCACCGCCTCCAAACAGGACCGCGGCACGATGCTCGACGTGGTGCGCCGTACCGCCGAGCAAGTCTTCATCCCGCTCACCGTCGGCGGGGGAGTGCGCAGTGTGGACGATGTCCGCGAGCTGCTGCGCGCCGGTGCCGACAAGGTCAGCGTAAACACCTCGGCGATCTCGGATCCCAATTTGCTGCGCGAGCTCTCTCAGCGATTCGGCGCGCAGTGCGTCGTGCTCTCCGTCGACGCGCGCCGGGTGCCGGAAGGCGGCGTGCCGCAGCCGTCCGGTTTCGAGGTCACCACGCACGGAGGCACCCGCTCGGCCGGCATCGACGCTGTGGAATGGGCCCGCACCGGCGAGCGGATGGGTGCTGGTGAGATCCTGCTCAATTCCATGGATGGCGACGGCACCAAGGCCGGTTTCGATATCGAGCTCATCGAAAAAGTCCGTTCGGCAGTTTCTATCCCGGTCATCGCCTCGGGCGGTGCTGGGGAGGCGGCGCACTTCCCGCCCGCCGTGGAGGCGGGAGCAGATGCCGTGCTCGCAGCCTCGATATTCCACTTCGGAGAAGTGTCCATCGCGGAGGTCAAGGAGGCGCTGCGCGGCGCCGGTCAGGCCGTACGTTGAGCACCCCGGCGGATTACCAGCTCGACCCCGCGATCGCCGCGAGGCTCAAGCGAAACGACGCGGGACTTGTCCCGGCGGTCGTTCAGGCTGACGGAACCGGTGAAGTGCTCATGATGGCGTGGATGGACGATCACGCTCTCGCCTACACCTTGGCCACGCGCCGGGGCGCTTACTATTCCCGCTCACGAGGCGAATACTGGGTCAAGGGCCTGACCTCAGGAAATATCCAGGAGGTCACCGGTGTCCGGTTGGACTGCGACGGGGACACCCTTTTGGTGACTGTCAAACAGGTCGGCGGCGCCTGCCACACCGGGGACCGCACGTGCTTCGACGCCGACCAGCTGCTCTAGGATCGGGGCATGGCACAGCAAACCGTGGATAAGGGCCTGTCGCGCTTGGGTGCGGCCGGCCTTGGACTCGGCGGCGTCACGGTCGCATTATTTTCCCGCGCGCCGTGGATGCACGTCAGCTACTTCGACGACCGCGTCGGGGGAGGGGTTCGCGACCTGTCGGGTGCACAGTGGTCGACAGAGGTCTCGGCCGTGTCGCTTCTGCTCGTCGCCGCCGCAATCGCGGTTCTCGCTTTGCGGCGGCTTCCCCGACGCGTCATTGGAGCCATCTGCGCCCTCGCCGCCGCCGTCGCGGTGGTTTCCCCCATGACTTTGCTTACCGGCGGCGCCGATCCGGAGCGCGTCCGGGTCCTCCTCACCGCAGGTGCAGAGGACGTCCAGGCGCGTGCGGGGTCCGTCTCAGGCATGGCGGAGCTGACGTCGGTGGAACTCAATTCCGCAAACCTGGCGCTGACCACGCTCGGTTTCGCGCTCGCCATCGCGGGCGGCGCGGCGGTGGCTCTGCGTCCTGGCAGGGATTCCGCCAAGTTGAACAAGTACGAAACGGAGGCCGTGCGCAAGCAGAAGATCGGTACCGATTTAGAGGAGAATCCCGATTCCGGCCGCGTGCTGTGGGACGCGCTCGACGCGGACATTGATCCGACAGACCCCTCGCCGGATGGTTCGAACCCTGCCGGGGGCAACGCCGGTACGCGAATCTAAGCGGAGCGCGATTTCCGGAACCTGGCAGCGCACGGTTAATCTTGGGGACAGGTGGAAGGGAGAGCGCCATGCATACTGCACGAGTGGTTGACGGCGTCGTCGCAGCCGTGCTTCGCGACGTGGGGAAGCGGGAGTCCGTCATTTCTTTCCAGGACATCAAGGCGCGCTCCCGCGCGATGGCTCCGACGCGCGACGCCCGTGCCGCCCTGCTACGCCACGGCTGCGGAGTGATTGTCGAGATCAAGCGTAACTCGCCCGTTTTTGGGCCAACCGCGCCTTTCGCTCAAAGCGAGACCCAGATAGAAGACGTCGCCCGCGCCATCGAGGCCGGTGGGGCTCACCTCATCGCGTGCCAGACCGAGCGCCTGCGTTTCGACGGCTCCCTCAACGACATGGCCGATGCCCGCGACGCCGTAGAGCTGCCCATGGTGTGCCGCGACGTCATCGTCGACCCGTACCAGATCCACGAGGCCCGCTGCTACGGCGCGGACATGATCCCGCTGCAGGTGGGCATCCTCGATCAGCACAGGCTGGAAGCCCTGTTAGACCGAGCCGAATCTTTAGGAATGGAGGTGATGGCGGAGGTACGCACCGGTGAGGAAGCCGACCGAGCGCTGTGCGCCGGCGCCACCGTCATCGCTGTGAACTCCTGGACGTTCGACACCAACTCGCTCAACCCCGACGCATTCGCAGAGATCGCGCCGGGGTTGCCGTCTGAAGTGATCAAAATCAGCCTCGGCGGCGTGCGCACCGCCCGCGATCTTATCGACGCCGCGTCCTCAGGCGCCGACGCCGTCCTCGCCGCGGAGGCTGTGATGAGTTCCGAGGACGTCGAGTCCGCCACCTGCCGGCTCGCTGCTGCCGGCCAGCACCCAGCCTGCCCCTCCCGGAGCTAGCGCGTTCCAATTCCCGTTCTGCCCCGTAGTCGGGCACACTATGGGTCGTGGAAACCATGATCCTGGCCAACATCCCCTCCCCGCCGCAGGGCGTGTGGCACATCGGGCCCGTCCCGATCCGCGCCTACTCGCTCTGCATCATCACAGGCATCATTATTGCTCTGTGGCTGACGCTGCGCCGCTACAAGGCGAAGGGCGGGGACCCGGACGTGGTGTGGGACGCCGCTATCGTCGCCATTCCGGCCGGCATCATCGGCGGCCGGTTGTACCATGTGATCACGGATTACGACAAATACTTCGGGCCGGGGCGAGACCCTTGGCAGGCGTTCAACGTTGCCGGCGGCGGCCTCGGCATCCTCGGCGCCGTGGCGCTGGGGTTTTTCGCGGTGTGGGCCCTGTTCCGTTACAAGAAGGTTCCGCTGGCGCCGTTTGCTGACGCCATCGCCCCCGGCATCATCCTTGCCCAGGCGATTGGGCGCCTGGGCAACTGGTTCAACCAGGAGCTCTACGGCCGGCCCACCGACGTTCCGTGGGCCCTCGACATCTATTACCGGGTCGATGCAGCAGGGCGGTATGCCCCGTTGACGGGCCGTTCCACCGGGGAAATTGTTGCCAGCGTGCACCCGACCTTCCTCTACGAACTGCTGTGGAACCTGGTGGTGTTCGTGTTCCTCCTGTGGGCGGAGAAGCGCTGGCGGCTCGGCCACGGCCGCGTTTTCGCCCTCTACCTCGCCGGGTACGCTCTTGGCCGATTCTTCGTGGAGCTCATGCGCGCCGATGAGGCGAACCACATCCTCGGCCTGCGAGTGAACACCTGGGTCTCCGCCATCTTGTTCATCGTCGCCCTGATCGTTTTCCTGCGTCTGCCGCGCGGCCAGGAGGACCCGTCCGAGGTGGATCCGCGGCGCAGTTCCGTCGCGGTGCGCCAGGGGAACGTGGCCGCCACAGCCACCTCCCCAGCCTCCGCGTCCTCCTCATCGGCGAACACACCCGCAAAGCGGTACGGTAGGGAAGCGCAAGACGGCTCCGAGCCGCACGAAAAGTAACCCGGAAAAACCCCGTAGCGAAGCGAAGCTGGTGGACGTTGTGGATAGAGTGGACAGAAGAACCAAAATTGTTTGTACCCTTGGCCCGGCTGTGGCCAGCAAAGACGCCATTGTCGGCCTCGTGCGCGACGGCATGGATGTGGCCCGCCTGAACTTCTCCCACGGCGACCACGCCGACCACGAGCAGAACTACCGGTGGGTTCGTGAGGCCACCGACGAAACCGGCCACGCTGTCGGCATCCTCGCCGATCTGCAGGGCCCGAAGATTCGCCTCGGCCGCTTCTCTGAGGGCAAAACCCAGTGGGACACAGGTGAGGAAGTCCGCATCACCGTCGATGATGTCGAGGGCACCCATGACCGAGTCTCCACCACCTATAAGCAATTGGCCCAGGACGCGAAGCCGGGCGACCGCCTGCTCGTCGACGACGGCAAGGTCGCCCTCGTTGTCACCGAAGTCGACGGCAACGACGTTGTCGCACGGGTGACCGAGGGCGGACCTGTGTCCAACAACAAGGGTGTCTCTCTGCCGGGTATGGACATCTCCGTTCCCGCGCTGAGCGAGAAGGACATTGAGGATCTGCGTTTCGCGCTCAACTTGGGTGTCGACTTCATCGCCCTGTCCTTCGTGCGCTCACCCTCGGATGTCGACTTGGTGCACGAGGTCATGGACGAGGTGGGCCGCCGCGTACCCGTTATCGCTAAGCTGGAGAAGCCGGAGGCGGTCGATTCACTCGAGTCGATCATCCTCGCATTCGACGCCGTCATGGTCGCCCGCGGTGACCTCGGCGTGGAGATTCCGCTCGAGCAGGTCCCGCTCGTGCAGAAGCGTGTGATCCAGATCGCGCGCGAGAACGCTAAGCCGGTCATCGTGGCCACCCAGATGCTCGATTCCATGATCGAGAACTCCCGCCCGACCCGCGCCGAGGCCTCCGACGTGGCCAACGCCGTGCTCGACGGCGCGGACGCCGTCATGCTCTCGGGTGAGACCTCTATCGGCGTCGACCCGCATAACGTGGTGAGCACCATGGGACGTATCGTCCGCGTGGCGGAGACCATGGGCAACGTTCCGCCGCTGAACCACATTCCGCGCACCAAGCGCGGCGTGATCTCGTACTCCGCGCACGACATTGCCACCCGCCTCAACGCCCGTGCGATCGTCACTTTCACCACATCGGGTGACACGGCCCGCCGCGTCGCCCGCCTCCACCCGGAGCATCCGCTACTCGTGTTCACGCCGGTCCAGCAAGTGCGTTCTCAGCTGGCGTTGACGTGGGGTGCGGAGACGTTCCTCTGCCCGCCGGTGAGCAACACCGACGAGATGGTGAAGCTTGTCGACGAGTACTTGCTCAATACCGGCGCCTTCAACGTTGGCGACACCATGGTCATTGTCGCCGGCACTCCGCCCGGAGTTTCGGGGACGACGAACACGATCCATGTTCACCAGCTCGGCGAGGACACCCTCAACCCTTAAGCCAGGGGCGCTGGAAACTGTCCCACCACCACGCCGCCCACCTTGGAGAATCCGGGCGTGCGGGAACGCGGACGCGCGCTTCCTGGGTGACAACCCAGTCAACGGGACTGATCCCGTGCACCGAGTTCAGAAACCACAGGGGCATCGTGGGGCCCAGGTTTCCAATGCGCACTCGCAGACCGACGTGGCGTGCCCGCTCCATGACCTGTGCCTGAGTAACAGACGGCAGGTGCTCCGCCTGGGGCACGACCAGTACATCACCTTCCCAACCCACAAGTGCGCCGGTCGTCGTTTCGGCGTACCGCCCGAGGACAACATCATCGGTGCCGGAAACGAGGTAGCGGGCGCGGTGATCGGCGAGCCGGACCAGGTCGGGGCCCTTGACCAGGGGAGTTCTCCGTGGATCAGGGGCGCCGGTGACAGTGAGTGAGGTCGTGGCGCGGGCTGGCGGGGCGGGGCGGATGTCGAGGCGGAACAATTTGCCGGACACCGTGACGCGTGGAAAGAGGTCCTGGGCCGGGTCGAGCAACTCCACGGCAGCCTCCCACATGCCGGGCGGAACGGGGACCGGTGCCCCGGCAAAGCGCCGGATGTGTGCGTCCAGCCCGCTGGCTCGCCCGTGCAGGTGGCGCCACGATTCCGCGCGGTCGAAGGTGCCCGCAGGCGCGTCTGTCGGCACCCACTCGCTGTTCCACAGATAAGAGTTCATTCGAGCCCCCGCAACACCGCCCGGGCTTTCAGCTGCATTTCCGCGTACTCCGCGTCCGGAT
This sequence comes from Corynebacterium qintianiae, assembly GCF_011038645.2. Taxonomy (NCBI): domain Bacteria; kingdom Bacillati; phylum Actinomycetota; class Actinomycetes; order Mycobacteriales; family Corynebacteriaceae; genus Corynebacterium; species Corynebacterium qintianiae. Next base: position 1,429,416 of record NZ_CP064955.1, on the reverse strand, counting down.
CCGAATCCCACACAATCGCCCCGCCGGCGCCGACGGTCACGGTGGAACCGTGCTTGACGGCGGTGCGGATCACGACGCTGAGGTCGGCGGAGCCGTCTAAACCCAGATAGCCGATTGAACCGGAGTAAATCCCGCGCGGACCGGCCTCGAGGGCGTCGATAAGTTCGCAGGTCCGCTCCTTTGGCGCCCCGGTCATGGACCCGCCAGGGAACGTCGCCCGCAAGAGATCAATAAGGCTCGTCTCGGGCCGTAGTTTCCCGGTTACCGTGGAGACGAGCTGGTGGACGGTGGCGTAGGTTTCCACGGCCATGAGCGTGGGCACATGCACCGTGCCGGGCAAGCACACGCGCCCCAGGTCGTTGCGGAGCAGGTCGACGATCATGAGGTTCTCGGCGCGCGTCTTGGGGTCGTCGAGAAGCAACGACGGCGGCTGGCTGCGCGGGATGGTCCCCTTGATGGGCTTGGTCTCGACGGTGCCCTCGCGCACGGTGAGGAAGCGTTCGGGCGAGCTGGAGAGCACCTCCAGATTTCCGAGGGCGAGATAGGCCGCGTAGGGGGCGGGGTTGGCGCGTCGCAGCCGCGCGTAGAGGTCGAGCCCGTCCGCGTCGGTTGCGGCCTCGAGAGTATCGGTGAGGCACACCTCGTAGGAGTCGCCGCGGGCCAGTGCCTGCTTAATTTGCTCGAAGCGCTCCCGGTACTCGCCGCGCGTGAGCCGCCAGGCGCCTTGGCTTATCGACGCCCCCGCCGCCGCCGCCGCCTCCGTCCGCAGGGCAGAGCGCAAGATCCTCATCAGGTCTGCTGTTTCGCTGTTCCCTTCGTTCTGACCGTGGTGCAGCACCAGGAGGTGCGCGCGAGATGCGGCGTGGTCGTATACGAGGAACGACTGGGGCCGGATGAAGAAGGCGTCCGGGTGCGCGCTGGCGTGGCCGGGGGAAAATCCGGGCAGGGTCAGCGCCGCGCACTCGTAACCGAGGTAACCCACCCATCCGCCGGTGAAGGGGATGTCGGGCAGGCCTTCGGTGAGGATGCCGTCACGGAGCTCGGCGTCGAGCTGGTTCAGAATGTCTACCTCTCCGCGGCGGTACGAAAGGGCGCGGGAGAGCGAACCGGCGGTGGTGCCCATGACGGTAAAACCGGTCCCGGTGGCGGAGTCCAGCCAGAACGCGTCGCCGTTTCCACCGCGCAGCGCCCGGAACGTCGCCTCGGTGTCCAAGTCGATCTCCACCTGCCGGTGGGCGACCCGCCACGTGGTGGGCGCGGGTGCCAGTGCCAGGAAGTTGCGCATGAGGTTCTCGCCGTACTCCGTGAGCACGGACTCGGGGTGGAACTGCACTCCCCAATGCGGCCGACCGACCACTTCCAGGCCCTGGACAACCCCGTCCTCACTGCGGGCGTGGATGCGGATCCCGCCAGCGGTTGTCTCTGCGTCAACGCCCGCATCCGCCCCCGTCTCGATGTGCAGCGAGTGGTAGCGCACCACCGAGAACTCCTGGGGCAGGCCGGTGAAGATGCCCTCCCCGGAATGTGAAACGCGACTGAGGTAACCGTGTCGCGGTGTGGTTCGGCCGACGCGAGCGCCGGCGAGGCAGGCTAGGCCCTGGTGGCCGAGGCAGACCCCGAGGACAGGAATGTCGCGCGCCGCTTCGATGACGGCGCGGGAACCGCCGAAATCGGTCTCGGATTCCGGCGTACCGGGGCCGGGGGAAATGACGACGTGGGTGAACTCGCCTGCCCGGATGCGGTCGCAGACTGCGGACGCTTCCACGTCGTCCGCCCGCACCACCACCGGTTCCCGGCCCGCTGCAGCGGCAATGAGGTGGGCCAGGTTAAAGGTATACGAGTCCCTGTTGTCAACGAGAAGGATCAACTCAGTACTCGACCCTGTCCGGGTTGCACTCCCAGGCTTCAAACGGGGCGTTATCGCGGTTGTTCGGCATGTGCGTGAAAGGCAACGGGTCCGCGACGCGGCCACAGGCGACGTCGGAGATGAAGGAGTCGTCGAAACCCGCTGCGGCGGCCTGGTCGTGGGTGGCGGCGAAGTAAACCTCGTCGATGCGCGCCCAGTGAATGGCGGCGAAACACATCGGGCACGGCTCACCCGAAGCGTAGAGGACGGCACCTGAAAGGTCGTGGGTATTCTCCGCGCAGCACGCTTTGCGGATGGCCTGGATCTCCGCGTGAGCGGTGGGGTCTACGGCGGCCACGACGTCATTTCGTCCCTCGTAGACGCCCCCGCTGGACGTCACGACGACACAGCCGAACGGCCCGCCGTCGGTCGACGCGGATTCTGTCGCGATGTCGATCGCGCGCTGCAAAAGATCGCGCGCCATCTACTTTCCCTGATGAATCGGGGTCGGCTGGAGGTTCCAGACCTCGGTGGCGTAATCGTTGATCGTGCGGTCGGAGGAGAAGCGGCCGGACTCGCATATGTTGATCCAGCACATGCGCGCCCAATGTTGCGGGTCGGCGTAGAACTCCTCGCTCATGCGGTCGCGGGTGGCGCGGTAGTCCGCGAAGTCGCCTAGCACGTAGTACACGTCGGGAGCGGTTCCGTGGCCCTCGAGAAGGGAACCGCGGATGTCGTGGAATGCGCCGGTGGAGGCGTCGTCAAGCGTGCCGTCGACGAGCGCATCCAGGACGCGCTTGAGGCCCGGGACGGTCTCGTACAGCGCGGCGGGGTTGTAATTGCGTGTGAGCTCCGGCAAGTCCTCCTCGCGGGCACCGAAAACATAGGCGTTCTCCTCGCCGACAGCTTCGACGATCTCGACGTTCGCGCCGTCCATGGTGCCCAGGGTGAGCGCGCCGTTCATCATGAACTTCATGTTCGACGTGCCGGATGCCTCCTTGCCCGCAGTGGAGATCTGCTCGGAGATGTCAGTGGCCGGGATGATCTGTTCGGCGGGGGAAACGTTGTAGTTCTCCACGAACACCACCGTGAGGTACCGCGACACATCCGGGTCGTTGTTGACCAGCTCACCGACGGCGTTGATGAGCTTGATAATACCCTTGGCGCGCGTGTAACCCGGTGCGGCCTTCGCGCCAAAAATGAAGGTGCGCTTCGGCAAGTCGCGCTCACCGTCGTCCTTGATGCGGAAGTAGAGATCGAGAATGTACAACGCGTTCATCAGCTGGCGCTTGTACTCGTGGAGGCGCTTGATCTGGGTGTCGAAGATCGAGTCGGGGTCGATCTCGATGCCCTGGCGCTCGTAGATCCACGCGGCGAAGTCGCGCTTGTTGGCGGCCTTAATCTCGCGAAGTTCGTTCAGCACCGACTCGTCGTCCTCGTAGCGGCGCAGCTCTTTGAGCCTCGGCAGGTCCGTCACCCAAGCGTCGGAGCCGCTGAGGCGGTCCAGCAGGGCAGACAGGCGCGGGTTACACATGCGCAACCAGCGTCGCGGGGTGACGCCGTTGGTCTTGTTGTTGAAGCGCTCCGGGTACATCCCGTACCAGTAGCTCAGAGTCTCGCGTTTGAGAATCTCGGTGTGCATCGCGGCTACACCGTTGACGGAGTAGGAACCGTAGCAGGCAATCCACGCCATGTGCACTTGTCCATCGTGGACGGGGGAGAAGTGGTGCGCGTCCTGCGGCGCCATGCCGCGGGACTCCATGTCGATGCGGTAGCGGCGGTCGATCTCGACGACGATCTCCCAAATGCGCCAGAACAGCTGCTTGAATATGGCGGTGTCCCACTTCTCCAGCGCCTCTTCCAGCACAGTGTGGTTGGTGTAGGCGAAGGTCTTGGTGGTCACTTCCCACGCATCCTCCCAGCCCATGCCGTGCTCATCCATGAGCAGGCGCATCAGCTCGGGGATGCCGAGCACCGGGTGGGTGTCGTTGAGCTGCACGGAGTTGTACTCATGGAAGCCGGAGAGGTCCTCACCGTGGTGCTCGATGTAGTTGTCAATCATCTCCTGCAGCGAGGCAGAGACGAAGAAGTACTGCTGGCGCACGCGCAGCACTTTGCCGGCGAACGTGGTGTCGTTCGGGTAGAGCACGCGGGTCAGGTCGTGCACGGCCTCGCGCTCCAGAATCGCGTCGGAGAAGCGCTGCGAGTTGAACGCGTTGTAGTCGAACTCGTGCATCGGCTTGGCGTCCCACAGGCGAAGGGTGCCCACGTTGCGGGTGCCGTAACCCGTGATCGGCATGTCGTAGGGCACTGCGCGCACGCTCATGTCGTCGAATCTGACAACGCGCTGCTGGGTGCCCCGGCGCACGATGAACGGGTAGAAAGATTCCTTCCAGGCGTCCGGGTGCTCCTTCTGGAAGCCGTCGACGAACTCCTGGCGGAAAAGGCCATAGCGGTAGAGCAGGCCGTAGCCGGTCAACGGGTAGTCGAGGGTGACGGCGGAATCGAGGAAGCAGGCGGCGAGACGGCCCAGGCCGCCGTTGCCCAGCGCGGCATCGTGCTCGGCTTCGAGCACATCCGTGAGTTCGAAACCGTGCTCGGCTGCCACCTGCCTCGCTTCGTCGACAAGCCCGAGGTTGGTCAGGTTGTTCAGCAGCGCGCGGCCCTGCAGGAACTCGGCGGAGAAATAAGCTTGGCGGCGCGTCGCGGCGTACGCCTTGCGCGTGGCGTCCCAGTCGTCGGCGATCCGCTCGAGGACGGCCGCGGACAAGCCCGTCCAGTACTTCTTCACGGTGGAGTTTTCGGGGCGCGCGCCGGAGAAACCGCGGACGTGGCCGGGCACGGATTGCGTGAATGAGGGTTGGGCAGAATCAGTCATCGTCGTAGCCTCACGTTTTTGTCGGGTGTTGAATCGCTTCCCGAGCCTACCGGGATGGCGCTACTGCGCCAGATATGTCAGCACAGCAGCCGCAGCAGCGCGGGTAGCGGAACTGACCGTCGGTTCGTACTCCGGCAAAAAGGTCGACATGTGGTTGACAGGCACGTCCTCGGTGACGCGGTCGGAGGCCACCGCAGCCTCCCATTGTTCGCGCGGTGTGCAGCCGATGAGCCAGAAGAAATAGGGCGCGCCGAAGGCGATGGGGATAAACGGGAAGTCCTCGGAAACGGTCTTGCGCGGCGAATTGACGGAGTCACTGCCGAAAACCTCGTCGAACGCGGGGCGGACCTTGTTGTACACGGTGGCATCGTTCGAGAGCAGTTCTCCGTGCGCGAAGTACTCGATGCCGGGTTTGTCCGTGATGCCGGAGGCGAGGACTTCCGCGTGCACGACGCGTTCGATGGAGGCGTAGACCTTGGCCTTCGTCTTGTCGGAGTAGAAGCGGCAGTTCAGAGTCAGTTCCGCACTCGCCGGGATGATGTTGGTCACCGACCCGGCGCGCATGGTGCCGACGGTGACCACGGCGAAATCGCTAGGGTCGACCTCGCGGCCGACGATGCCCTGCAGGCGCGTAATGATCATGGCGGCCGTGAACGTGGGATCGACCGCGTTGTGGGGCATCGAACCGTGGGCGCTTCGGCCCGGGATGGTGACGCGGATGGAGTCGCAGGCCGCGAACTGCGGGCCTGCCTTGGACATCACCTGGCCCGCGCGGCCGGGCATCACGTGCTGGCCGAAGCACACGTCGGGGCGGGGCACGCGGGTGGTCAGCTCGTCATCCACCATGGCCATGGCGCCCTCCGAAGTCTCCTCACCTGGCTGGAACAGTGCGATGAAGGTGCCGGACCAGGAGTCTCGGGTGTTGTCCATGAAATCGCACAGGCTCATGAGCGCGGTTGTGTGCACGTCGTGGCCGCAGGCGTGCATAGTGCCCACGGTTTTACCGTCAGGCCCCGTCATCGTCTTGTGCGACGCGTAGGACACGTCGGTGTCCTCGGTGACCGGAAGTCCGTCGAAGTCCGCGCGGAAGAGAACGGTCGGGCCGTCCCCGTTGCGGAAGAGAGCGACCACACCGTAAGTCCCGACGGGGGCGATCACCTCACAGTCGAAGCGCTTGAGCTCGTGGAGGATCCGGCGGTGGGTCTCCTCCTCCTGCATCGACAGCTCGGGGTTTGCGTGGAGCAGCTCGTACAGTCGGCGCTGCCAGACCGGGTCGACCTCGTAGCCGTCAATGATTGCGCTGATCGCGCTCATTCGGGTGATCACTCCTCAACGTCGGTGCCTGGATACATAAAGTGTCGCATCACCCACACTAGTGTTGCGAGTCAGGCGAGGCGGGGGTTGTAGCGCAGGACGTTACGCGCCGGGGTGCACTCCGTTGAGATTCGGATGCCGTCGGCGATAGCGCCTTCATCACGAAGCTTGTACAGATTGACCACCAGCTTGTCGCGGATGTCATGCGGGGAGAGCGTGTTCACGTAAATCTTCGTGCCGCCCTCGAACCCGGCGAGGGTGGACACGCGCCACTTCAGGTTGACGCGCAGCGGCATAGGTACATCCAGGTCGACGGGCTTGTGGTGCCACTCCTCGTTGCAGGCCACATTAGGGCCGGTCGCGGCGTGGGCGGCGTGGAGCAGGTCGGAAAACCCGCGTACCTCCTCCGCGCTGAGGTTCCAGGGCTCGGGGGAGGCGGCCTTGGAGTAGACGCTCATGGTGGGGTAGCGGTGGCCAATGCCCGCGATGAGGATCGCGTGGTCGTTCTCCGCGACGACGAGGTTGTTGTAGAAGGCGTAGTTCACGCCCCACTCGTTGTACATGTTCAGGTTCTGGCGCAACTTCGCCACTTCCATCTCGGACTGCACCCCGCGTTCGTCGATGGCTACAAGTTGCTTGTGTAAATGGTCGAAGGAGGCTCCGGCCGCGGAAAGCCAGTTCTGGAACACCACGACGTACGGCGCGTAGCGGTTGCGGTCGTATAGGTCGTGCATGGCATCGATCGTGAACGCGATGAATCCATAATGCTCGTCGGGGGTGAGCGTGCCCGAGGATGCGAGTTGCGAGGTGTTGTCGGCACCGTCGGTAAAGTGCCGCCTGGCGATGATGACGTCGTGGCCGCCGCCGAAGTAAGCCGGAGCGAGTCCGAGCAGCTCTTCCTCGCTCACGTCCGGGTTCTTGCCGCTGGCCTTGAGGCGCGTGCGCACGATGTCGAAAACGTGGTTACGGCCCGCGGGATCAGCGAGGTAATTCTCCATATGATCCTGCTGCTCGTCCGGCATTACGAAGTCGTAATTCTTGTTCCAGTAGTCGTAGGAGACGATCTCGAACAAGTTGGGCACGCGGCGGAACTCGGCGCGAGTATCGCCCAGCTGGTGGGGCAACAGATTGCGTTCGATTCGCCAACCGAGCTCGGTGCTGTCATCGAGCACCATGCGCGACTTCTCCGGTGGTGTGGCCAGGGGACGCGCCTCGCAGAAATTGCAGGCGTGAGTGAAATCCTCCGGCGCGAGCGGCTTCGGGTCCTTGGGCGGGCTCGACAGGGGCCGGTTGCCGCGCCCCGGTACCGTCCACACCTCGGTTCCCGAGAAGGGGTTGATCTGCTTGATCGTCCCGTCGGCCATCGTGGACAGGGCGTCGCGGTAGGAGTGCACGGGGAAGGTCATGGAGGTTAAGCGTATTAGCTAACCTGTGTCCATGCCCGTGATCCAGTTCGACGTCCTCGTCCCCGATGCCGCCGCCGCCGAGGTCGGCGAGGCGTTTTCCCGCGCGCTCGACATCCTTGTGCGTCGCGGCATGCTCGAGTCGGCCTCAGTCGAGCATGACAGCAGTGCGCTTATCGACGCCTCCACCAACGCACAGCTCAAAGACGTCTACAGGACAGACCGCGGCGAGGACCCGGACGAGGCCGGCGCGCTCCCGCACCGCTATCTGATCACTGCCGAGGGCGTATCCAGTTATAACCAGCTGGCGATGGGCCTGTCGCGCATCCTCACCCCGAAGGCGGACTTGCCGCGCGACCCGGCGGCGCTGGCGCAGGAGTCGCGCTTCGAGCAGCCGTCGATCTACCCCTGGGTTGTGGAGATCCGCAGGTAATCCGTAGCGACGGCGGCGCCGGCTCGGGTGAGCTGCTCCTGGACGTCGCCCTCGCCTGAGAGGCCTTCCAGTGCCACCGTGATGAGGGGGTTTCTGGACTCCACCTTGGCCTCGAAGGAGCCCGCCACGACGGCGACAGCAGCGTCTGTCCCGGCGGCGATGTCGAGCACGGTGGAGACGACCTTGCCTTCGGCGGTCTGTGAGTCGAAACGGCCCTCGCCGGTAATCACCAGTGAGGCGTCCGCTACCTTCTCGGCCAGGTCGTTGGCCTCGGCCACCACTTTCGCGCCGGGCAGAACTCTGACGTGGTCGCCGGTGCCATGCAGGAGGGTGGACACCCAGCTCACGCCGATGGCGATGCCGCCGGCCGCGCCGTACCCGGGCGTGGTGCCGTCCACACCTGTGACCTCGCACAGCTTCGCCAAGGCGCGGTCGAGCGCCTCGACCTCCGCCTCGCTGGCTCCTTTCTGCGGGCCGAAGACGCGGGCGGCCCCGCGCTCGCCGGTGGCGGGAACGAGGGCGTCGGCAAGCAGGATCCATTCCATGGAGGCGGCGGGAATGTTCATCTTTGCGGTATCGAAGTCGGCGAGGTCGCCGAGGGCGCCTCCACCGGGTGTCAGCGTGTAGCCCTGCTGGTTGAGCGGATTTATGCCGAGAGCGACGAGAATGCCAGTGCCCCCGTCGACGGTGGCCGACCCGCCCAAGCCCAGCACGACACGTCGCGCACCGCGGGTTTCCGCGTCTGCGACGAGCACGCCCGTTCCGTAGGTGTCTCCCGTCATGGGCGCGGGGGAGTCCGCCACGGCGGGCAACCCCGTGGCAGCGGCAACGTCAATGTATGCGGTCTGGGTGGCTGCGTCGAAGGTGTAGGTGGCTTCGGTCAGGCGGCCGACGGCGTCGGTGGTAGGCAGGGTGATCCGCTGACCTTCGAAGAGACTCGAGGTGCCCTCGCCGCCATCGGCCATGGGCACGGCGATGACGCGGGCGTCGCGGATCACGCTGCGCACGCCGTCGCCAAGCCACTGCGCGGCCTGCTGGGCGGTAGCGGTCCCCTTGAAAGCGTCGGGAGCGATCACCACGGTGGGCGGGGGAGCGGGGACGGAAAAACCTGCGGAGCGGGTGGAATCGGGCGTGATGCGCGTCATAGTTGACCTCGGGTGTCGTGAGGAAGGTGGTCGGAAACTCGTGATGAGAGCCCATTTTATCCGCCGGGCTTAGATGTCCGAACCGGGCCCGATCAAAAATTATCGGGCAATCGGTATTGCGTATCCGCGTGTGGGTTGTATTGTTGGGCGCGTAGAAACCTGCCGAACACTAGGTATTGCTCGGACGGTTCCCGCAGCCGGCCTCTGACGGCTGAACATCCACGGAAAGGGATTCGCATGACCAACATCGAACAGGAAGTAGCTAGCTACTACGACAAGCTTCTCAAGCGCAACGCCGGTGAGCCGGAGTTCCACCAGGCGGTCGCCGAGGTTCTGGACTCGCTCAAGATCGTCCTAGAGAAGGACAACTACTACGCCGACTACGGCCTCATCGAGCGTCTCTGCGAGCCGGAGCGCCAGATCATCTTCCGTGTTCCTTGGACCGACGACAACAACCAGGTTCGCGTCAACCGCGGCTTCCGCGTGCAGTTCAACTCCGCGCTCGGCCCCTACAAGGGCGGTCTGCGCTTCCACCCCTCGGTCAACCTAGGCATCATCAAGTTCCTGGGCTTCGAGCAGATCTTCAAGAACTCCCTGACCGGTCTGCCCATCGGCGGCGGCAAGGGCGGTTCCGACTTCGACCCCAAGGGTAAGTCCGAGGGTGAAGTCATGCGCTTCTGCCAGTCCTTCATGACCGAGCTGTGGCGCCACATCGGCGAGTACCGTGACGTGCCCGCCGGCGACATCGGCGTCGGTGGCCGGGAGATCGGCTTCCTCTTCGGCCAGTACCGCCGCCTGGCCAACCAGCACGAGTCCGGCGTCCTCACCGGCAAGGGCCTGACCTGGGGCGGCTCCCTCGTGCGTACCGAGGCCACCGGTTACGGCTGCGTGTACTTCACCGACGAGATGATGAAGGCGCGCGGCGAGTCTCTCGACGGTGCCAAGGTCATCGTCTCCGGCTCAGGCAACGTGGCTATCTACGCCATCGAGAAGGCCCAGGAGCTCGGCGCCACCGTCGTCGGATTCTCCGACTCTTCCGGCTGGGTCGAGACCCCGAACGGAGTTGACGTTGAGTTACTCAAGGACGTCAAGGAGAACCGCCGCGAGCGCGTCTCCGCCTACGTCGACGAGACTCAGGGCGCTTCCTTCCACGACGCCGGCAGCATCTGGGACCTGTCCGCGGATGTGGCGCTGCCGTGCGCGACGCAGAACGAGCTGGGTGGCGAGCACGCCAAGAAACTCGTGGCCAACGGCGTGAAGTACGTCGCCGAGGGCGCAAACATGCCGTCGACCCCGGAGGCCGTCGAGGTCTTCCGCGAGAACAAGGTCAGCTTCGGACCGGGCAAAGCTGCCAACGCCGGCGGCGTGGCTACATCGGCACTCGAGATGCAGCAGAACGCTTCCCGCGACTCCTGGACTTTCGACTACACCGACGGCCGACTCCACACGATCATGTCCAACATCTTCAAGATGTCGGATGAGACCGCGAAGGAATACGACCGCGAGGGTGACTACATCGTCGGTTCCAACATCGCCGGCTTCAAGAAGGTCGCCGACGCCATGCTGGCGCAGGGCGTGATCTAACACCTCTGAACAGCGGGTAGCCCCCTTCGACGGAGGCGACCCTTGAGAAGGTTCGGTGCGCGGGTGACCGCGCGCCGAACCTTTTCGCGTCGATACGCAAAGTACGCTGGGGAACCATGTACCGCGTATTCGAAGCCCTCGATGAACTCGTCCACATTGTGGAGCAGGCCTACGGCGTGCCGATGACCTCCAACTGCATGGTGCCCCGAAACGAAGTGCTCGCTCTTCTCGACGACATCCGCAACGCATACCCCGATGAGATCGACGACGCCCAAGACGTGCTGGACAACCAGGACGAAATCCTCCGCGGAGCGCAGGAGCGCGCCGACGTCATTGTGGGCGACGCGGAGGATGACGCGCAGCGCATCATGTCCGACGTGCACACGCGCACCGAAGACATGCTTTCCGACGCTCAGGCCCGCGCGACCCTCCTCGTGGCCAACGCCGAGGAAGACGCCGAAATGACCATCGGCCGCGCCCGCGAGGAAGCCGATGCAGCCGTCACCGGCGCGCAGCGTGAGGCGGAGCGTCTCATCCAGAACGGCAACCAGGAGTACCAGCGCTCCGTGGAGCAGGGCCTGGCGGAGCAGGAGCGACTCATCTCCGAGTCCGAGGTCATGCGACGCGCCGACGAGGAGGCCCACCGTCTAGTCGAGCAGGCGCACTCCGAGTCCTCCCGCCTGCGCGCGGAGTGCGACAGCTACGTCGATTCCAAGCTGGCGGAGTTCGAGGAGTCCCTCTCGTCGGTCCTACGCACTGTGTCCTCGGACCGCTCGGCCCTGCGCCGTGGTGCCGGTGCATCCGGTGTCAACGCAGGCGAGCGCTACGATCGCGCCCCGCGCGGTGAGCGCGTCGACAGGGGTGAGCGTCGAGAGCGCGTTCGTCGCCCCCGCACTGAAAACCCCGCCGCGGACGCCGATTACTAGTTCCGGCCAATCGCGGTAGGGTTGGGGCTGTTATGGCTAATCCTTTTGTTGTCAACGTCTCCGAGGCTGTCCACGGTGACGGCCTTCCGGTGACCACCACCCAGACGGGGCCTTCGCCCTCGCGCATCGGGCCGGAAATGATCGCGCTGCCTGAGGGTGCGGAGGTCACCGTCGAGGCCACCATCACCCCGCTAGGATCGGGAGTGCTTGTCGACGCCACCGCGAACGGAACCCTCAGAGGCGAGTGCGTCCGCTGCCTGGCGACGTTGACCCCGGAGTTCTCCGCGACCGTCAGCCAGGTGTTTTCCGCTGACGATGATTTCATCGTAGGTGCCGAACTGGACGACGAAGACAGGGGCTCAGGCGACGAGATCATGGCAGTCGTGGACGACATGGTCGATCTCGAGCAGGCCTTTGTGGACGAGATGGGCATGACGCTGCCGTTCAACCCGGTGTGTGAGCCCGAGTGCGCCGACGCTGACGAGGTACCGGCCCCGGACGGTGTCTCCGGTGAGGAGGACCGGGTCGATCCCCGCTGGGCAGGGCTGGAGAAGTTCCTGTGAGCCGCTCCCGCCGCAAGAAAATTACAGGTGAGGACGCCTGGGATACGGCGTACACCGCTGTCGACCACGCCCCGCTTATGGCCGCGCTCGGTGTCGAGCTGGACACTGACTTGCTCCGTCTGGCACTGACTCACCGTTCCTTCGCCAACGAGCACGGTCCGCTGCCCAACAACGAGCGCCTCGAGTTTCTCGGCGATGCCGTGCTGGGCCTGTCTGTGGCCAACAAGCTCTACGAGCAGTTCCCCTCGCGCCCTGAGTCCGACATCTCGAAGATGCGGGCGTCGATCGTCTCGCGCTACGGGCTCGCCGACGTCGCCCGCGAGATCGGGTTGGGCGCCCATGTGCTTCTGGGCAAAGGTGAGGAGGTCACCGGCGGCCGCGACAAGGACTCCATCCTGGCGGACACCACCGAGGCCCTGTTCGGTGCGATCTACCGCCAGCACGGGTTCGAGCCCGCGCGCGGCGTGATTCTGCGGCTGTTCGCCGAGAAATTGGAAAGCGCCACCGCGACGGGCCGCCACCAGGATTGGAAGACCGCGTTGCAGGAGCGTTTGGCCGAGCTCAAGGCCCCGACCGCGGAGTACCGCGCCACCTCCGTAGGCCCGGATCACGACCAGACTTTCACCGCCGACGTGTTTGTCGGCGCGCACTCCCGCGGCCGCGGGGTCGGTCCGAACAAAAAGCTCGCGGAGCAGGAGGCCGCACGGGAGGCTGTCGCTTTCCTGCGCGACCACCCCGAGGCCGTCGCTTACACCGCCGAGTCGATTGTCGCGCCCTCGCCGACGGAGCATTAGTAGTGCCCGAGCTCCCCGAGGTCGAGGTTGTGCGCCGCGGCCTGGACACCCACCTGGTGGGACGCACTTTCACGTCGGTTGAGGTGCTGCACCCGCGTGCGGTGCGTGGCGGCAGCGTCGAGCTCGCTTCTGTTCTTCCTGGGTTGACCGTGACCGGCACGGGCCGGCGCGGCAAATTCATGTGGCTTCTGCTTAGCGACGGCGCCGCGCTCATGGTCCACCTGCGCATGAGCGGGCAGATGCTCGTCGGCCAGCCGGGCTCGGTGTCGAGCCCCCACCTGCGGATCAGAGCAACCCTCGGGGACCTCGAGCTGGCATTCGTGGACCAGCGCACTTTCGGGTCCTGGCAGCACGTCGGGGTAGGGGAGGACGGCGTGCCCGACACCATTGGCCACATCGCCCCCGACCCGTTCGAGGGCTCCTTCAATATGGTCGAGCGGGCGCGTCTCATTCGGGCCAAGAGCTCTGCGGTGAAAACCGTGCTACTCAATCAGGCGGTGGTCAGCGGTATTGGCTCAATTTACGCGGACGAGGCACTGTGGGCCGCAGGCATCAAGCCGACGCGCCGCGCGCGTTCCCTGCGGCAGTCCGACGCCGTACGCCTGCTCCAGGAGTCGCACGACGTCATGGCCCGCGCTCTCGAGCAGGGCGGGACGAGCTTCGACTCTCTCTACGTCAAAGTCAACGGGTCCAGCGGGTACTTCTCGCGCTCCCTGAACGCCTACGGGCGGGCAGGACATCCGTGCCTGCGTTGCGGCGAGGATCTGCGGAAAGTCGTGATTAACGGACGCTCGAGCACCTTTTGCCCTGGTTGCCAGACGCTTTAGCTGTGATTCATTTCACGAACTTTCCAGCTCTCTATTAAGCTTCCCCGCATGGAAAAAGCATACGAGATCGTCGACGGGGCGATCAACGGGTTCATCTGGGACATCGTTCCCTGGTTCCTCATCGCGGCGGGCATTTATTTCGGCCTCCGCACGCTGTTCGTCCAAATCCGCCTCCTGCCGGACATGTTCAAGGCCGTCGCCGAAACACCGAAGGGCAAAGACCGGGAGGGCCGCGACCTCGATGCCGAGTACGGAGGCATTTCCGCGTTCAAGGCCTTCACCATCTCTGCGGCATCGCGCGTCGGCACCGGTAACATCGCCGGTGTTGCGCTCGCCATCTCAATCGGCGGGCCGGGTGCCGTGTTCTGGATGTGGATCATCGCCCTCGTCGGCGGCGCGACATCCTTCATCGAATCCACGCTCGCCCAGCTGTGGAAAACGAAGGACGAGGAAGGCAACTACCACGGCGGCCCGGCGTATTACATGACGCGCGGTCTGGGGTGGAAGCCCGTCGCTGCCATTTTTTCGGTGTTCCTCGCGCTCACCTACGGCTTCGTCTACAACGCGATCCAGACGAACTCGATCGTGGAAGCTGTCGGCGGCTCCCTGGGCAACGACAGCAACACGTTGAAAGGCGTTGTCGCCGTTGTGATCGCCGCGCTCACCGCCGCGATCATCTTCGGCGGTGTAACCCGCATTGCCTCCGCAACCCAGGTCATTGTGCCGTTCATGGCGGGTGCGTACATTCTTATCGGCCTCGCCGTCGTCATCATCAACATCGGGGAGGTCCCGCGGATGATCTCGCAGATCGTCGGCAGCGCCCTCGGATTCCAGCAGGTCGCCGGTGCGACCGTGGGGGCGGCGTTCGCACACGGAATGCGCCGCGGCCTGTTCTCCAACGAGGCCGGCATGGGCTCCGCCCCGAACGCCGCTGCGACGGCTACCGTGTCTCACCCGGTCAAACAGGGTCTCGTGCAGACCCTCGGCGTGTACTTCGACACCCTGCTGGTCTGCTCCATCACCGCGTTCATCGTTCTGCTCGGCCCCCCGGTCACCTACGGCTTGGAGGACATCCAAGGCGCCTCGCTGACACAGTCTGCCCTGGCAGACTCCGTCGGTTCATGGGGAGCGCACGCCATCACGTTCATCTTGTTCTTCCTGGCGTTCTCATCGGTCATCGGCAACTACTACCTCGCCCAGGCGAACGTGGAATACCTGACTAAGTCGAAGACCGTCATGACGGTGTTCCGCGTACTCGTTCTCGGCTTCGTGTTCTTCGGCGCCTTCGGTTCGATTCCGCTGGTGTGGGCGCTTGGCGACACCATGGCGGGCACCCTGGCCATCATTAACATCATCGCGATTGTTCCGCTCGGCGGCGTGGCCATCAAGCTGCTGAGCAACTTCAACGAGCAGCGCCGCCAGGGCGTTGATCCGGTATTCCACCGCGACATGCTCCCGGAGCTGAAGAATGTGGAGTACTGGGACGGTTCCGACCCGGTCACCCGCCGCAGCATTGAAGACCGGGTGACCCTGGCCGACAACGATGCCTGACACCAGGCTCACCGCGCACGTCCACGGCCACGTGCAGGGCGTGGGGTTCCGCTGGTGGACCCGGTCACGCGCCCTCGAGCTGGGACTCGCGGGCTACGCCAAAAACCTTGACGACGGCCGCGTCGAGGTGGTCGCCGAGGGCATTCGGGGGAACGTCGACGCTTTATTGGAACTGCTTCGTGAGCAACCCACTCGCTCCGGTCGACCCGGACGCGTGGACACCGTCGTGGAGCAGTATTCCGAACCAAAGGATGTGAAGGGGTTCGAGGAGCGCTAGCCGCGGCGGTCTGTGTCGTACTGAGATGTCACAGTGAACGAAACCGCCGCCGCAAAACCCCAGGTGGTCACGGTCGAGAAATGCTTCACCGTGACATCGAACCTAGGCTGCGTGCGTTGCGGAATTCCAAGGCAGAGATGTCACAGTGAACGAAACCGCCGCCGCAAAACCCCAGGCGGTCACGGTCGAGAAATGCTTCACCGTGACATCTCGCACCACGCTCCACCCCGCCGCACCGCCTAACCCCCGCCAACCGCAACACCTGCCCTAGAATCCGAACAATGCACCTCAAATCGCTGACCCTCAAGGGCTTCAAGTCCTTCGCGTCGGCGACCACGATGAAATTCGAGCCCGGCATCTGCGCGGTGGTCGGGCCAAACGGATCGGGCAAGTCGAACGTGGTCGACGCCCTGTCGTGGGTGATGGGCGAGCAGGGTGCGAAGAACCTGCGCGGCGGTTCGATGCAGGACGTGATCTTCGCCGGCGCCGGCGACCGCAAGCCTTTGGGCCGCGCCGAGGTCACGCTGACCTTCGACAATTCCGACAAGCACCTGCCCATCGAGTACACCGAGGTGGCGATTACGCGCCGCATGTTCCGCGACGGTGCGTCCGAATACGAGATCAACGGTTCGAAGGCGCGCCTGATGGACATCCAGGAGCTCTTATCGGATTCCGGCATCGGTCGCGAAATGCATATCATCGTGGGCCAGGGAAAGCTTGCGGAGATCCTTGAGTCGCGTCCAGAGGAGCGCCGCGCGTTCATCGAGGAGGCGGCCGGCGTGCTCAAGCACCGCCGCCGCAAAGAGAAGGCGCAGCGCAAGCTCACGGGAATGCAGGCGAACCTCGACCGGCTCACCGACCTCACCGAGGAGCTGGGCAAGCAGCTCAAGCCGTTGGCACGGCAGGCGGAGGCGGCGCAGCGCGCGGCCACGGTTCAGGCCACGCTGCGCAGCGCGCGGCTGACGCTGGCGGCGGACCAGATCCTCACCCTCCGCGCAAAGCTTAGCGACGCCTCCGCCAACGCCGCCCTAGTCAAAGAGAAGGTCGACACCGTCACCGCAGCTCTCGAAGCAGCGGTAAGACAGCAGGAGGAGATCGAGGAACGCCAGCGCGAGGCCGAGCCCGCCGCGGAGGAAGCGCAGCAGCTCTGGTTCGCGTTGTCCACGCTCGCGGAACGGGTGAGTGCGACGGTGCGCATCGCCACCGAGCGTGCTGCCAACACAGGCGGGCAGGTCACCTACCAAGGGCAGGACCCGGACGACCTGCTGGCCCGCGCCAGCATCGCCGACGAGCAGTACGCCGACGCCCTCGAACGCGCCGAGGAAGCCGCGGAAAAGCTGGAGTCCTTCCGCGAGGAGATCGCGCAGCGCCAAGAAGTATTCGACGCCGTCGAGCGTGAGCACTTGGCGCAGGTCCGCGCCATCGCAGACCGGCGCGAGGGTGTAGTGCGTCTTCTTGCGCAGGAGGAAAGCCAGCAGGCGGCGGTTGTCGCGGCTCAAGCGGAGATCGCCCGGTTCGCGGAAACCCTGGAGGAAACCCGCGGACGCGCGCGGAGCGCGGATGCGGAGGCGGCCGAGATCGCCCAGAAAGTGGCCGACATGGAGACCGGCCGCAAGCCACTCAGCGACTCTCACGTGCGCTCGGCCGCCGAGTCCGACGCCGCTGAGAAGCGCCTCGACCAACTGCGTGCGGCCCAGCGCGAGCGCGAGCGTGCGGTATTCACGCTGGAATCGCGTATCGCCACTCTCTCCGAGCAGGCCCCGAAGAAGGACGCCGCCGCTGTACTGGGCGATGGGTTCGGCCCGCTGGCGGGACTAATTTCCGCAGATAGTGGCGCGGACAAGGCGCTGGCCGCGGCTCTCGGGCCGTTCGCCGAGGCGTTCGTCGGCCAGGGGGATGTCACGGACGCCCTCACCCAGGCCGAGCGGACCATTGTTATTGACCGCGCCGGCGGCAGCGAGTGGCGCCTAGACTCGGACGCGCCCGTCGATTGGTTGCTCGATCACGTGCGCATCGATGCGTCTGTCACAGGTCCCGTCACCCGCATGCTTGTCGACGTCGCCTTGGCCGACACCGCCGCGGAGGCCCGACGCATCGTCGCCAACGACCCACGCCTGCGGGCCGTCACACGCTCGGGAGTTCTCGTGGGGGAGGGCTGGGTCGCCGCCGGTTCCGGCCAGACCACAACCGTGGAGGTCAACGCCCGGATTGAGCGCGCGTCCACCGAACTGGACCGCGCGCGTGAAGGCCTAGACGAGCTATCCGGCACACTCGAGGGAGCAAAGCTCGCCGCTGAGGACGCCCGCGTCGCGGCTGCCGCGGCGAAAGCTGCGTTGCGCGAGCACGACACACACCTCGAGGCGTGGCGGCGCGACCTCGCGCGCCTCACACAACAGCGCGACGCCCAAAAACGGGAGCACGAGCGCGCCGCCCAGCGTGCTACCGAGGCGGACGCCCGGCTGCGCCAGAAGCAGGAGGACCTGGCGGAGACACGCGACAGACTCTCCCGCGTCGACGCGGACACCGCAGAGTCGGCCGAGCCGTCGACCGCCGAGCGCGACCGTGCACAGGCGGCCCTGAACCAGGTCAAGTCCATGGAAATGGAGGCCACGCTTGCGTCGCGCACGGCCCAGCAGTCGGCGGAGGCGGCGGCCGGCCGGGGAGACGCGCTGCGTCGCCAAGCAGAGCATGAGCGGGCGGCGAAGGCGCGGTTCGAGGCGGGCGTCGCCAAGCAGAAGGCCCAGGCGGAGCTGGCGGCGAGTGTCGCCGCGCACGCGCGCAACGTGGCCGAGCGGGTCGCTGACGCCCTCACCCGCGCGGCGTCTGAGCGCGACCGGCTCTCGGGCGAGGTCACGGCCCTGCGGGCGAAGGCGCAGCAGGCGCGCCAACAGGTGAGTGCCACGCGCCAGCAGCTGGCGCGGCTGACAGACAGCGCCCACAGCGCCGATATCGCTCGTGAACAGGCGCAGGTGCGCATCGACGAGGCCGAGGCCAAAGCCTCGGAGTCCCTCGGCATCGCCGTGAGCGACCTGCTCGCGCAGTACGCTCCGGAAGGGAGCTTCGACCGCGCTGCGGAGCAGGCGCGCCTCGCCCAGGCGGAAAAGGACCTGCGGGCGCTGGGCAAGGTCAATCCCCTCGCGCTCGAGGAGTACAAGGCACTGGAGGAGCGCTACTCCTTTTTAAGCACCCAGCTCGACGACGTGATCCAGGCGCGCAAGGACCTGACGGGCGTGATCAACGACGTAGACGATCAGATTCTGAAACTGTTCACCGACGCCTGGGCGGACGCGGAGGCGGAGTTCCCGGCGGTGTTCCACACGCTGTTTCCTGGCGGGGAGGCGAGGCTCGTGCTCACCGATCCCGATGACATGCTCACCACAGGCATCGAGATTGAGGCCCGCCCGCCGGGCAAGAAAGTCAAGCGGCTGTCGCTGCTCTCGGGCGGGGAGAAGTCGCTGACCGCCCTCGCATTTTTGGTGGCGATCTTCCGTGCCCGGCCCAGCCCGTTCTACGTGCTCGACGAGGTCGAGGCCGCGCTTGACGACGTCAACCTGCGCCGGCTCATCGCCCTGTTGGAGGAGTTGCGGCGGGACTCGCAGCTTATCGTAATCACCCACCAGAAGCCGACGATGGACGTGGCCAACGTGCTCTACGGGGTGACGATGCGTGGCGACGGGGTCACGCGGGTGATTTCCCAGCGGATGAACCCGTCTCCGGCAGCCTCCTAGTCGGCGCGGACCAGTTTCAGCGCGCCGTTGTTGCCTGCGAGGTAGAGGGTGTCGTCGCCGGCAACGTAGAAGGCGTTGGCGTCCTGGAGAGCCTGCGTGATGGCCCCCTCGTACTCGAAGGAGTCGCACGCCATTCGGGTAACGGGCAACGGGGTCGTGGTGTAGCGGCCCGAATCTGCATCGGGGTGGATGACGGTGCCGTAGCCGTTGCACGGCCCGCCCTCGACCCTGAATCCCTCCGTTCCGTGCTGCGGTGCGAAGCTGACCCGCGTCTTGCCGTGTGCGGGCTGGGGGACCCACTCAGTGTCCATCACCCGGGCGAGCACCCCGCCGGTGGCGGGAACGGCGTCCGCGGGCAGCGGAACGATCGCAGGCGTGGGGGACTGTGAGTTCATTAAGCCTCCAAAAATGCTGGTGCTGCTGGAGCTGGCGGAGGCGTTGCTGACGGGGGAGCACGTGCCGAGGAAGATGGCGACACCGGCACCCAGTGCCAAAGAAAGTTTCCGGTTGCTGTTCATGGCTTCGATTCAAACACCGGGTGGGCGCGGACACCATGCACAAAAGTACCTAAACGGCTGGCACTATGGAGGGCATGAACACGACTCTTCTCTGGATCCTGATCGCCGTCGCCGTGATCGCCCTGATCATTATCGGCGTTGTGGTGGTGGGCAACAACCGCAAGAAATCGAAGACCGTCTCCTTCGAAAAGTCGGAAGCGGAGGCGCCGAAGGAGCTGACGCAGCAGGAGAAATCGGGCAATTACCAGGCTAAGGGCGGGTTCTCGTTCGCCCCTGCAGAGGCGGCCCCTGCAAAGGAGCAGCCGGAACCGGTCCGCGTTGACAGGGCCTCGGACAGCGCCGCCGCCGGAGGTTCGACCGCCATGTCGAAGCTAAACGAGCAACTCGCGCAGCATTCCGCTGAGCAGACTGCTGCGGAAGAGCCGCAGGTCGAACTGACTCACGACGCGGCGGACGTCGTCGATGAACTCAACGAAGGTCCCGCCGAGCCCGAGAACGAGACCGAGCCCGAGGCTGAGCTGGCGGAAGCGCCGCTGGAGGAGCCCGCCGTGGGGGAGGGCCTGTCGCCCCAAGGCCGCGACATCGTCGAGGAGGCCTTTGAAGCTGAAGACGCGGAGACGCCGGTGAACCAGGCTGTCGTCGAAGAAGAAGCCGAGGAGGCCGCCGGAATTGCAGCCGTCACCGCGGAGGTCGCGGAATCCGCGCGCCAGGAGGGGGCGGTTGCCTCTGATGACGCGATCGTCGCTACACCCCCCACCAGCGAGCCGCTGGACGACATCGCCCCGGCAGCTGGGCGCATCGGCAAGCTGCGCGGACGGCTGTCGCGTTCGCAGAACGCCATCGGCCAGGGCCTGCTCGGTATCCTGACCGCGGGCGACCTGGACGAGGACGCCTGGGAGGAGATCGAGGACACCCTCATCATGGCGGACCTGGGCACGCAGCTGACGCTGAAGGTCACCGAGTCGCTGCGCGGGAAGATTGCCGAGCGCGGCGTCGCCAGCGAGGCCGAGGCGCGCGCCATGCTGCGCGAAACCCTGGTTGAGGCGGGCCGCCCCGAGATGGATCGGGCGATCAAGGCCATGCCCAACGACGGTAAGCCCGCGGTCATCCTCGTCGTCGGAGTCAACGGCACTGGTAAGACGACAACCACGGGCAAACTCGCGCGCGTCCTGGTGTCCATGGGCCACTCGGTGGTGCTCGGCGCGGCCGACACTTTCCGTGCCGCAGCCGCGGACCAGCTGGAGACGTGGGGCCGCCGCGTCGGCGCCGCCACGGTCCGCGGCAAGGAGGGTGCAGACCCGGCCTCTATCGCTTTCGATGCCGTCGCTACCGGCGTGGATCAGGGTGCAGATGTCGTACTTGTCGACACCGCCGGTCGCCTCCATACCGCGACGGGCCTCATGGACCAGCTGGGCAAGGTCAAGCGCGTGGTGGAGAAAAAGTCTCATGTCGATGAGGTGCTGCTGGTCCTCGACGCCACTGTCGGGCAGAACGGCATCACCCAGGCACGCGTGTTCCGCGAGGTTGTAGATATCACCGGTGTCGTGCTGACCAAGCTCGACGGCACCGCCAAGGGTGGCATCGTCTTTCAGGTGCAGGAAGAGCTCGGGGTGCCCGTCAAGCTCGTGGGCCTGGGCGAGGGGGCGGACGACCTCGCGCCCTTCGAGGTGGAGAGTTTCGTCGACGCTCTGCTGGGGTAGCCGCCCGTCGCTCAGCGACACCCTAACGACCCGCCTTCCCCCGTGGAAGGCGGGTTTTTGTGATGTTCGTCCCACATACCTGCCAACACTTTTACGGAATATACCTGTCGTTCTATAGTCATTCTGTCAAAACTGTCGACCGATAGGTTTCTGAGAGGTGATAACGGTGATAACAGACCAAACGGCCGTCGTTGCAGGTAACTCGAGCTGGATGTTGATCTCTGCATCCCTGGTGCTGCTGATGACCCCCGCGCTCGCGCTTTTTTACGGAGGCATGTCCTCGCGCCGCAGCGTACTGAACATGATGATGATGTCGTTCACATCCCTGGGCATTGTCACGGTGGTGTACGTCCTGTGGGGATGGTCCATGTCCTACGGCAGCCAATCGATCGGCGGGGTCTTCGCCAACCCCTTT
This sequence comes from Corynebacterium qintianiae, assembly GCF_011038645.2. NCBI lineage: Bacteria > Bacillati > Actinomycetota > Actinomycetes > Mycobacteriales > Corynebacteriaceae > Corynebacterium > Corynebacterium qintianiae. Next base: position 1,407,514 of record NZ_CP064955.1, on the reverse strand, counting down.
GAATTCTTCGGGTTGCGCAACTCGATCGTGGACGCAGGCGGAAACTACATCGAAGGCGCCAGCGGATACGCCAACGTCATCGACATCGGATTTCAGCTCACCTTTGCCGTCATCTCCACCGCGATCATTTCCGGCGCAGTCGCCAGCCGTGTGAAGATCGGATCCTGGGTGCTGTTCGCCGCGATCTGGGTCACCCTGGTCTACTTCCCCCTGGCGCACATGGTGTGGGGCGGAGGCCTGCTCGGCCACGCGGAAGGGTCGATCGCCTCACGCATGTTCGGCGACGCTGACGGTGAAGCGGCAGTCGCGCCCATCGACTTCGCCGGCGGAACCGTCGTGCACATCTCGGCCGGCACCGCGGCCCTCGTCCTCGCCCTCGTTATTGGCCAGCGCCAGGGATTCCCGAAGTCGAACTCAAGGCCGCATAACCTGCCGCTGGTGATGATCGGCGCGGCGCTTCTGTGGTTCGGCTGGTTCGGATTCAACGGCGGGTCCGCCTTTGCTGCCGACGGTCTGGCGGGGATGGCGTGGATCAACACGACCGCGGCGGCGGCTGCGGCGATGCTGGGCTGGTTGCTCATTGAGAAGCTTCGCGACGGCTACGCCACCTCGCTCGGCGCGTCCTCCGGCCTCGTCGCCGGCCTGGTGGCCATCACCCCAGCCGCCGGCGATCTCGCCCCCGTCTCATCCCTCATCCTCGGTTTCATCGGAGGAATCCTCGCCTGCGTCGGCGTGGGCTTGAAATACATCTTCAACTACGACGACTCGCTCGACGTGGTCGGCGTCCACCTTGTCGCCGGCCTGTGGGGCACTATCGGATTGGCGTTTTTTGCGGGCGACCGTGGCATCCTCACGGGCGGGGGAGCGGAAGGTTGGAAGCTGCTCGCCGTGCAGGTAGTCATTGCTCTGGTATCCGTGGTCTTCGCGGGTCTGCTCACCCTCGTGATAGCGCTGGCGATCAAGTACACGGTCGGTTGGAGGGTCACCCGCGAGCAGGAGTTCGACGGCATTGACTACTCCGTCCACCGCGAGACGGGCTACGACCTTGGGGGCCCGGGCATGCGCCCCGGCGGCGTTCCGGCGGGCAACAAGTCTGCAGCCGAGCTCGGCCTCAACGCAGCCCGCGAAGATCACCTCCATCACACCCAACATGCTCCGGCCGCCACATCCCAAACGAAGGTATAAGGAGAAGTCATGAAACTCATCACAGCAGTGGTCAAACCCTTCACCCTCAGCGACGTCATGGAAGCCCTCGAATCCATCGGCGTCTGCGGCATCACGGTGACTGAGGCCCAGGGGCGCGGGCGTCAGGGAGCGAACGTGGAGTACTACCGAGGCGCCAAATACTCGTCCCCGTTCGTCGCCAAGGTCAAGATCGAGGTCTTGGTGACGGACAGTCAGGTTGAGGGGGCCGTCGATACGCTCGTGCGCAGTGCCTACACGGGCGAGGTCGGCGACGGCAAAGTGTGGGTCACCGCGGTCGAAGGCGTCGTGCGGGTGCGAACCGGTGAGACTGACGACGACGCCATCCTGGGGTAGGCGGAAAGTTCTGATTGTCCGCGGCACGCGCTAGGCTGTAACGAGCCTATTGCCCGAAAACCTCAAGGAGCGTACCCCGCGTGTTTGAGTCACTGTCCGACCGCCTACAAACTGCCCTAGGTGGCTTGCGCGGCAAGGGCAAGCTCACAGAGGCCGACATCAACGCCACCGCCCGCGAGATCCGCCTCGCGCTGCTGGAGGCGGACGTCTCCCTCACCGTGGTCCGCGCCTTCATCAAGAGGGTCAAGGAGCGAGCACTCGGTGCCGACGTTTCCGAGGCCCTCAACCCGGCGCAGCAAGTGATCAAGATCGTCGACGAGGAGCTCACTGCCATCCTCGGCGGCGAGACCCGCCGCCTCAACATGGCGAAGAACCCGCCGACCGTGATCATGCTCGCCGGGCTGCAGGGCGCCGGTAAGACTACGCTCGCCGGCAAGCTGGCGAACCACCTGACCAAGCAGGGCCACACCCCGATGCTGGTGGCCTGCGACCTGCAGCGCCCCGGGGCGGTGCAGCAGCTGCAGATTGTCGGCGAGCGCGCGGGGGTGCCCACCTTCGCACCGGACCCGGGCACCTCCGTGGACTCCCACCAGCACGAGATGGGTACTTCCCATGGCGACCCTGTGGCAGTGGCGCGCGAGGGTATCGAGCACGCCAGCCGCAACAAAAACGACGTGGTCATCATCGACACCGCGGGCCGCCTCGGCATCGACGAGACACTGATGACCCAGGCGCGCAACATCCGCGACGCTGTCAACCCGGACGAAGTCCTCTTCGTCATTGACGCCATGATCGGCCAGGACGCGGTCACCACCGCCCAGGCTTTCGCCGACGGCGTGGATTTCACCGGCGTGGTGCTGACCAAGCTCGACGGTGACGCCCGCGGCGGTGCAGCCCTGTCCATCCGCGAGGTAACCGGCAAACCCATCCTGTTCGCGTCCACCGGCGAGAAGCTCGACGACTTCGACGTATTCCACCCCGACCGCATGTCCAGCCGCATCCTCGGTATGGGCGACCTGCTTTCTCTCATCGAGCAGGCCGAGACCATGTTCGACGAGCAGGAGGCAGAGAAAGCCGCCGCGCGCCTCGGCTCCGGTGAGCTGACGCTGGAGGACTTCCTCGACCAGTTGTTGATGGTCCGCCGCATGGGGCCCATCGGCAACCTGTTGAAGATGATGCCCGGCGGCAAGCAGATGAACGAGATGGCCGACATGGTCGACGAGAAGCAGCTTGACCGCATCCAGGCCATCATCCGCGGTATGACCCCAGCAGAGCGCGAGGACCCGAAGATCCTCAACGCCTCTCGACGCAAGCGCATCGCCAACGGCTCAGGCGTTGCCGTGGCCGATGTCAACCAGCTCGTTGAGCGCTTTTTCGAGGCGAAGAAGATGATGGGGCAGATGGCCAGCCAGTTCGGCCTGCCCGGAATGCCGGGTATGGGTGGCGGCCGCAGCGCGACGAAGAAGAAGCCCAAGGGTCGCAAGGGCAAGAACGGCAAGCGCAAGCCGGTGAAGAACCGCGGCGCTATGCCGGGTATGCCGGGCGGTATGCCCAACATGGCGGAGTTGCAGAAGATGCAGGAGCAGCTCGGCGGTGCGGGCGGCGGTGTGCCGGGTATGCCCGGTGGTGGGAAGATGCCACCCGGCATGGAAGGCCTCGACCTGAATAACCTCGACTTCTCCCAGGCGATGAAGAATCTGGGGAAGAAAGGGAAGTAGGTCTACGCGCGCTCCGGAAGTCAGCGCGTCAACTCCCGGCCGTCTCCTCCAAGAGGGGGCCGAGGTGGTGCCAGATAAGCGGTGCCAGAGTGAGAGAGTAAGCGTTGGAGATGTGGTTCTGGTCCCGGTAGACGGTGACGTTTCCGATCACGGGCGGGCACAGTCCGTCGGGACAGTACCAGCCGGAGGTGTCCACCATGTGGCGCATGGCGTCCGCATCGGAGTAGTCGGCGGCCGGGTCTTCGGGCGAGTACATCGTCGTGGCGGGCATGCTGCATTCGGCGACCGAGCCGCCGTTGACTACACAGCCGTTGGGGTTCAAGGGGGTCCCGTCGGCATCGAAAATCCACGGGTTGTCTCTGAGCCCGAGAAACGGGATCTCGGCCTCGGCGAAGGCATCCCACACCTCCACGTACTCCGGGGGAACGGAATCCGTGGATGGGCTCACTTCTCCGGCTGAGCCGGCCGGGCGTGTCGAGGTAGAGACCACCACGGCCGGGTCGAGGGATGCGAGCTCGTTGAATGTGTTGAGCGACCACTTCGCGCACCGGTGGCTGACCAGGTCTCCGGGGGTAAACACCATCGGGCACGTCTGGCGGATGAAAGTGATGACCTTAAACCCGTGTTTCTTGCCCAGCTCGTCGAGTGCCACACCGTATGTTTCGGCGTGGGAGCCGCCGACCAAAGCCACGGTTGTTTCGGCCTCGGGGTCTCCGTAGACGCAATCTGCTTCCGGCGCGGCATCCCCCGGCTCATCCTGGAAAATCACGCAGCCGTCGCGGAAGATGTGGGTGGTGATGCTGGAGGCCAGCATGGGTGCCGGCTGAGCAGGCACATCCGGAACTGAGGCGCCGCGCAGAGCCATTGCCCCCGGATTCTGCTCCGCACTGGAGGGGGAATCGGCGATGGTGACGTTTCGCTCCCACATCGGTGACAGCGACAGGATCGCTGCCGTGCTGGTGGCGATGAGGACACCGCCCGCCGCCCGCGCGGCACCCGCGGGCCGCCGCAGAGAACCCAGCGCTGCCGTGACGGGTGCGTCTTGTTTCGTCGGGCGCTTGCCGTGCATGCGCAAGGGCTCCTCGACCGCCGTGTGCGTTGCCTGGGCAAGGACAATGGAAAGCGCGATAACTCCCAGGCCGACGGACAGGGGTGGAATGGTATGCGAGCCTATGGTGACGGCGATGATCAACAGTGGCCAGTGCCATAGATAGAGGGGATAGGCGACGGAACCGAGCCAGGTAATCGGCCGCGACGAAAGAATCGATGACACGGGATTGGCCGGGTTGCTCAGCACAATCAGTGCAGCCCCGCCAATCGGCATCAGGGTGAGCGGTCCGGGATATGCCAGGGTTGTGGGAATGACAACACCGGTCAACGCTATCAGTGTGAGACCGCTGCCGGCGGTGAGGGCGCTGAACCGCCTCGGAATCTGCACCTGTGCGGCCAGGGCGAGCAATCCTCCCAGCGTCAGCTCCCAGGCGCGGGAAAAGAAGGAGTAATAGCTCGGTTCCGTGCCGAAAAGGCCGAAGCGCGATGCCCAGCTCAACGATGCCACGGTCACCACCACGAGCAACGCGATGGTCCCGCGTCGCACCCAGGTTCGGGATATGCCCGTCCGAGTGACAAGCACTGCGATGACCGTTCCGAGCAGGATGGCGGCGAGATAGAACTGCCCCTGAACGCTGATGGACCACAAGTGCTGCAGCGGCGATGCTTCCGGGCTCACAGCGGCGTAATCAGAGCCCTGGGCGGCGAGCTCGCGGTTCTGGGCGAAGAAGATGGTGGCGGTGAACTGCCGCAGGAGTTCTCCGCTCACCAGTCCCGGAACGAGCGCGAACACGAGGATGACGGTCGCCGCCAGTACCACCACCAGCGAGGGTATGAGACGGCGGGCGGTGCGCCACATGGGCCACCACGGATTTACGCGGGGGTTCTCGCGTAGCGCGTAGCGCACCTGTGACCCGACGAAGAAGTACCCCGAGAGGAAAAGGAACACGTCCACACCGCCGGATACGCGCCCCACGAAAATATGGAACACCACGACGAGGGCGATGGCGATGCCGCGCAAACCTTCGAGGTCGTTGCGGAATTGGGGGGTGCTACTGGCTGCCCTCCCACTGTCCATCGCCGTCCTCCTTCCCGCGCAGGTAAGCAACGGGTAGTCTACTCCGGCCCGTTTTGGACTCTGAAACCGACCGGTTGTAAGGTAATGCAGGTTGCGCAGCGCTCTGCGTGCGCACACCCTGCGTTAGCGCCGGACCCGAGTACGCTCGACCGGCCCGTCACACGCAAGTAAATCCAAAGGGTTGAACCGGCCCGCAGACAAGCTGCGGGTGTCTGAACTGCCCAGTGACCACGAAGGACTTTTCATGGCTGTCAAGATTAAGCTGCAGCGTCTCGGCAAGATCCGCAACGCCCAGTACCGCGTCGTCATCGCCGACGCACGTGCCCGCCGCGACGGCAAGGTGATCGAGAACATCGGCATCTACCACCCGAAGGAGGAGCCGTCGCTGATCCGCATCAATTCCGAGCGTGCACAGTACTGGCTCGGCGTCGGCGCCCAGCCGACCGAGCCGGTTCTCGCGCTGCTCAAGGTGACCGGCGATTGGCAGAAGCACAAGGGCCTCGACGGTGCCGAGGGCACGCTGAAGGTTGCACCGGAGAAGCCGTCCAAGCTTGAGCTGTTCAACCAGGCCCTCGAAGAGGCAAACAACGGCCCGAGCGCGGAGGCCATCACCGAAAAGCGCAAGAAGGCCAAGGAGGAGGCCGAGGCTAAGGCTGCGGCTGAAGCAGAGGCTGCCGCCAAGGCCGAGGCAGAGGCCGCTGCCGCCGACGCCGGTGAGGAGGAGGCTGCGGCTGAGGAAGCTCCGGCCGAGGAGAACTAGCGTCTCCGGCGGGTTTCCCACCGTCTCACCCTTGAAAAACTGCCCGGGCGCACCCCGGGCAGTTTTTGCTGTCTCGGCCCTCCACATAGCGGAGCGCAGCCGCTGGTAGATTGAGCGGCCATGGAGCTTTTGATTGGCAAGGTCGTCAAATCGCACGGCATCAAGGGGGAGGTCGCCGTCGAGGTACTCACGGATGACCCAGAGCAGCGCTACGCCGTCGGGGAAGTGCTGCACGGGCGCCAGCCCGGCAAGGACCGCGACCTGACCATCAAGACGCTGCGCCCGCACCAGAACCGTCTTCTGATCAGCTTTGAGGAGGTTCCCGACAGAACCCAGGCCGACAGCCTGCGCGGGATGCAGTTCTTCGCCGCGCCGCTGGAGCGCGAGGAGGATTCCGAGGAGTACTACGACCACGAGCTGATAGGCCTGGAGGTCATCCACGAGGCCAGCCGCGTGGGAAAGGTCACCGGGGTGATGGATGCGCCGAACCGGAAGATCCTCGAGATCGACTACGCCGGGAAAGAGGTGCTCGTCCCCTTCATCATGGATTTCGTTCCCGAGATCGACCTGGAGGCCAAAACGCTCACCATTACCCCGCCAGAAGGTTTGCTGGATGTCTGAGCTGCAGCTTCGCCTGGACGTGCTGACGATCTTCCCCGAGTATCTCGAGCCGCTCCGGCACGCGCTGCTGGGCAAGGCAATCGAGCAGGGCATCTTGTCGGTGGGAATCCACAACCTGCGCGACTGGGCCACGGGCAACCACAAATCGGTCGATGCACCGCCGCTGGGCGGCGGGCCGGGGATGGTGATGAAGCCCGAGGTGTGGGGGCCCGCGCTTGACGACGTCGCCAGCGGACGCGCCGGGTTCGAGCTGCGCTCAGCCAGCCCGCACCGCAACGATAAACCTCGCCACGACGATGTCGTGGCCGTCACCCCGCGGCCCTACGGCAGCCCCGGTACGGCTTCCGACAAGCCGCTTCTTGTGGTCCCCACGCCCGCGGGTACGCCGTTTACCCAGCAAGACGCCCGTGCTTGGTCGCGCGAGAAGCACATCGTGATCGCGTGCGGCCGCTACGAGGGCATCGACCAGCGGGTGTTCACGGACGCGCAGCGGCGCTACCGCGTGCGCGAGGTCTCCATCGGCGACTATGTGCTGATCGGGGGAGAGGTGGCCGCCCTGGTCATCGCCGAGGCGGTGACGCGCCTTATTCCGGGAGTGCTCGGCAATACCGAAAGCCACGAGGAGGACAGCTTCTCCGACGGGCTGCTGGAGGGGCCGAGTTACACCAAGCCGCGCAGCTGGCGCGGCCTCGACGCCCCCGATGTGCTGTTTTCGGGCGACCACGCCAAGGTCGAGCGGTGGCGCCGCGACCAGGCTCTGCAGCGCACCGCCCGGGTGCGCCCCGATCTGCTCGCGGAAGTCGAGCTCGACACCGTAGATCTCGTGGCGCTGCACGGCCGCGGCGTGGCCACCGTGGTGCGCGGCGGCGTGCCGCGCACGAAGGACCTGGCGAAGCGGATGCGCAGGGAGCTGCGCACGGCCGGCTTTGTGGATCCTGCCGTTGAGGTATCGGAGGGCGAAATCCGCGTCACCGGGCGCACGGCGTTAGGCCTCGGCGAGGCAACCGAAGCGGTGGCGAAGGCCGCGCGCATGCCCGGGACCTGGGAGGGGCACTCGCGCGAGACGAACTAGACTCGCACGAATGACGTTTATCGCAGACATCATCGCGACAGAACTGGCCGTCACGCCGAAGCAGGTCACCGCCGCGATCGAGCTCATGGCCGCGGGCAACACTGTCCCGTTCGTCTCCCGGTACCGCAAGGAGGTGACGGGCGGCCTTGACGACGCTCAGCTGCGCCACATTGAGGAGCGCAACGCCTACCTGATCGAGCTCGGTGAGCGCAAGGAAGCCGTTCTCGCGGTCATCGCTGAGCAGGGAAAGCTCAGCGATGACCTGCGCCGCCGCATCGAACAGGCCGATTCAAAAGCCCGCGTGGAGGATCTCTACCTGCCTTATAAGAAGCGGCGCCAGACAAAGGCGGACATCGCGCGCGAGGCAGGGCTCGATGAGTTGACGCAGCTGCTTGTCGACGCCCCCTCCACCGACCCGGAGGACGCCGCCGCGCGGTTTGTCACCGAGGGCTTCGCCGACACGAAAGCCGTGCTCGACGGTGCGCGCGCGATCCTGGTGGACCGCTTCACCACAGACGCCGATCTCGTCGGAGAGGTGCGCGAGCACTTCTTCGCCACCGGCACGATGCGCGCAGGCGTGGTCGAGGGCAAGGAAAACGAGGGGGCGAAGTACCGCGACTACTTCGCGTTCTCCGAGCCTTTCGAGACCCTGCCCAGCCACCGCATTCTCGCCCTGCTGCGCGGCGAGGCCGAGGGGGTGCTCACCCTCGAGATGGATCCGGGTGAGGAATCAGTGTACGAAGGCATGATCGCGCGGCGTTTCAACCTCGCAGTGGAACGAAGTGACTGGCTGGCGAAGGCGGTGCGCTGGGGGTGGCGGACCAAGCTGCAAGTCTCCTCGAACCTCGATACCCGCACCCGGTTGCGGGAAAGGGCCGAAGCCGGCGCCCTCGAGGTGTTCGCCACCAACTTGCGCGACGTGCTGCTCGCCGCCCCGGCGGGCCAGCGCGTCACGCTCGCGCTAGACCCCGGTTACCGCAACGGGGTCAAGTGCGCCGTGGTCGACGGCACGGGAAAGGTGCTGGACACAACGATCGTCTACCCGCACCAGCCCCAGAAGCGCTGGGCGGAGGCCGTCGAGAAGCTGTCCACCATGGCGGCGGCCCACCGCGCGGAGCTCATCGCGGTGGGCAACGGCACCGCGAGCCGCGAATCGGAAAAGCTCGCCGGCGAGGTGGCGGATCTCATCGCCCGCGCCGGCGGTACGCGGCCGACGCCGGTGATGGTGTCCGAGTCCGGCGCCTCGGTCTATTCCGCCTCCGAGCTCGCGGCGGCCGAGTTCCCAGACATGGACGTCTCGCTGCGCTCGGCGGTGTCCATCGCGAGGAGGCTGCAAGACCCGCTCGCCGAGCTGGTCAAAGTCGACCCGAAGTCGATCGGGGTGGGGCAGTACCAGCACGACGTCAACCAGGTCGAGCTTGCCCGGGCGCTCGACGCGGTGGTGGAGGACGCCGTGAATGCCGTGGGCGTGGACGTCAACACCGCCTCGGTGCCGCTGCTCGAGCGCGTCGCCGGCGTCAGCGCCACGCTGGCGCGCAACATTGTCGAGTACCGCGACGAGCACGGCGCCTTTGCCACGCGCAAGGAGCTGTCCAAGGTGCCGCGCCTCGGGCCGAAGGCCTTCGAGCAGGCGGCCGGGTTCATGCGCATCCAGGGCGGCGCTAACCCGCTCGACGCCTCGGCTGTGCACCCGGAGGCGTACCCGGTGGTCGAGCGCATCGCCGCGTCGACGGGCCTGGACACCCAGGCGCTGATCGGCAACACCGCAGTTCTTACGCGATTGAGCGCCGCGGACTTCGCCGACGACACCTTCGGCGTTCCCACCGTCACCGACATCATTTCCGAGTTGGAGAAGCCGGGCCGCGACCCGCGCCCGGAGTTCACCACCGCCACGTTCAAGGAAGGCGTGAACAAGGTCTCCGACCTCGCGCCCGGGATGATCCTGGAGGGCACCGTGACCAACGTCGCCGCGTTCGGGGCGTTCGTCGACATCGGAGTGCACCAAGACGGCCTCGTCCACGTTTCCGCCATGAGCGACAAGTTCATCTCCGACCCGCACGACGTTGTGCGCTCCGGGCAAGTTGTCAAGGTCAAGGTGATGGATGTCGACATCCAGCGCCAGCGCATCGGGCTGAGTCTGAGGCTTGACGACGAACCGGGGGCCGACAAGCAAAGATCCCGGAAGCCACGGCAGGCCCGGAAGGATCCGGGGCGTTCGGCGAGCCGTCGAGAAGCGAAGCCCGCGGGAGGTTCCATGGCGGACGCCTTGAAGCAGGCGGGATTTGGCCGGGGGCGCTGACCTGTGTAAACTCACTCAGGTTGTTGTAGGCGACACGAACCAGTCGAGCACCCTGACCAGGGGAAGCCGCTAGGGTCCTCTGTCCTTAAACGTAAAGGATTGCTTCCATGAGCAATGGCATCATTGACATTGTCGACGCAGGTCAGCTGCGCGACGACATCCCCGACTTCCGCCCGGGTGACACCCTCGGCGTTCACGTCAAGGTTATCGAGGGTTCCGTAACCCGTACCCAGCTTTTCGAGGGCTTCGTCGTCCGTCGTCAGGGCGCTGGCATCCGCGAGACCTTCACCGTGCGCAAGATCTCCTTCGGCATCGGCGTCGAGCGTACCTTCCCGGTGCATTCCCCGAACATCGAGAAGATCGAGGTTCTGCGCAAGGGCGATGTCCGCCGCGCGAAGCTGTACTACATGCGCGAGCTGCGCGGCAAGGCTGCCCGCATCAAGGAGCGCCGCTAGTTCTAGCTCGCTTCCGCCTGTCGACACCCCGTTCACCGCACCCGGTGGGCGGGGTGTCGTTTTGCCGTTCGACGGCCATGTCGGGGCCCGCTGCTACAGTGTTGCGGGTGACGAACAAGAACCAGCGCTACGACGTCAACCCCGCCGAGACCGAACGGGAGGCGGACGGGGAGAAGCAGATGCCGTGGTACATCGAGATCCCGGTGGTGATTGCGCTGACCCTGGTGTTCATCTTCATCATCCAGACATTCATCGGGCGCATGTACGTGATCCCGTCGGCGTCGATGGAGCCGACGCTGCACGGTTTCAACGGCTCGGGCGACCGCGTGGCGGTGGAGAAGGTCAGCTACTACTTCTCCGACCCGAAGCCCGGTGACGTCGTCGTGTTCGAGGGCACCGACGCCTGGAACACCACATACGTGTCCAACCGCTCCCACAACCCGTTGATCGCTGGCTTGCAGACCGTCGGGTCCTGGGTCGGCCTTGTTCCGCCGGACGAGAACAACCTGGTCAAGCGCATTGTCGCCACCGGTGGACAGACGGTCTCGTGCCAGCCGGGTGATCCGGCTGTGATGGTGGACGGGCTGCCGATCGACCAGTCCTACACCCTCCAGCCGCCCGCCAACCCAATCAACGAGGCCACCGGTTCCAAGGAATGCGGCGGCGACTATTTCGGCCCGGTCACTGTGCCCGACGGGCACTACTTCATGATGGGCGATAACCGCACCAACTCGCTGGACTCCCGCGCGCACATGGGTGACGAGCTGCAGGGCACGATCCCCGAGGAGAACCTCCGCGGCAAGGTTGCGGCCATCGTCTTCCCGCTGAGCCGTTTCGGCGGCGTCGATGACCCGGACATCCAGCGACAGCAGTAAGTGCCCCGCGTCAGACGCCTGAAGCAGCTGCGCACGCACGAGGTCGCGCTGCACAACGCGGGTTTCGGTCCCGTCGCCGGGGTGGACGAGGCAGGCCGCGGCGCGTGCTTCGGGCCGGTCACAGTCGCCGCGTGCGTTCTCCCGCCGCACCCGATCGCCCAGCTGGAGGAGCTCACTGACTCAAAGCAGCTCACCGCTCTCCGGCGTGCCCAGCTTTTCGACGCCATCAGGGGAGTTGCCGCGGCTTTTGCAGTGGTGCACATCCCCGCCGCCGAGATCGACCGCCGGGGAATTCAGGTGGCAAATCTGGATGGCGCGAGGCGGGCTGTCGCTAAGCTGGAGCTCGAGCCCGGGTACGTGCTTGTCGACGCATTCCTCGTACCGGGGCTAACCGCGCCGCAGCTGCCTATTGTCGGTGGTGACTACACCGCGCGCTGCATCGCCGCCGCCAGCGTGCTGGCGAAAGTCTCGCGCGACCGGCTCGTTGCCGAGATGGCCCTGCAGTTCCCGCACTACGGCGTGGAAACGCACAAGGGGTACGGCACAGCCGCGCACATGGATGCGGTGCGCCGCCACGGTGCGAGCCGCGAGCATCGTTATAGTTATGCGAACGTGAGAACCGCCCACGATTACTTTACGAGGTCACAATGAGCGCTGAAGATCTGGACAACTACGAGGCAGAGGTCGAACTCTCCCTGTACCGCGAGTACCGCGACGTGGTCAGCCAGTTCTCCTACGTGGTGGAGACGGACCGCCGCTTCTACCTCGCCAACGCCGTCGAGCTCATCCCGCACACCGAGGGCAAGGATGTTTACTACGAGGTCCGCATGTCCGACTGCTGGGTTTGGGACATGTACCGCGCGGTGCGCTTCGTGCGCTACGTCCGAGTGATCACCTACAAAGACGTCAATATCGAGGAGCTGGACAAGCCCGACCTAACGTTCCCCGAGCGGTAGACCTGCGACTTTCCCGCCGGAGGGAACCTGGCCGCAGTTTTCCCAGTCCAATGAAGCAACTGTTGATTTGCTTGAATTGGAGGGGGAGACATGGCGCAGTCAACCTACGCCGAGAATTATCTGCTGGCGGTGGCGGGCGAAGGCTTCGCCGCCGGATTCTACGAGGGGCTTGGTTACGAGCTGATTGACAACCGCGTGCGCACGAAGTGCGGGGAGATCGACGTGATCGTGCGCGACCCGGACGGAACCATTGTGTTCGTGGAGGTCAAGTCGCGTCGCGGCCGGGGTTTCGGGGCGGCGGAGGCGGTGACGGCGAAGAAGCTGCGCACGATGCGCCGCTGCGCCGCGGAGTGGCTGGCGGAAAAGCCTTACTCGGCGGTGCGTTTCGATGTCGCCGAGGTGCTTGTCGCGGGTGAGCAGATGCAGATCCGCGTATTTGAGGATGTCGACGATGGCGCTTGCTAGCACGTTTGCCGCCACCGTTGAAGGGGTCACCGCTCACGTGGTGGGTGTGGAGGCGAACGTCGGACCGGGCCTGCCGGGCATGCACATGGTTGGGCTTGGCGACGCCGCAGTAAAGGAGTCCCGCGAGCGCATCCGCACCGCAGTGGCCAACTCGACGCTGCCGTGGCCGCGCACGAAAATCATGGTCTCGCTGTCACCGGCGCACCTGCCGAAGCACGGCTCGCACTTCGATCTGCCCATCGCGCTCGCGGTGCTCGCCAGCCTGGACCCGCGCGTGCAAAAGGCGCTCTCTGACACGCTGGTGCTTGGGGAGTTGGGCCTTGGCGGCACGCTGCGGCGGGTCGAGGGCATCCTGCCGATGCTCACCACCCGGAGTTTCGGCACCGTGATCATCCCGCGCGCCAACACCGCCGAGGCCGCCCTGGTCAACCGCGGACGCATCCTCGTCGCCGATTCGCTTCTCGACGTCTGGAATTGGGCGCTCGGCATCAAGGACCTGGACGCTGCCGAGGGCACTCACATCGTCGTTCCAGCGGCCGCGCCCGACTTCCGCGACGTCGCGGGACAGGCCGAGGCCAAGTTCGCCCTCGAGGTCGCAGCAGCGGGCGGGCACCACGTATTCATGGTGGGCCCGCCCGGTTCAGGCAAATCGATGCTGGCGGAGCGCCTGCCGTCGATCCTGCCATCGATGACCATCGACGAGATGATTGAGGCCACGGCGATCCATTCAGTGACGGGCGCGTCGACGGGCGCGGTGGTTGCGGCGCGTCCGTTCGTGGCCCCGCACCCGTCGCTGAGCCGCGCGGCACTGATCGGGGGAGGCTCGGGCCATCCGCGACCGGGGGCCGTGAGTCAGGCGCACCGAGGGGTGCTGTTCCTCGACGAGGCCAGCGAGATCCCGGCGGCGTCCCTCGACGCGCTGCGTATTCCGCTGGAGAAGGGCGCGGTGCGTTTGACCCGCGCCCGCCGCGAGGTGGTGTACCCGGCCGATTTCCAGCTCGTGCTGGCCGCGAACCCGTGCAAGTGCGGCGCAGAGAACTCGGCCGCGTGCCGCTGCACCCCCAACCAGCGGATAAATCACCTGCGCAATATTTCCGGCCCGCTGCGCGACCGCATCGACATCTCGCTGGCCACTACCTCCCTCGGTTCTGTCATTGGCGGGGGAGACGCGGAACCGTCGGTGGAGATTGCGCAGCGGGTCATGGAAGCCCGGGAGCGCGCGGCGTTCCGCTGGTCCACCACCGGGGCGGAGCACTGGGTCAACGCCCGCGTCGACGCCACCCTGATCCGCCGCGATCACCCGGCCGACGAGTCGGCGATGGCGTTGATCAGCGCCTACCTTTCCAGCGGGCGGCTCACGCAGCGGGGTGTGGACAGGGTGCTCAAGTTAGCCTGGACGCTCGCCGACCTCGACGGGGCGGCCATTCCGGATCTCGGTCACGTCGCCGCCGCCTCCGAGCTGCGTGCTCCGGCCGCCAGTGAGGTGATGGCATGAGCTCGCCGGAATCCTGGGCGTACCTCAGCCGCGTCGTGGAGGGGCCGTCGCGGCACCTGCAGGCCCTACTCGCGGCGGGGCGCGACGCGGACGAGATCGCCGCGGGCGTGCGCTCCCGCGCTAGCTGGCTCGGCGGCCTAGCGGGGGAGACGGAGTCGCGGCACGCTTGGGACCAGCCCGCACGCGACCTCGAGGATGCCCAATCCGCTGGGTATACCCTGCTCACACCTGATTCGGAGCGCTGGCCGGCAGACGCGATCACCGGCTCGTTCATCGACGGGGTGGCAGCCAGCCGGGCGAACCACGCCGACGAGAAGACCGACGGAGTCGCGCCCCACGCCCTGTGGGTCAAGGGTGACACCGAGCTCGACGGGTTGCTCGTGCGCTCGGTGGGGATTGTGGGCACGCGGGCGTCGACAGCCTACGGCCACCACGCCACCACCGACCTGGCGAGCGGCCTGGCGGGTTACGGGTACACGGTCGTTTCGGGGGGCGCGTTGGGCATCGACACCGTCGCCCACGAGACGGCTCTGGCCAACCGCGCTCCCACCATTGTTATCGCCGCGTGTGGGCCCGGTGTGGTCTACCCCCGCCGAAACGCGGAGTTGTTTAACCGGGTCACGGCCGTGATCACCGAATACCCGCCAGGTGTCACCCCCGACCGCCACCGCTTCCTCACCCGCAACCGGCTCGTCGCCGCGCTGAGCCAGGGCAGTCTCATCGTCGAGGCGGCGTTCCGCTCCGGTGCGCTCAATACCCTGGCCTGGGCTCATTACTACAACCGACGCGTGATGGCCGTGCCCGGTCCCATCCTGGGGCCGAGCTCGCTGGGGACCAACCTAGCCATCCAAGACCGGCGCGCGGAGATGGTGCTCAACGCCGAGCAGGTCCACGCGCACCTCAGCCGCGTCGGCGAGGTTGATGCGGCCCAGCAGATGGAGATCGACTTCGCCGCCGACGAGGTGCAGAAACTCAGCCGCAACGAGCTGCGCGTCTTCGACGCCGTTCCGCTAATCGACGCCCCCACCAACGACACCGGAGCCCCAACCGGCGCCGCTGCCGAGGACATCGCCGCCCGCGCCGGGCTGAAGGTGGGGTTGACGGTGCACATCCTCGTCGATCTGCTGGGCCGGGGGCTCGTGTCGAGGTCGGGGGCGCTGTGGGGCAGGCCGGCGCTAGACTCCCATGCATGAGCGATTCAGGTTCGGGCCAGCTCGCTGCGGCGATCGAGGACTTCGCCGAGCACGCCGAGCTGGTCCTCGGCCGCTCGCCCGCGACGGTGAAGGCGTACCGCTCCGACCTGGCCACCCTCGAACCGTTCGCGCTAACCTTGGGGGAGCTGAGCTTGCCCACGCTACGCGCCTGGCTCGCGGACGCCGTCTCCCGCGGGTTGGCGCGCTCCACCCTCGCGCGCCGCACGGCCGCGGTACGGGCTTTCTCATCGTGGGCCTACAACCAGGGTTACCTCGACACCGACCCCGCCGCGCGTCTGATGGCGCCGAAGGTCAACCGCCACCTGCCCACGGTCGTGAGTGCTGAGGCCGCTGGTGATCTCGTAGAGGCGGAGATCAACGACGACGACCACGGGGCCGAGGGTTTGCGCGACCGCGCGATGCTCGAGTTGCTCTACGCCACTGGAATGCGGGTCGCGGAACTCACCGGTCTCGATGCGGGCGACGTTGACCTCGCTCGCGGGTTGGCGAGGGTGACGGGCAAGGGCAACAAGCAGCGGGTGGTGCCTTTCGGTGACTCAGCCGCCCGGGCCGTCACCGCGTGGCTTGACCGCGGCCGACCGGAACTGGCGAGGGAGACCGGCGCGCTGTTCGTGGGTACGCGAGGGGGGCGCATCGACCAGCGACAGGTGCGGCGCGTGGTAGAGAGGGCGTCGAAAAGCGTGGGTGCGGGGGAGGTGAGCCCGCACTCGTTGCGCCACAGTGCTGCGACGCACATGATCGAGGGCGGGGCCGACCTGCGCGTGGTGCAGGAATTGCTCGGGCACTCGAGCCTGCAGACCACGCAGATGTACACGCACGTCTCCGCCCAGCGCCTGAAAAACGTCTACAACCAGGCGCACCCACGGGCGTAAACTAGCCGGATCCAACCATTGGCTTCAGCCGGATGGACGGGGTGTCCAGCAAGGTCAACGGGTTGATGTAGGCGTCCCCGCCCGTGCGCGCACCCCAGTGCAACCCGTCGTGCTCGCGCGAGGCTGCGAGGCGGCCGATTACTGTGCCCTCGGTGACCTCGTCGCCGGTCGAGACGAGGGCGTAGACCGGCTGGTATGTGGTGCGAATGCCGTCGGCGTGGTCGACAGACACGACCGGTGTGCCAGCCACCACGCCGGCAAAGGCGACCGTGCCGTCTGCCGCAGCCAGGACGTCCGCGCCCATGTCGAGAGCCAGGTCGACACCGCGGTGGCCGGGCAGCCAGTCTTTCTCGGGAATGTCGGCGGAACGGGTGATGCGGGTGGCGTAGGGTTTTCCGGTGGTCGGGTCGACGTAGGCGGTGGCGGGCGCTGTGGCGGTGAGAGTGATGGCGGCGGTGAACAGGGCAGTCTGAAGAGTTCGCATGTGATCATGAAACCCCGGCGGCGTCGGCTGGGCGTCGAGAAGCGGCATGCCTGGGGATAAATGGGGTAAGTGTGAATAACTTCGCAGCTCAATTAGGCTTTTGGCGCGCATGGGCGTATATTTGTCCTCGCAGTCTGCATAGACTGACTTCGCGCGCCGGATAACACCAGCTCAGCAACGGTCCCACTGTCTTGGGTGCCGGGCAGGTGCGGTGCCAGGATGCGGGATAAAAACCCACATAAGACTTGTCAAGAAACCGAACTATCTCTCTCCGAAGGAGAACTTCCCATGGCAGTTGTAACCATGCGCGAACTCCTCGACGCAGGTGTCCACTTTGGCCACCAGACGCGTCGCTGGAACCCGAAGATGCGCCGCTTCATCTTCACCGACCGCAACGGCATCTACATCATCGACCTGCAGCAGACCCTGACCTACATCGACGAGGCGTTCGAGTTTGTCAAGGAGACCGTCGCACACGGCGGCACCATCCTGTTCGTCGGCACCAAGAAGCAGGCGCAGGAGCCCATCCAGGAGGAGGCGGAGCGCGTCGGCATGCCGTACGTCACCCACCGCTGGCTCGGTGGCATGCTCACCAACTTCCAGACCGTGTCCAAGCGCATCGCCCGCATGAAGGAGCTCCAGGCAATGGACGCTGCCGAAGAGGGCTACGCCGGCCGCGGCAAGAAGGAAGTCCTCATGCTCAACCGTGAGCGCATCAAGCTTGAGCGCGTTCTCGGCGGCATCGCCGACATGACCAAGGCTCCCTCCGCACTCTGGATCGTGGACACCAACAAGGAGCACATCGCAATCTCCGAGGCGCAGAAGCTGCGCATCCCGGTCGTCGCCGTGCTGGACACCAACTGCGACCCGGACGTGGTCAACTTCCCGATCCCGGGCAACGACGACGCCATCCGCGCAGTCAAGCTGCTCACCCGCATTGTCAGCGAGGCCGTCGTCCAGGGCAAGCAGCAGCGCGAGGAGCGCCAGCTCGCCGCAGCGCGCGAGGCCGCTGGTGACACCGACGCGAAGCGCCTGGCAGAGGCCTCCGAGGCCGCTGCCGCAGCAGCTTCCAGCGACGATGTCTCCGCAGCCGACGCAGCAGCAGCAGCCGCGGCAGCCGAGGCTTCCAAGGAGCAGGTCGTCGCCCCGGTCGAGCAGCCGCACGCAGTGCGCGCGGCCGAGCAGGCCGACGCGCAGCAGCCCTCCCAGGTCTCCGGCACCGAAGGTGCCACCCAGGCATAACGCCTGATGAGGGCACCCGTCACGGTTGCCTTCAAAGACGCGACAACTGCAGATTCCCCGCGTCCCGTTCACGTCCGCGCCCCTCACGGGTGTGCTCTGGGCGCGAGCCGGGCGCGGGGATTTGTGCGTCATTCAGCTGGACATGCCCCCGGCATGGAAGTCCGCTAGTCTGTAAAACCGTTCATTACTTATCCGCGCCTCGGGGCGCGGGTACGACAATCGTTCCGATACGAGGAGGATCGCCCGCTATGGCGAACTACACCGCTGCAGATGTCAAGAAGCTCCGCGAGGCCACCGGCTCCGGCATGCTCGACTGCAAGAAGGCGCTCGAGGAGACCAACGGCGACTACGAGAAGGCCGTCGAGGTTCTGCGCATCAAGGGTGCGAAGGACGTGGGCAAGCGTGCCGAGCGCAACGCGCTTGAGGGCCTCGTCGCCGTTCACGAGAACACCATCGTCGAGATCAACTCCGAGACCGACTTCGTGGCCAAGAACGCCGAGTTCAAGGACGTCGCACAGGAGATCGCCAAGGCTGCCTCCGCTGCCAAGGCGAACTCCCAGGAGGAGCTGGCCAACGCTGACGTCTCCGGTGAGACCGCCCACGACGTTCTGGAGCGACTTTCCGCCAAGATCGGCGAGAAGCTCGAGCTGCGCCGCGCTCGCACCCTCGAAGGCGACAACGTCGAGGTCTACCTGCACCAGCGCTCTGCCGACCTGCCGCCGGCTGTCGGCGTGCTCGTCGCCTACACCGGTGACAACGCCGAGGCAGCGCACCAGGTTGCGCTTCAGATCGCCGCAATGAAGGCGCGCTTCCTCAAGCAGGAGGACGTGCCGGCAGACGTGATCGAGAAGGAGCGCGCTGTTCAGGAGGAGATCACCCGCAACGAGGGCAAGCCGGAGGCTGCTATCTCCAAGATCGTCGAGGGTCGCATGGGAGGCTTCTTCAAGGACGTCGTCCTGTTGGACCAGCCGTCCCTGTCCGATTCCAAGAAGTCCGTGAAGAAGTACGCGGATGAGTCCGGAATCGAGATCACCGACTTTGTCCGTTTCGAGGTCGGCCAGGCGTAATTGCCTGCGCTACCAGCCCCGCTTCGGCGGGGCTTTTCCATTGCGCGGGTTATGTACGCCAAAGCGGGTTACTCAACTGGGGATATTTCGGTGAGCCGAGCAGGGGAGGGCGTCCTGTCTTCCGAAATGTGCCGTTTTGGATCTCCCCCCTTTGACTATCCCGCTCCACCAAACCCCGAGCTCTGCGGCCAACACAACCGATGCGCACTGGCGCGCAAGGCGCCGACTATGATCGTCGATGGCCGATTCCTAGGTACTCAACCTCGTTCTAAGGAGCCACGAAGGTGACTGACGCAACCCCGACCCCGACCCGCGACGGCGGGTACAAGCGAGTGATGCTCAAACTGGGCGGTGAGATGTTCGGCGGCGGCAACGTCGGCATCGATCCGGATGTCGTTGAGAGTGTGGCGGTCCAGATCGCGGAGGTTGCCCGAACCGGGGCCGAGGTGGCAGTCGTTATCGGCGGAGGAAACTTCTTCCGTGGCGCCCAGCTGCAGCAGCGGGGCATGGACCGCGCCCGCTCCGACTACATGGGCATGCTCGGTACGGTGATGAATTGCCTGGCGCTGCAGGACTTCCTCCAGCAGAAGGGCGTGGACTGCCGTGTGCAGACTGCCATCAACATGGCGCAGATCGCAGAGCCCTACCTGCCGCTTCGCGCTGCCCGCCATCTGGAGAAGGGCCGCGTGGTCATTTTCGGCGCCGGCATGGGCATGCCATATTTCTCCACCGACACCACAGCGGCCCAGCGCGCGCTGGAGATCGGCTGCGATGTGCTCCTCATGGCTAAGGCTGTGGACGGCGTGTACGACGACGACCCGCGCACCAACCCGGAGGCGAAGCTATACAGCGAGGTCAGTCCCCGCGAGGTGATTGAAAAGGGGTTGAAGGTTGCCGACGCCACCGCGTTCTCCCTGTGCATGGACAACGACATGCCCATTCTGGTCTTCAACCTGCTCAAGGAAGGCAACATTGCGCGCGCCGTCGCCGGTGAGCGAATTGGCACACTCGTGAAGTAGTATTTTATTACCAAGTGTCGCTCAACGGAGAAGTGCACTCTTCTCGTGCTTACCTCTTTTCAGCGGCGTCCAGCGCTCATTCCGCGTGTTCCCGCTCTTGACGGGCTGCGCGGGTTGGCTATTTAATCGGTCGTCGTATTCCACCTGTTTCCCGGTACTTTGGTGGGCGGGTACCTCGGAGTCGACATGTTCTTCGTCCTCTCTGGGTTCCTCATCACATCCCTCATGCTGCGGGAGAAGGTGCTGACGGGGACGATCAGTCTAAAAACGTTTTGGAAGAAGCGGGCTCGCCGAATCCTGCCCGCCGCGGCGACCGTTCTCCTTGTGTGTGCGGCCGTGGCTGGCTTCTTCCAGGGTGACGTGACCGTCGATTTGGGCCGCCAGGTGCTCACCGGCTTGCTGTTCGTCAACAACTGGGGCCAGATCGCGGCCTCGCAATCGTACTTTGCCGGCCCAGAGCTCTTCGCGCACTTCTGGTCGTTGTCGGTGGAGGAACAGTTCTACGTCCTTTGGCCGCTTGTTTTGGTTTCACTTTTGGCGGCTGTCGGGGTCAGGCGCATGGGTATAGTCGTGGTTGCGTGCACGGTCGGCGCTGTCTCCTCTCTAGCGCGAATGGTTGCGCTTTATGCCCCGGGTGATGACCCAACCCGCGTCTACTACGGCACAGACACCCACGCTTTCGGGCTCCTTCTCGGTGCTGCGCTCGCCGCGTGGCTTATCCGCACGCGTGACGACGAGCGCGTCTGGCAGCCCCGCCCGCACACCGGTGCCGGCCGCTGGGCGGCCACGACCGTGGAGCTCGTGGGCCTCGTCGGGTTTGCGATGCTAATCACCTGCCTGCGCGGTGATAACCCAGCGGCGTACCAGGGTGGGTTGTTCTGCGCATCGCTCTGCATGATCGCAATGTTGCACGGTGCCATCAAGTCCAACCCCGTCATAACGACGCTGTTTACACTGTGGCCGATGCGTAAGCTGGGCGCCGTCTCGTACTCGCTCTACCTGTGGCACTGGCCGGTATATGTGTTCGTCCGGTCGTCGATTAGCGACGCCGCGTTGGCCGGGCTTGTTGCTCTCGCCCTGTCTCTCGTGCTCGCCGAGGTGTCGTTTCGATGCGTCGAGGAACCGTTCCGACGAAAGGGTACGTCGAGGTGGGACGTCGCCTGTTCTCTGCGCACGCCCGCCGACCCCTGGTCGGAATTGGGGTGTTCCTAGTCTCGGTCGCCACCATGCTTGGTGCTAGCCTCGCGGCGGCGAGCGCACCATCGATGACGGCCCTGGAAGCGGATCTACGGCGGGTGCAGGAGGAGCAGCAAGCGCAGCTCCAGGCTCAACGCGATGCCGCGCTGCTAGCGGAGCAGGAGGCGGCCGAGGAGCAACGCCGCCGCGACGAATTGACGGGAACGAACATCGTCGCCATCGGCGATTCAGTGATGCTGGCCTCTTCGGATGCCCTCCGAACCGAGTTCCCGGGCATTTATGTGGACGGGGCAGTCTCGCGCCACTACGAATCGGTGCCGCAGATTCTCGACGAGACGGACGCATCAGGCTTGTTGCGCAACTATGTCGTCCTCGGGTTCGGAACCAACGGCCCCTCCGACGGCGGGGGAGATACCGTGCTTTTGGGCAAGATCATCGACCGGATCGGGGAGGACCGAACCCTGGTGATTGTGCTTCCGTACGGCGACCGCTGGTATATGCCTGACGCCCAGGAGGAGGTGCTCGAGGCGGCGCGACAGCACGACAACGTGCACGTCGCCGATTGGTGCACGGCAGCGCGTGAGGACCCGAGCGTGTTGCGCGCAGACATGATTCACCCCGATCCGCCAGGCGCGGTGAAGTACGCAAACGCTGTGCGCGACGCCCTCGAACAATCCTTCGCGGGCGAGAAGTCCATCCCCGACAGCTGCGGGGTGTGACGGGGCCGGGGATAGCCGGGTGCGCTGGTAGATTAGGATGCACAAACAGTCGAAAAGGAAGAATCAAGGATTGAATGACATGATCGATGACGTTTTGCTTGACGCCGAAGAGCGCATGACCAAGGCTGTGGACCACAGCCGTGAGGAGCTCGTCTCCATCCGTACAGGCCGCGCCAACCCGGCTATGTTCAACGGTGTCGTCGCCGACTTCTACGGCGCGCCGACGCCGATTAACCAGATGGCCACCATCTCCGTCCCGGAGCCGCGCATGCTGCTGATCAAGCCGTTCGACATGTCGACGCTCAACGAGATCCTCAATGCAATACGCAACTCTGACCTCGGTGTCAACCCCACCGACGACGGCCAAGTCATCCGCGTCACCGTCCCTCAGCTCACCGAGGAGCGCCGCCGCGACCTGGTGAAGCAGGCGAAGCAGAAGGGTGAGGAGGGCAAGGTGTCCATCCGCAACGTCCGCCGCCACGGCATGGAATCTCTGAAGAAGATTCAGAAGGACGGTGATGCGGGCGAGGACGAGGTCAAGACCGCTGAAGGAACCTTGGACAAGACCACCGCGCAGTACGTTGCCCAGGTCGATGAGCTCGTATGCAAGAAGGAAGCGGAACTGATGGAGGTTTAGATCTTCCCGCTCCACCCGACAAACCCCATCAACGAGAAAGCCGACTTTGTGACGTCGACAAGCGGGCAGCAGCCGCACAGGAGCGGTTCGTCCCTCCGGATCCGGACACCCAAGCCGAAAAACAGCGCCGGCCGTGACTTGCGTGATGCGATCACGACAGGTGTCGTGCTGGGCACACTCGTCGTCATCGCTCTGCTTGTCGGACCGCTGGCGTGGTATCCGCTGGTGGCAGTCGCCGTGGGCCTGGCCATGTGGGAGGTTCTCACCAGACTGCGCGAGGCGGGATACGCCCAGCCGCGTACGCTCCTGGTTATCCTCGGCCAGGTAATCCTGTGGGCGTCCTTCCCCTTCGCCTCCGGTGGTGCGCTCGGCGGATTCGCGTTCGCCGTGTTGGTGCTGATGTACCACCGGTTGTTCCACAAGGGCGCTGACTCAAAGCCGGAGAACTACCTGCGCGACACCGCAGTCGGCATTTTTGTGCTGGTTTGGATTCCCCTGTTCGGCTCGTTTGCGGCGATGATCTCGATTATCAACGAGGGTGGGCTGGCGGGCAGCATGTTCATCCTCACCTTCATGCTGTGCGTGGTGGCATCCGACGTCGGCGGCTACGTCGCCGGCGTCATGTTCGGCACCCACCCGATGGCACCGGCGGTCAGTCCGAGCAAGTCGTGGGAGGGATTTGCAGGCTCTCTGGCGTTCGGTGTGGTGACCGGTGGGCTCGCTGTGACGTACCTGATCAAGGGGCCGTGGTGGGTTGGCATCGCCCTCGGCGCGGCCCTGGTCGTGTGCGCCACAATGGGTGATCTCGTGGAAAGCCAGTTCAAGCGCGAACTCGGTATCAAGGACATGTCCAACCTCCTCCCGGGCCACGGCGGCATCATGGACCGTCTCGACGGCATGCTACCCGCGGCGTCCGCGACGTACATCCTGCTCAACGCCGCAGCCCTCTTGAACCCCTTCTAGCGGTGGCGTGGTGCGCCCCAATTAGTAAAGTCCCGCCCGGCGTGGGACACTGGGGCACGTTATGAGCGACTTTCCCAAGATCCAGCTGCTGGCACCCAAGCGGGGGATGCCGCCAAAGCACTTCGCCGACCTAGGCAAGGATGAGCGCGTCGAGGCGCTCAAGGAACTCGGCCTGCCGAAGTTCCGCGCCGACCAGATCGCGCGCCATTACTACGGTAAGTTTGAAGCGGACCCGCTGACCATGACGGACCTCCCGGAGAGCCAGCGTCAGCTGGTAAAGGACGCGCTGTTTCCGACGCTGCTGACGGAGATCCGTACGCTGGAGACGGATGAGGGTGACACCACCAAGACGTTGTGGCGTCTGCACGACGGCATCCTCCTGGAGTCCGTGCTGATGCGCTACCCGGACCGCGCCACCCTGTGTATCTCGTCGCAGGCCGGTTGCGGCATGGCGTGCCCGTTCTGCGCGACCGGGCAGGGCGGTCTGGACCGCAACCTGTCCACGGCAGAAATCGTCGACCAGGTACGCGCGGCCGCCGCGCGCATGCAAGCAGAGGGATCGCGCCTGTCCAATATCGTGTTCATGGGCATGGGGGAGCCGCTGGCGAATTACAACCGCGTCGTCTCGGCGGTGCGCCAGATTACCCAGCCGTCACCGGACGGCTTCGGCATCTCGCAGCGCAACGTCACGGTCTCCACGGTGGGCCTTGCACCGCAGATCCGCAGGCTTGCGGACGAGGGCCTGTCCTGCACCCTCGCCGTTTCCCTTCACACGCCGGACGACGAGCTGCGCGACGAGCTGGTGCCGATGAACAACCGCTTCGCCGTCGCCGACGTGTTGGACGCGGCCGCGTATTACGCCGATCAGACCGGCCGCCGTGTATCCATCGAGTATGCGCTGATCCGCGACATCAACGACCATGACTTCCGCGCAGACATGCTGGGCAGGAAACTGCACGACGCGCTCGGCTCGAAAGTGCACGTCAACCTGATCCCGCTCAACCCGACCCCGGGGTCAAAATGGGACGCTTCCCCGCGCGCCCGGCAGGACGAGTTCGTCCGTCGCGTCATCGCTCAGGGCGTCACCTGCACCGTGCGCGACACCAAAGGCCAGGAGATCGCGGCGGCCTGCGGACAGCTCGCCGCGGAAGAGAAGACAGGTTAGCTGCCCGGCAGGGGTTCCTGTAGGCAGCAAAAAACCGGCGCCCCGCGGGCGCCGGTTTTAGTTTGACGGGGCCTAGCGGTCCTTGACCACGCTGACCTCGCGCTCAACGGCAACGATGTTGCTGTTCGGGTTCTTTACGGCGCGCAGGTGGCTCACGCGTGACGGGTCGATGTTTAGCGCGCGAAGGTGGTCGTCTTCGAGGTCGGCGTAGGCGCCGGAAAGGGTGCGCTGGTCGTAGGCCCAGTCACGCTCCTTGTAACCGACCGGCTTGTTGCGGGCGGTGACGGTGCGGACCTGGTTGAGGCGCGGGCGCACCGCGAAGAGGATGAGGCCGAGGGCGATGAGCACAGCGAGAGTGATGAGCCAGATGGTCTCGACATGGCCCTGATGGTTGCCGAAATTGTAGGCGACCAGGAAGGCGACAGAGATCCAGCCTGCGATCTGGATCGCGCCGGAGCTCAGCTCACTCCAGCCGAACTTGGCGGAGGGGACGTCCGCCTCGGAAACGCCGTTGTAGACCTGGGGTGCCTTATCCTTCGCGTGGGTGGCCACAGCTTTCTCCTTACACGTTGCTGATATTGCCCCCAATCATCTCACATGAGGGTGAGAGTTGGCGATTGAATACCCTAAAACGTGCGTTCTTTGCCACAATGACTAACCATGTCTGCGGTGAAAGAGATTGTGATCCTGGGTTCGACCGGCTCCATCGGCACTCAGGCCCTCGAGGTGGTGGCGGCGAACCGGGACAAGTTCGCGGTGGTGGGCATTGCGGCTGGGGGAAGCGTTCCCGCAAACGTCGTCAAGCAGGCGCGGGTTCTGGGTCTGAAGCCGCACCAGGTCGCGGTGTCCCGGCCCGAGGCCGCGCGGGAGGTGTCGGCCGCGCTCGGTGGCGACGTGTTGACCAGCCCGGTCGAACTCGTGGCGTCGCAGAGGGCTGACACTGTGCTCAACGCACTGGTCGGGTCATTGGGCCTGGCCTCGACGCTGGCGGTGCTTGACACCGGGGCCACGCTTGCGCTGGCGAACAAGGAGTCACTGGTCGCGGGCGGTGAGATGGTGCTGGATCGCGCTGCGCCAGGCCAGATCGTGCCGGTGGATTCGGAGCACTCCGCGATGGCGCAGTGCCTGCGCGCGGGCGAGCGCGGCGAGGTGGCCCGTTTTGTCCTCACAGCCTCGGGTGGGCCGTTCCGCGGCCGGTCGCGCGAGCAGATGTGGGATGTCACACCCGAGCAGGCGGCCGCGCACCCGACGTGGTCGATGGGCCAGATGAACACGCTCAACTCCGCGACGCTGGTGAATAAAGGCCTCGAGCTCATCGAGGCTTCGCTGCTGTTCGGAGTCGAGCCCGCGCTTATCGACGTCACCGTGCACCCGCAATCCATCATCCACTCGATGATCACCTTCGGCGACGGCGCGACGATCGCGCAGGCATCCCCGCCGTCGATGAAGCTGCCGATCGCCCACGCCCTGGCGTGGCCCTCCCGGGTGCCTGGGGCGCAGCCCGCTCTGGATTTCCGCGATTGCATGAGCTGGACGTTCGAGCCGCTTGACGACGCCGCGTTTCCCGCGGTCCGCCTCGCGCGGGAGGTTGCGGCGGCCGGCGACGGTTACCCGGCGGTCTACAACGCGGCGAACGAGGAGGCGGCCGCGGCGTTTCTCGCCGGGCGCATCCGGTTACCGCAGATCGTAGACGTCATCGCCGACGTTTTGGACAGCGCGTCCGAGTTCGCCAGTTACCCGGTTGGCCGGGGAGTGACTTTCGAGGACGTTGTGGGCGTCGAAAAGCAGGCCCGCGCACGCGCGAACACCCGCGTCGACGCGCTCGCCGGGGGAATCTAGTGGGAATCCTCGGCGTCACCATCTTCGCGCTCGGCATCGCGGTGTCGATCGCTTTGCACGAGGCGGGTCACTTGGTGACCGCTCGCGTCTTCGGTATGCGCGTGCGCCGCTACTTCATCGGCTTCGGCCCGACGTTGTGGTCCACCAAGCGCGGCCACACGGAGTACGGTCTTGCGGCGCTGCCGTTCGGCGGGTTCTGCGACATCGCCGGCATGACCGCCACCGACCCGCTCACCGCGGAGGAGCTCCCGCTGGCCATGTACAAGAAGCCGTGGTGGCAACGTGTGGCCGTGATGTCGGGCGGGATAGTCGTCAACATCCTTATCGCGATTGTGATCACGTACTTCGTCGCTGTCCTCGCCGCGATTCCAAACCCGTACGCCGACCGCACCCCGCGTGTGGGGGAGCTGTCGTGCACCTCCGACCAGGTCGACGCCGAAAACGTCGCGGACTGCACCGGAACGGGCCCGGCGGGCCGAGCCGGCGTCCATGTCGGGGACGAGCTCATCGCGGTCGACGGGCAGCGCGTCGACAGCTTCTACGACCTGCGGGACTACGTCATGGAGCGCCCCGGTGAGACCGTCAACCTCGAGGTGCGCCGCGGACGGGAGGAATTGTCGATCCCGGTCGCGCTCGATTCCGTGCAACGCATCGACCCAACGAGCGGCCAGACGTTCGCCGCGGGTGCAATCGGCCTGACCAACGATGCGATGGCCTCGTTCGGGCCGCTGGAGGCGGCTCCCGCCTCGTTGAGGTTCACGGGCCAGATGATGCGGGCTACGGCGGAGGGGCTGGTCGCGTTCCCGGGGAAGATCCCGGGTGTTGTCGCGTCCATCTTCGGTGCCGAGCGCGACGTCAGCGGCCCCGTCAGCGTGATCGGGGCCTCCCGGGCTGGCGGGGAGCTGGTGGAGCGCAGCATGTGGGAGATGTTCTGGATGATGCTCGCCTCGCTCAACATCTTCCTGGCGCTGTTCAACCTCGTTCCGCTGCCACCCCTTGACGGCGGGCACATCGCGGTCATCTTCTTCGAGAAGATCCGCGACGCCTTTCGGCGTGTGCGCGGCCTCGGCCCGGGCGGGCCCGTCAACTACGAGAAGCTGATGCCAGTGACGTACTTCATGGCCAGCCTGCTGCTGGTGGTCGGCGTGTTTGTGATGGTCGCCGACGTGGTCAACCCGGTCAGGCTTTTCGGGTAGCGGTGCTAGAGTGGGCAACCATGAACGTGCCCATTGGACTCGGTATCCCTGAAGGTCCGCCGCCTACTCTCGCCCCGCGCCGCATCACCCGCCAGCTGATGGTGGGCAACGTCGGGGTCGGCTCCGACCACCCGATCACGGTGCAGTCGATGACCACGACGAAGACCCACGACATCAACGCCACCCTGCAGCAGATCGCGCAGCTGGCCACCTCCGGCTGCGATATCGTGCGTGTCGCGTGCCCGAAGACCGTGGATGCGGAGGCATTGCCGGCGATCGCGGCGAAGTCCCCGATCCCGGTCATCGCTGACATCCACTTCCAGCCGAAGTACATTTTCGCGGCGATCGATGCCGGCTGCGCCGCGGTGCGCGTCAACCCGGGCAATATAAAGGAGTTCGACGGCCGCGTGAAGGAGGTCGCCAAGGCGGCCGGGGACGCGGGCATCCCGATTCGCATCGGCGTCAATGGAGGTTCCCTGGACAAGCGACTCCTGGAGAAGTACGGCAAGGCCACCCCGGAGGCACTCGTCGAGTCGGCCGTCTACGAGGCTGGGTTGTTCGAGGAGCACGGCTACGGTGATATCGCCATATCAGTGAAGCACTCGGACCCGGTTCTCATGGTAGAGGCGTACCGCCAGCTCGCTGAGGTCACCGACTATCCGCTGCACCTCGGCGTGACAGAGGCGGGCCCGCTGATGATGGGCACCATCAAGTCCTCCGTGGCGTTCGGTGCCCTTTTGTCCCAGGGTATCGGTGACACTATCCGCGTCTCCCTGTCTGCGGACCCCGTCGAGGAGATCAAGGTCGGCGACCAGATCCTGCAGTCGATGAACCTGCGTCCGCGCAAGCTTGAGATCGTGTCCTGCCCGTCGTGCGGTCGCGCGCAGGTGGACGTCTACACGCTTGCGGAGGAAGTTACGGCTGGCTTGGAAGGCATGGAGTTCCCGCTGCGCGTCGCCGTCATGGGCTGCGTCGTCAACGGCCCGGGTGAGGCGCGCGACGCCGATCTCGGTGTCGCGTCCGGCAACGGCAAGGGCCAGATTTTCGTCAAGGGCGAGGTCGTGGAGACCGTGCCCGAGTCCAAGATCGTGGAGACGCTCATCGCGCACGCCATGCGCATCGCCGAGGAGGAGGGGCTCGAGGAGATCGCGGGCACCAAAGCGGAGGTCAAGGTCACCCGCTAGACCTTTCGCGCCTCCCGCGTCGCAGCGCCGGATTTGACACCGGCGCTGCTATTTTCTTGGCATGAATCGCGCCGCCCCGCTTATCGCCGCTCTCGCGGTAGGCACCGCTGGGTTGGTGGCCTGCACGCCGCGCCCGAACGATGCCGAGCCCACCGCGAGCTCGTTCCTCGAGGCCCTCGCAGCGCAGGATTACGGCGAGCTCGCCACGCTTATCGACGACCCCTCCAACGCAACCGATTCCATCCGCGCAACGTGGGAGGGACTCCAGGCCGAGGGAGCAGACATCACGTTGACCGAGGTTAGCCAGCAAGAAAACCTCGCGACCGCCCGGTATTCGGTGAACTGGGATCTGCCGCGGGATCGCGCATTCTCCTACGACGCCCAGATGACGCTCACCCAGACGGGCGGGGAGTGGACCGTGCGTTGGCAGCCCTCCGTTCTCAACCCGCGGCTCGGCGCCCACCAACACCTCGAGCTTCGTGCCGAGCCTGCGAAGCAGGCAAGTGTCGTGTCCTCCGACGGTGCGGAGCTTCTCTCGCCCGGTGTAGCGCACCGCATCCTTGTCGATACCGCTGCGATGACCACAGAGCGCGACACCGCAAACCGGATCGCCGCAGCTTTGGCTTCCGCCCACGACGCCGACCCCGCCGTGCCCACCCGCGACGCGGTGCAGCTTGCTGACGAGCTGGCGGCTGCGACCGGCACCTACTCGGTCGCGGTGGTTCCCGCAACCGCGCAGCCCCGACTCACTGACGCTCTGGATGACGTCGCCGGTGTACGTCTCAACGAGGAGGCCGCGATGGTCAACGCGGACCCGACCTTCGCCCCGGACATCATGGCGCGTGTCGGAGAGCTCGTTCGCGACGATCTCGAGGGCGCGGCCGGCTGGAACGTCAGCGTGGTCAACGAGCACGGTGCGGCCCTCGAGCAGATCGCGGGCGAGGATCCGGAGCCGTCGCCCGCGCTGAAAATCAGCCTTGACCACACTGTGCAGCGAGCCGCCGAGAAGGCGCTCGAGCCGCTGGCGGGGCAACAGGCGATTATCGTGGCCATTCGGCCGTCGACGGGCGGGGTACTCGCCGTCGCGCAGACCCCAGCGGCTGACCGCGAGGGAAACCTCGCCACGATGGGCCAGTACCCTCCGGGTTCGACGTTCAAAATCATCACTGCCGCCGCGGGTCTGCAGCTGCAGGGGTTAGATCCCGGTTCGACGGTTCCGTGTCCGGGCACGATGAACATTTACGGCAGGGTGGTCACCAACTACGCCGGGTTCGCACTGGGCAACGTTCCGTTGGAAACAGCCTTCGCCCGCTCGTGCAACACCACGTTCGCCGATATCTCCACGAAGCTTGAGCCGGGACAGCTCGCGGACGTCGGTAAGCGATTCGGACTCGGCGTGGACATGACAATTCCCGGCCTGGACACCATCACGGGTTCGATCCCCGTCGGCGAGGAGCCGCTCGACCGCACCGAGGCCGGTTACGGCCAGGGCCACGACCTCGCCAGCCCCTTCGGAATGGCGCTGGTGTCCGCCACCGCCGCGCGCGGGACCATGCCGGTGCCGTACCTCATCGATGGTGAAACAACCGAGACTGAGGACGTGGCTGCGCCCGATCCGGAGGCCGTCGCCAAGCTGCGGCAGATGATGTCGGCCGTCACCGCGCCAGGTGGCACAGCTGCGGGCATGCATGCCGGCGGGGACATCCGCGGCAAGACCGGTGAGGCTGAGATCAACCAGGGGTCGCACGCATGGTTCACCGGATACCGAGCAGACGACGACATTGCGTTTGCCACGCTTATCGTTCTAGGCGGTGGTTCGCAATCCGCCGTTGCCGCCACCGACCGAATGCTCCGTAGCATCGACGAGGCCAGGGGAGCGGGCGGTTAAAAGCCCGCGGTGGCGGGGACTACCATGGTGCGCATGAGTCAACGCGCAATGATCCGCCCAGGCAAACCCACTCCGATCCGCACCGTGCCGGATGCGATTGAGCGACCGGAGTACGCGTGGAAGGACTCCGTGCAGGAGAACGTGGGCGAACCGCACGTCCAGACTCCCGAGAACATCGAGCGCATGCGTGAGGCGAGTGCCATCGCCGCCAACGCCCTTCAGGCTGCGGGCGCGGCGGTGGCCCCCGGCGTGACCACCGACGAAATCGACCGCGTTGCGCACGAGTACATGCTCGACCACGGCGCGTACCCATCGACGCTGGGGTACCGCGGGTACACGAAATCCTGCTGCGTCTCGCTGAACGAAATTGTCTGCCACGGTATCCCGGACACCACCGTGATTGAGGACGGGGATATCGTCAATATCGACGTCACCGCCTACAAGAACGGCGTCCACGGTGACACCAACGCCACATTTCTCGCCGGTGACGTAAGCGAGGAGCATCGCCTGCTTGTGGAGCGCACCGAGGAAGCCATGATGCGCGGCATCAAGGCCGCCAAGCCTGGCCGCGAGATCAACGTCATCGGCCGCGTCATCGAGTCCTACGCCAAACGCTTCGGCTACACCGTGGTCACCGACTTCACCGGCCACGGTGTCGGCACCACCTTCCACAACGGTCTCGTCGTTCTGCACTACGATTCCGACGCCTACCGCGATGTGCTCCAGCCCGGCATGACCCTGACCATCGAGCCAATGATCAACCTCGGAGAATTGCCGTACACCGTCTGGGACGACGGCTGGACCGTGCAGAATAACGACGGCAAGTTCACCGCCCAGTTCGAGCACACCATTCTAATCACGGAGAACGGCAATGAGATCCTGACCCTGCCGAGTGATCTCGCGGGTCAGTAGAAAATGGAAAGCCTCCCTCGGAAAGAGGGAGGACTGCAGGAATTCACATCCCGGATGAAACTTAAAGAGCGGGCATCTTGATGATGCCGTTGAAAGCTGCCCAGTTGAAGCCCGCGATCACGAGGCCGATCAGGGCGCCGATGCCAGCAACGACGGTGGAGTCGATCCAGTAGCGAGCCCACTGCGGAACAGCTGCCACGTCGATCTCTTTGCCGAAGGCGTCGGTGGCAAAGAACGGATCCTGCTCATCGTCGAAGAACTTAGAGGAACCATTGTTGCTAGAAAGGCCTGCGAAGCCGTCGGAGGAAACCTCGCTGGAGGCCTTATCGCCGTCCTGCTCACCAGCGAACACGACAGAGTCGGCGGTGGTGGTTGCTGCGTCCTTTGCGGAAGCGGCGGCGACGCCACCGAGGGTGACGGTCATTGCCGTCGCGGTGGCGATGGCTGCGGTGCGGAGATTGCGCATTGATTGTCCTTCTTTCTGGAGGTGTGGGGAGTTTAGCGGAAATCCGCGGTTCAGAACGGACCGAAGACGACGAAGTTGTACGCCGGGCCGACAACGAGGCCGATGAGGGCGGAAACGGCGGCGAAGATTGAGACTCCGAAGAACGCCTTAGCCCACGCGGGCTGGGACTCGAAAGAAGGGACACCCTGGGCGTTGTCGGAAGAGCCGAAGAGAGCGCGACCGTCTGCACCATTGGCGACGACATTGCCGTCCTCATCAACCGTCCATGCTTCTAGGTCGTGACCAAGTTTGGTCGAGGAACCACCAGTGGCCTTGGTGTCGGGGCGCTCGACTTCCTTGATTGGGGTGGCGGTGGTGGTGGCGGCCGGGGTCGCCGTTTCGGTCTGTGCGGTTGCCACGGCGGTGGTGCCGAATGCGATCGCAGCGGCGGTTGCGCCGGCGAGTGCTGCCTTGCGGAAATTACGCATGAAACGAAATCCTTTTCTGATAGTTCCTGTCGAGACAACTCGGGGCGAAAACGTTGCCGCTACCGGCCGGTGGGGCCGAAACCGAACGCGAGCCTGTGGACTCCGTCCCGGTGTCGTGATGAACCTTAACGGATATTTATCAGGGACGCATAAGATAAATTCGATATCATTAGCAGGAAGCTACAATCCGAGTTGCGGTTCTCAAACAGGATCTCACACACGTCTCAACCCGCAGGTGAAGTGGCTAGAGGTCCCCAATCTCTTATGAATAATAATGGCACCCTTTGCTACCCCTATTCGGGTGACTAGACTTCAGGGAACTTGAGATCCAGGCCGAGAATCGCGTTTTCCGTCACCTCAGGTAGTGCGGGGTGAATCCAATACTGTCCGCGCGGCATCGTGCGCAAGTCAATACCGTGCGCGAGGACCGTGATCATCTGCTGGATGAGCGTGGATGCCTGCGGACCCATATAATGGGCCCCCAACAGTTTGCCAGTTGAGCGGTCTGCAACTAGCTTCACAATGCCGGTGGAATCCTCGAGTCCCCATCCGTATGCCACGTCGCCGTAATTCTGGATCTTCGCTGTCACGTCGAACCCCGCGTCGACCGCTTCCTGTTGCGTGAGTCCCACCGTGGCTATCTGTGGGTGGGTGAACACTGCAAACGGCACGTTCTGGTGCGGCATCGCAACCATGTCGTCCGGGTGGAGGATGTTGTGGCGGACCGCGCGGGTCTCCGCGTTAGCGACGTGCTTGAGCTGGAACGGCGAGGAAATGTCACCCAGCGCCCACACGCCCTCGGCCGAGGTGCGGCCGAACTCGTCCACGGCGACCTGCGTCCCGTTCGTTTCAACGCCTGCCGCGCCCAGGTTGAGCTGATCACCATTCGGCACGCGGCCCGTGGCGATGAGGAGCTTCTCAGACGTGACGGTGGAGCCGTCGTCAAGCGTGAGCGTGGCCGAGCTGTCATCACCCTCGGCTTTGACCACGGTCCGCCCCTTGTGCACCTCGTAGGTGTCGTCCGCGATCCTGTTGAATGCCGCGGTGATGTCCGCGTCGAGAGCGCGCAGGAAGGGAGAGCGGTTGACGATACGCACCTTCGTGCCCAGTGAGTTGAAAATGTGCGCGAACTCCATGGCAATGAAGCCGCCGCCGACGATTGTCAGGCTCTCCGGCTGGTGCTCGAGACGCATGATGTCGTCGCTGGTGTGTACGGGGACATCGGCGGCCCAGTCGGGCACGAAAGGGCGGGCACCGGCGGCGATGATGATGGTGTCACCGGTGATAACTTTCTCCTCGCCGCCCTGGCCGGTTTTCAGGGTCTTCGGGGCGATAAAGGACGCGTGCCGGTCGTATACCTCTACATTGCGGCTGGCTTCGCTGCGGCGATACTCCTCACCGCCCGCGGCGATGAGGTCGATGCGGTTGGTGAAGATTCGCTCCTTTATCGCCTGCCAGTTCGCGCTCCTGAACTCGGTGTACAGTCCCAGTCGCTCCGAATTCGCGGCGTCGAACGCGGTGTCAGCAGCAAGCACGAACATCTTCGTCGGGATACAACCCACGTTCATGCATGTGCCGCCGAACCTGCCTTCCTCGATGATGGCGATGGACCAGTTGTCGAAGTCGGGGGTCGGGATCGAGTTGCCCGATCCGGCGCCGATGATAATCAGGTCGTAGTGGGCGTCCGCGGTGTAATTGGCAGCCATCAATTCTCCTCTTCGGTTTTCGTGCGGAGGTCACCCAGCCACGTATCCGCCGCAGCGAAGGCGGCTTCGCGGGCATGGCGCTCTGAGAGGAACACGTCGTGGCGGGCACCGTCGATGACCCCCACGGTACTGTCCGGGCTCAGAGTAGGCGCCCAGCGCCGGATCTGAGCTACGTCGAGGACGGTGTCTGCCGTGTCGGCGGCGGGGGAGTAAGGCTTGCTCAGGTATGAATGCGACGACACAAGTGTGAGCATGGGTACACCGGTGTTGACGCCGGTGTGGATGCGCTTGTGGCCCTCGAAGATTGCTCGCAGCCAGCCCAGATACTTGGGGTGGCCCTCAACCGGCTTCATGGTGGTGTCGAAGGCCCACTCGCCGTGGGCGGTGGCGGAAATTGACTCGCCGTAGGTGCCGCCCCCGGCGTTCGGCAGCAGGATCGAAGGCAGCCGCTTGCCCAGGAAATTCACCACCGGGCGCATGACCGCCACCGCGAGACGCGGGTACTGCATGTCCAGCCAGGGGCTGTTGAGAATGATCCCGGCAATCTTCGCGTGGGCTGCCGGGTCATTCCGGCGGACGTCGTCGGCCCAAAGTGCAATGATGAGTCCCCCGGTGGAGTGAGCGAACGGGATAACGGAACCGTGCCGGGAAGTGAGCAACTCGGTAGCGAGCGTGATCTCCGGGAAATACTGGCTCAGATCAGTGGCGTAGTGCCACCGTTCGTCACCTGTGCGCGCGCGGCCGCAGCCGCGGAGATCGAGGGCATAAAACGGAAACCCCTGTTGCACGAAGTGCTCGGCAACGTGTGTCTGGAAGAAGTAGTCGGACATGCCGTGCACCCACAGTAGCGCGGGTTTGCCGGTCGGCTCGTCGGGCAGCGCGCGGACGAGGACCGCCTGACCGTCACCGAACTGCAAGGTAGTGGATTCGTAACCGGCGCCGAGGAGATCCTCGGACCACTCCAGATTGTCAAACTTCCCAGGATTGCTCTCCATGCCCTCGATAGTAGGCGGTTCGCCTCGCCCTCATGGCCATCCGTGCGTGAGCACTAAGAGGGGCGAGCCACGTTACCGGTAGGGCTACCGGAAAGCGTAAGGTGGTGGGTCAAGCCGGGATTTGTGGTCGGCGCGGACGTGGCGCCCAGAAATGCCGGGAACAATTGTGTGAGCGCGTCGAGCCCGCCCACTGCAACAACTGAAGCCCTAGTCGAAGAGGATGAATGGATGTCTGAACAAGGCAATAAGAGGTTTAGCGATGAGACGGATGTCCTGCTCATCGGTGCCGGAATCATGAGTGCGACCCTGGGTGCGATGCTTCGCCAACTCGAACCGAACTGGTCTCAGGTTGTGTACGAGCGCCTTGACGGGCCCGCCCAAGAGTCGTCCTACCCCCTCAACAACGCAGGTACGGGACACTCGGCGCTGTGCGAGCTGAACTACACGCCTGAGAAGAACGGCAAGATCGACGTCTCCAAGGCGATGGCGATCAACGAGAAGTTCCAGCTTTCGCGCCAGTTCTGGTCCCACCAGCTGGACCACGGAGTGCTGACGTCCCCGAACGACTTCATCAACCGCGTTCCCCACATCTCTTTCGCGCAGGGTGAGGAGCAGATCGACTACCTGCGCCGCCGCTACGACATTCTCTCTGCGAACCACATGTTCCCGGAGATGCACTTCACCCGCGACGAGGCCGAGTTCACAGAGAAGCTGCCACTCATGGCTGACGGCCGCGACTTCGAGGCGGAACCGGTCGCCATTTCGTGGACCGACACGGGCACGGACATCGATTACGGCTCTTTGACTAAGCAGTTCCTCAAGGCTGCCGAGGAAGAGGGCACCGTGGTCCGCTACGGTCACGAGGTCAAGAACATTAAGCGCAACGGCAAGTTCTGGGAAGTCACCGTCCGTAACGTCCACACTGGTGACAAGCACGTTGTCCGCGCCCGCTTCGTCTTCGTCGGCGCCGGCGGTTACGCCCTTGACCTGCTGCGCAAGGCCGGCGTGCCCGAAGTTCGCGGTTACGCTGGTTTCCCAATTTCCGGTATGTGGCTACGCACCACCAACCCGGAGCTGGTTGCGCAGCACCAGGCCAAGGTGTACGGCAAGGCCAAGGTGGGAGCCCCGCCGATGTCCGTGCCGCACCTCGACCTGCGCGTTATCGACGGCGAGCAGTCCCTGCTCTTCGGCCCGTACGGCGGCTGGAGCCCGAAGTTCTTGAAGAAGGGTTCCTACCTCGACCTGTTCAAGTCGATCCGCCCGGACAACATCCCGTCTTACCTGGGTGTCGCCGCCACCAACGTCGGTCTGGTCAAGTACTTGGTCGAGGAGGTGTTCAAGGACTTCGACGGCCGCCTCGAGGTGCTGCGCGAGTACTTCCCGGCCGCCGATGGGAAGGACTGGGACACCGTCGTCGCCGGCCAGCGCGTGCAGGTGATCAAGCCCGCGGGTGCCCCGGCATTCGGTTCCCTTGAGTTCGGTACCGCGCTGGTCAATGACCAGGACGGAACAATCGCCGGCATCCTCGGCGCCTCCCCAGGCGCGTCGATCACCCCAGCTGCAATGCTCGAGCTCCTCGAGCGCTGCTTCGGCGAGCACATGATCGACTGGGCTGACCAGCTCCACGAGATGTTCCCGACCTACGGCACCTCCCTCAAGCGCGACGCTGCCGCATACCAGTCCCAGTGGGAGCACACGCAGAAGGCGCTTCAGCTCGAGGAGAACTAGCGCTTACGTTCCGCAGTAGGTGATGAACGGATCATCACCTTCCGACCCCTTCATCCACCATGGGCCCGCCTCGGGGTTGAAGGGGTCGGTTACTGCGTTTAGGAGCTCAAAGTAGCGGTTGTAGTCGCCGTCGCGCTCGGCGTCGGTGATGGCGCGCTGCAGCATCTGGTTGCGAGGGATGAAGATTGGGCCCTCGCTGTGCTGCCTGTTGAAAGTGGTGATGTCGGTGGCGGTCGCCAACTGCTTATCGACGCCCGCGAAATGCATCTCCCAGTAGTAATCCCACCGGTTTTGAATGTTGCCGAGCACCTCGCGGGCGCTGTCTTCTCCCGTCAGCGGCAGTAGCGCCTCGGCGAGGCGCGTGAGGTTCCAGGCGATGATGTTGGGCTGGTTGCCGAAGGCGTAGCGGCCGGCTGAGTCGATGGAAGAAAACCGTGCGCTGCCGACGAAGCGCTCGGTGAACGCGCACGGGCCGTAGTCGATCGTCTCGCCCGACAGTGCCGTGTTGTCCGTGTTCATCACACCGTGGACGAATCCGATTCGCATCCACCGCACCACCAGTTCAAGCTGGCGGTCCATGACCTCCGAGAGCATGCGGAGGGGCGTCGCAAAGCCCGCCGCTTCGACGACCGCGGCGATCAGATCTTCAGATTGCGTGGCCGCGTACTGCACAGAACCGACCCGCAGGTGCGAGGCGGCGACGCGGACGACAATCCCGCCGGGGACGTAACCCTGCTGGCGCAGGACCCGCTCGCCGGTGTCGAGCACGGCCAGGGAGCGGGTGGTGGGGATGCCGACAGCTTGCATGAACTCGCATACGAGGTATTCGCGCAGCATCGGGCCGATCGCGCCGAACCCGTCGGAACCGGGACGGGAAAACGGGGTGGGTCCGGAGCCCTTCAGCTGGATCTCGCGACCGCCGAGGTCGCCGAGCAGGAGCGCGCGGCCGTCGCCCAGCAGAGGCACGAACTGGCCGAACTGGTGGCCCGCGTAGGCAGTGGCGTGCCCTCCGGCAGCACCAGCGAGCCAGGCCACACCGTCGTCGGTGCGCAGCCAATCGGGGTCGAGGCCGAGCTCGCGTGCCAGCGGTTCGTTGAGCACGACCAGCCTCGGCGCGGCGAAGTCGGCGGCGCGCGCCTCGACGGCCATCTCGGGAAGTTTCTCGGCGAACGTGTGGGCAAGCGTAGGGGCTGACATGACTCCACCCTAGACTTGGTGGCCATGAGCACAGGAGAAGTCACCCTCGTCGGCGGCGGCCCGGGCGACTGGGACCTGCTGACCATCCGGGGGTTGCGTGCGCTTGAAGCCGCGGACGTCATCCTCACCGACCACCTCGGGCCAGCTGCGCAGCTGGACGAGTTTCTCGACGTGTCGGGCAAGGAGCTTATCGACGTCTCCAAGCTGCCCTACGGCAAACAAGTCGCGCAGGAGCGCATCAACGAGCTTCTGGTTGAGCACGCGCTGGCTGGCCGGAACGTGGTCCGCCTCAAAGGCGGTGACCCGTACGTGTTCGGCCGCGGCTTCGAGGAGGTCTCTGCGTGTGCGACAGCCGGTGTGCCGTGCTCGGTCGTGCCGGGCGTGACCAGCGCTATCTCCGTTCCCGCAGCCGCGGGCATCCCGGTGACTCAACGGGGGATGACGCACGCGTTCACGGTTGTCTCGGGGCACCTGCCGCCGTCACACCCCTCGTCACTGGTGGACTGGCCGGCGCTGGCGCGCGTGGGCGGGACGATCGTGGTGATCATGGGGGTGCGCAACGCCGGCGCCATCACGCAGGCGCTGGTCGCCGCGGACCTTGCCCCGGACACCCCCGCCGCTGTGATCCAGGAGGGCGAGACCGCCGCGCAGCGCGCGTTCTATTGCACCGTAGGGGAGCTGGCGGACGTGATGGACGCCAACCACGTCGCCGCCCCCGCCGTCTACGTCATCGGGGAGGTGGCCGGCCTTGCGCGCGCTCGATAGCCTAATCCTGTCCGTCGCGTCATTGGACGCCGATGTAATCCTGGTGTGCGACGACCCCACCGGCGACCTGCTCTCCGCAGCTCTTGCGACCGGCAAACCCGTCCTCTTCCTAGACGGTGACTACCACCGCAGCATGGCCGCCCGGGACGCCGGGGCCCGCATTGCGGGGGACACCCGCCTCGACGAGTTCCTCGCCGGGTCCTCCGGCTCAGCCGTCGCCGTCGGCGAGATGCCGAAGTCCCTGGGCCGGCTCGACTACCTCGCGCGCTCCATCGCGGGGGCCGGGTACTCCTCGGCAACGCTGGTCCTCGGGGCGAACAACAAGCACCTCACGCGGTCCACGAACGCCGTGCTGGGGGAGTCCTTCACCGACGTCGCCGCGTCGCTGGGCCGCGGAAAGTTCCGCTGCCTCGTCGCCACCGAGCCACGCGCGGTTAACTACACCCCGGTGGAGTCGAACGGGCTTGTCGCGGTCGGTGGTGTGTTCTCGGGCGCCAAGCCCGACTTCGGCGGAGAACTGCTACGCGCTACGCTTCCCGCCGCGCTGGGCCGCTTCCTCGACCTTGGTTGCGGCAACGGCTCCGTTTCCCGCGCGCTGACCGGGGACATCACGGCGACCGACTCAGACGCTGACGCTGTGCTCTCCGCCCGCGCCCTGGGTCTGAACTGCACCTGGGACGACGCGGGCTCGCAGTTCCCGGACGCCTCCTTCGACACCATCGCGCTGAACCCGCCGTTCCACGACGGCACCACCGTCGACTCCACACTCGTCCAGCACCTTCTCGACGCCGCCGCGCGCCTGCTCGCCCCCGGCGGCACCCTCTACCTCGTGCACAACTCGCACCTGCGCTACCGCGGGGACGTCGAGAAGCGATTCGCCCGCGTCTCCCAGGCCGCGCGCAACGACAAGTTCACAGTGCTGCGCGCTAGCTGATGCGCCGCGGTTTCTGCTGGTTGCGCAGGTACTCGCCCAGATACGGCTGCGCGAACTCAACTTCGCCCCACCCGGCCGGCACAATCAGGTCGCGCTCGATCAGCTTCCCCCGGGTATCAGACAAGCTTGTCGACGGCCTGTCCAACGCCACCCCCAAATCCTTCGACGTGATCTGGGCGCGGCCCGTCTGAGCCTCGATGTGCGCCATGGCGTCGAGGTATTCGCGCTGGCGCGGGGGGACGTCGCGAAGCGAGGGCTGGTGGACCTGCGTGCCCAGCCTGGCAATGGCCTCGCCGCGCACCGCCTCGACCGCGTCGAGCGTGATTGGCCCGTCCGCCTCCTCCCATGCGAGGTAACCGACGAGCTGCACCAGGTAGGGGTAGCCCTGCGTGATGCGGCTCGCGGCCTGGGCCGCGTCGAGTTCGAACACGCGACCCGCGTCTCCGGCCGTCTGCAGCAGGGTGGTGGTGGCGCTGTCGAGAGTGAGCGGTCCGAGCTCGTAGTGGCGCGCGCGGCGCAGGAACGTCGCGCCGGGCAGGTCGAGCAGTTTGTTGACGCCCTGGGTCAGGCCGGCCATGGCGAGCGCGATCTCGGCGTCGTCGCGAACCAGGTCTTGGTAGGCCACCGCGATCTGGGTGAGCTCGTCCGGGTTCGCGTCTTGGACCTCGTCGATGGTCAGGAGCACGCCCGTGCCGTGGAGCTTGCCCAGCAGCTCGTGCAGCCGCGTGACCAGACGCGGGGTTGAGTCCTTCTCGGTCAGCTCGCTTCTCACCCCGCCCAGGCCGGCGATGTTGAAGCCGGTCAGCTTGCGGTCTGATTCGGGATCGAGCCGCTCGATCGCCTCTGGGATCGCGGAGTTCGTCAGGGTCTCGGCCATACCTTCGCGCCCGGACGCCCGGACCACGATCCAGCCCTGCCGCTTTGCCTCGTCCTCCAGCTCGGTGAGCAGCACTGTCTTGCCGATTCCCCTGGAACCGGAAATGATGACGCTGCGGTGCGGGTCACCGGGGCCGTTTTTCAGAGCGCGGTGGAATTCGTCGATGACGGCCTCGCGGCCGGCCCAGACGCGGGGGCTGGCTCCGAAGGTGGGGCGGAAGGGGTTGGGCATGTGGGTAAGTTTACCTGATTGATAAATTGATAAACCGTGCGGGTTGATAATTTGATAATCCCGCGGTTGGTGCCTGGCCTGCCTACCCCTTACGCCCCTTACGCCCCTCCGGTTCCTTCCGCGGTGCTCGGTTTGCGGTGCTCAGTTTGTAGTGCTCAGGTTGATGAGCGTGTGGCGCAAAACCCCAGGTCGCGGAAACCCGGAGATGTTTCGTTGAGCACTGCAAACGCAGCACCCGAAACCGGGCACTGGTTCGACTCTGCGGGGAATACCTTTCTTGCACCGTCGCCCGACCCGGCCGCGGTGCTCGTTTTGCAGTGCTCAGGTTGATGAGCGTGTGGCGCAAAACCCCAGGTCGCGGAAACCTGAAGATGCTTCGTTAAGCACCCCAGACGCAGCACCCCAGACGCAGCACCCCAAACCCAATTAGACCGCACGAGGCCGGCCCAGGTTCCCGACGCCCAGCAAAACCCTCCAAAACTGTGGATAGACCCGGCGCAATCCACAGCCCGCGCCACCAAGGCAGCAAACACGCCCACGCTGCGCCAGCCTGAAACCATGGACAACAAACGAAAGACCGAGCTGCTCGGGGAAATCGGGTTCACGCGAACGATGAAGAACAGCGACCACGCGGCGCTACGGGCCATCGCCCGGGGAGACTTAGTCAGAATCTCGTCAGCGTTTGTGTGCAGGCGCTCTACATTCCAGGAGCTCAAACGGCATGAGCGGGAATGGCTCAGGGCTTGGGCGGTCGGAAACTCAGTGAGGAAGGCCGTGTTAGGTGGCAGGTCGGCGGCACGGATCATCGGAATGCCGGTCCTCGCAACGACAAAGGAGGACGTTGAATTGATCCCAGCGACGGGCAAGAGGCCGTCGACAAGCAAATGGCCGAGCGGATGCGTGTACGTCGGCGGTAGTTACCGCGTAGATGAGTTTGAGACGGTCGATGGCCTGCGGGTGACTGCGGAAATTCGCACCGGGATCGATATCGCGATCCGAAACGGTTTTCGTGAGGGACTCGTCGCCATGGACTGGCTGTTGGGGCGTCATCCGCGCGCGAATGTCCAGTTCGAGATCGCGCGGCTGGGCAGGCGCAAGGGGATTGGGTGGGCGCGGGCCGCGCTGGCGCATGCGGTTGGCAACGTCCGGTCGCCGTATGAAAGTTACGCGCGCGCGATCCTGATTCAGAACCGGATTGGGCCGATCCGGGTCAATGCGCCAGTGGGTAAGTTTGAGGTCGACATGTTGATCGGTGACCGGGTCGTCTCTGAGATCGACGGCGATGTTAAATACGACGGCGCAACGTACGGCCGCACCGACGACGTCCTGCGCAAAGAACGGGTTCGCGAAAAGCGGTTGCTTAACGACGGCTACCTCGTACGCCGCCACAGCCCTAGCGACGTGCTCAACAACGAGGCTCAATACGTCGGAGACATCCGGGCGGCCTGTGCGCTTGCCGCCATCGGGGCACCCGTCACACAACCAACGTGACCTGGGCGCCCGCCACCTCGACGGTCATCCCGGCGTCTCGCGCGACGTCAGCGACATCATCCACCGACGAGACCGCGGGCCCCAGCGCGAGGACACGCGCCAGCTCACCTTTGTAGTGCTTGTTGAAGTGGCTGACGACTTTCCGGGTGCCGTTATCAAGCACGGACTCCGCGCGCACAGTCACCGCGCCGGGCACGGGCCCGAGCTTCTCGTAGGTGCCGGAGCGCAGATCGACCACGAATGGCTCAGCAGACAGGGCCGAGGTGATCAACTCGCCCCAGCGCGCTTTCATCGTCGGCATCGAACCGCCCGGGGCCGGCACTTTAGAACCGCCGGAGAGCCGGTAGCGGGGGATCAGGTCGCCCGCGCGCACGACGCCGAACAGGGCGGACCCGATAGCTAGGCGCGACCACGCCGCCGGCGGCAACGAGTCGGCTCCCAGAGCGTCGTACAACACCCCGGTGTAGCGGAACAGGGCCGGCATGACGGGAGCGGAGCGCAGCGTCAGGTTCTCCCGAGCCTCCTCGATCTTGGAGGCGGGCAGCTTCAGCGACGACATCATGTCGGGGAGGGAGAGCGTGGACAGGTCGTCGAGAAGCGAGCTGCGCACAGGATCGAGCGACGGGAACGAGACCTGCATGGGCCCCTGCGACCCGCCGGGAGCTTTGGTTTCGGAAGGCGGCAGCACGATCAGCATGCGCACCACCCTAAAGGATATGATGTTGCGCATGATCACACGCCTGACCGAGCTGTTCCTGCGCACGCTGCGCGAAGACCCCGCCGACGCCGAGGTGCCCAGCCACAAGCTGCTCGTGCGCGCAGGCTACGTGCGCCGCGCCGCGCCGGGTGTCTACTCCTGGCTGCCGCTCGGGCTGCGCACCCTACGCAAGATCGAGGCGGTCGTGCGCGAGGAGATGGACGCGATGGGTGCCCAGGAGCTGCTGTTCCCCGCGCTGCTGCCGCGCGAGCCATACGAGCAGACCAACCGTTGGGCCGAGTACGGTGACGACCTGTTCCGCCTGAAGGACCGCAAGGGCGCGGACATGCTGCTCGGCCCGACGCACGAGGAAATGTTCACGTCCACGGTGAAGTCGATGTTCTCCTCCTACAAGGACTTTCCCGTCACGCTGTACCAGATCCAGACGAAGTACCGCGACGAGGCCCGTCCCCGCGCGGGCATCCTGCGCGGCCGCGAGTTCGTGATGAAGGATTCCTACTCCTTCGACATGACCGACGCGGGCCTCGAGGAGTCCTACGCCAAGCACCGCGCGGCCTACCAGCGCGTGTTCGACCGCGTGGGGATCAGTTACGAGATTTGCAAGGCCACCTCCGGTGCGATGGGTGGTTCGGCGTCCGAGGAGTTCCTTGCGTACTCCGACAACGGCGAGGACACCTTCGTCATTTCCTCGGCGGGGGACTACGCCGCCAACGTCGAGGCCGTGGTCACCGTCGCCCCCTCGGCGAAGCCGATCGACGGCCAGCCGGAGGCGCGCGTGTACGAGACGCCGCAGTCCGAGACCATCGAGGCGCTGGTCAACTGGGCCAACAGCGAGGGCCTGCTTGTCGACGGCCGCCCCGTCACCGCCGCCGACACCCTGAAGTGCATGGTGGTCAAGGTCGACGACCCGCGCCTGGTGGGCGACGATGGCGAGCCCGTCGGCCCGCGCCTGGCAGGTGTGTTGATCCCGGGCGACCGCGAGCTGGACGAGAAGCGCCTCGAGGCCTCCCTCGCCCCGGCAACCTTCGAGCTGGCGAGCGAGGAGGACTTCAAGAACTCCGCTTTCTTGGTCAAGGGGTATGTCGGCCCCCGCGCGCTGATCGCCAACGGGGTGCCGGTGTACGCCGACCCGCGCGTCGTGGACGGCTCCGCCTGGATCACGGGCGCGGACGAGAGCCAGCGCCACGTGGTCGGGCTCGTCGCGGGCCGCGACTTCGAGGTGGACGGATTCGTCGAGGCCGCCGAGGTGCGCGAAGGTGACCCCTCGCCGTCGGGCAACGGCACCGTGAAGCTCGCCCGCGGCATCGAGCTGGGCCACATCTTCCAGCTGGGCCGGAAGTACACCGAGGCGATGGACGTGCAGATCCTGGACGAAAGCGGCAAGCGCGCCGTGCCCACGATGGGGTCCTACGGCATCGGCATCTCGCGGATGATGGC
Source organism: Corynebacterium qintianiae (assembly GCF_011038645.2). Lineage (NCBI taxonomy): Bacteria > Bacillati > Actinomycetota > Actinomycetes > Mycobacteriales > Corynebacteriaceae > Corynebacterium > Corynebacterium qintianiae. Next base: position 1,362,521 of record NZ_CP064955.1, on the reverse strand, counting down.
GGTTGTGGCCGAGCAGCGCCACGACGACAAGGGCCTGGTCTGGCCCGTCGCCATCGCGCCGTACCAGGTCCACGTCGTGGTGGCGAACAAGGACGCCGCAGCGCTCGAGGCCGGCGAGACCATTGCCGCGGAGCTCGACGAGGCCGGTCTCGAGGTGCTGTTCGACGACCGCCCGAAGATGTCTCCCGGAGTCAAGTTCAAGGACGCCGAGCTGCTGGGCATGCCGTTCATCGTCATCCTCGGCCGCTCGTTCGCGGACGGTATCGTGGAGCTGCGCATCCGCGACGGGGAAACCCTGGAGGTTCCCGCCGCCGAGATCGTGGGCAAGGTACGGGACTTGGTCGCCGCAGGGCACTGATTTTCAAGGGGAGATGAGCGTGGGGTTTACGAAACGCCGGGGGCGTAAGGCCCCCGCTGCAGCGTGCGCGTTGGTTGCAGTTCTCGGTGTAGCGGGGTGTTCGGCCGCGCAGGACGGGGCGCAACCCGCTGCGGAACCGACGGTGACGACGAAGACCACCACGGAGTTCACTACGGTGCCCGCCACCACAGGCGGCACGCCTTCGGCGGAAACCCCCACCGCCGCGGCCGCGCCCGGCGGGGCGGAGTGCGGGTCCGACGACGCTGAGACGGCGATCCGGTCGAACATCGGCAAGCTCCCGCAGGAGCAACATCCGTGGGATCCCGATACCGCGTTTGCGGGCTACGACCCCTGCGCGAATCTGTCGTGGGCTGTGGTCACCATCGAGGGAGGCACGGCGTCCTCGCCGTACCAGATCATGCTGTTCCACAAAGGCGACTATCTCGGAACCGCCACCCTCGACTCCTTCGGCTTTGCCCCCGGGGTAACGCAGGTGGACGATTCGACGATCGACGTTGTCTTCCGCCACCCCGAGCCGGGCGACACCAACGCGGACCCGAAGGGCCGGAACTACGCGACGTTCACCTGGAGCGACGCGGAGCATCGCGTGATCATGACCGGTGACGCCCCCGCCAGCTAGATCTCCCTAAATCTCCGCGCGCCGCGCCGCCGGCCACCAGAACTTCTCTCCGAGCAGCTGCACCACCGCGGGCACCACGAGGCTGCGCACGATGAGGGTGTCGAGGAGGACGCCCAGGCAGATGACGATTCCGATCTGCGCGAGAACCACCAGGGGCAGGACGCCGAGGGCCGCAAACACGGCCGCGAGCAGGATCCCGGCGGAGGTGATCACCCCGCCCGTGGTGGACAACGCCGACAGGATGCCGCGGCGCGTCCCCAGTTCGTCGGAGTCCTCGCGCGCCCGGGTGACCAGGAAGATGGTGTAGTCGATGCCGAGCGCGACGAGGAACACGAACGCGTAGAGCGGAGTGGTGGAGTCGAACCGCTCGAAGCCGAAGACGTGGTGCGAGACCCACCATCCGATGCCGAGCGCCGCGACGTTGGTCAGCAGCACCGACGCCGTCATCACCAGCGGTGCGACGAGGGAGCGCAGCAGGACGATCAAAGAGAGCAAGATCAGCGCGAGGACGACGGGAAAGATCAGGGCGCGATCCTCGGCCGCGGCCTGCTCCGTATCGTAGAGCTCGGCGTCGAGCCCGCCCACCTTCGCATCCGTGCCGCCGAGCGCGCCCCGGATCTCCTCGGTCGTGCCGCCGGAGACCCGCAACGTCCCGTCGTCCGAGCCCATCACGCTCAGGCCGGCACTCTCCAGTGCGGCGGTAGCGGCCTCGGCGTCGCCCGTTGCGACGATGGCCGGGGTAGCCGACATGTCGGGAAACGCCTCGGACAGGGTGTCGGCCGCCGCGATGGATTCCGGCGTGTCGATGAACTGGTCCGACTGGGTCAAGCCGGTGGTGATCTGCAGCGCGCCGATGCACATCACGCCGAGCACCGCGAGCGAGGACGTAAGGACCGCAGCGGGGCGCGCCGCGACGAAGGCGCCGACCGCGTCAAACACGCGGTGCTCCGTGGTGTCGCCCTCGCGCGGCGTTTTCGGCCAGAAGATCCAGCGGCCGAAAAGGACGAGGATGCCCGGCAGGACGAATGCCCCGAAGAACAGCGCCACCGCCACGCCGTAGGCCGCCGCCGCCCCGAGCGCGCGGGTGGTGGGGGTGTGGGAGAGCAGCAAGCAGAGGACGCCGATGACGACGGTGGCGGCGGAGGCGACGATCGTGGCCACGGTCGGCCTCCACGCGCGCGCCATCGCCGCGAATCTGTCGCTGGTGCGGGTCAGCTCGGTGCGGTAGCGCGAGATCAACAGCAGGGCGTAGTTGGTTCCCGCGCCGAAGACCAAGACCGAGAGGATCCCGCCGGTGGACTCGTTCCACTGCATTCCGAGGGCGTCGAGGACGCGCGTGTACGTCGCGGACACCAGCCTGTCCGCCACTCCGATCACCACCAGCGGGATGATCCACAAAATCGGGGAGCGGTAGGTGGCAACGAGCAAAACGGCGACGATGGCGGCGGTGACGGCGAGCAACGTGACGTTCGCGCCGGAAAAGACGCCGGAGAGGTCGGCGTCGATGGCGGCGGGGCCGGTGACCTGCGACTGGACCCCGTCCGGCAGCCCGTCGGCGGCGTCTGCGCGGAGCTGCTCAACGGCCTCGACGTTGCCGGTCAAAGACTCCGATTCGACCTCGACGGGCACGATCGCGGCATCGCCCGCCTCGTTCGGGATCAACGGCCCGCCGAGCTTGTCAGCCTTGTCGGCCAGCGACGGCAGGGCGTCGGGGCCCAACCCGGTGAACAGGACGATGGCGGCGGACGAGTTCTCCTCGCCCGAGGAGGCGCGCTGCGCGGCGACCTCTGTCGAATCGAAGCCGTCCGGCAGCATCGCGGTGGGGGAGTTCGGCGCCTCGATCGGGCCGAGGCTGATGAAGAACACGGCGAGGGCGATGAGCCCCAGCGCGGCCCAGCGGAGGAAACGGGTCAGTTGAGCGGTCACCCCGCCAAACTACAACACGCGTCAGACGCGCTGCGCGTGCGCGGACAGTCCGATGGCGGCGTCGCGCCATTGACTGCCGGTTGCGTCGCCCGCCGCGCGGCGGAGCTCGGCGACGGTGTCGGCGTGCAGGCGCTCGATAAATGCGGCGGCGGAGTCGGCGTCGTACGGGGCCGAACCGTCGGCGAATTCGTAGCCGGGCAGCGGTTGCGGGACCTCGCCAGTGGGCTCGAGCGCCGCGGCCAATGCTTCTCGACGCTTATCCGACGCGCCCCGCAGCTCGTCCACGCGCTCGTCGACAGCCTCATCCCCCCACGCCGTGGCCATACCGAGGCCGTATTCCAGAACGTACTCGCGCCGCAGCGCTTCCCGGGCGGCGTCCAGATCAGCCGCGGGCGCGTCGGACACATTCAGTCCATCCAGGTTCACCGGGGCGAGCGCGACCGTGTCCACGGCCTGCGACACCACGAGGTCGACGGAATCATCCGGCACCTTGTCGGCCGCGTCGACGGCAGACGCGCGCACCTGGTCAACCAACGCGCCCACGTCCACTGCGCCCGCCGGAAGGTCGGCGTCGCCGTAGGTGACGCGGCAGGTCGGCGGCGTGGCGCCGTCGGGGTCGGTGCCGCACAGGCGCTGGGCCTCCGCCACGAGTTGGTCGGCGTGGGCGGCGCGGAGGTCGTGGGCGGCGGGGGCGTCGACAAGCGAAGACTCGTCCGCGGACGCCTGCTTGGCCAGCGCCATGATCTCGCCGTTCGCGCGCGGGCCCACGACATCAAGCGCCGTGCACGAGGTCAACAGAGCGGCGGCGGGGACGATCGCGAGCAGTCTTTTCACGCCGAAAACCGTACACGATAGGCTTGCCCACATGGCATTTCCTTCAGTTGATGAACTGACGAGCATGATTACCCCGGTCGCCGCCGCTCACGGGATGGACGTGGAAAACGTGCGCACCGTCGCGGCCGGCAAGAAGTCCCAGGTCGTCGTGGCCCTCGACTCGGACTCCCACCCGACCCTCGATGAGCTCGAGGCGGTCAGCAACGAGCTCAGCGAGCTTTTCGACGCCCGAGAGGACGCAGGCGAGGTCAACTTCGGCGCGGGGTACACGCTCGAGGTCACGACCCCGGGCGTCGACCTGCCGTTGACGCTGCCGCGGCACTGGCGGCGCAACCGCGGGAGGATCGTCACCGTTGGTGGCAGCACCTTCCGCGTCGGCGCGCTGGACGGCGGGGAGGACAACGTCATCCTCGTTGACGCCGGGACCAAGAAGCCCCGCACCCGCGTGCACGCCATTTCCGGATTGTCGGGCGCGGTGGTAGAAATTGAGTTCAACACACCGCCCGCCGCCGAGATGGAGCTGGCGGAGCTCTCGTTCGACCAGGCCAGCGAGACCGCGGCCGACTGAAAGGTATAACAAGTGAATATTGACCTCAACGCGTTGAAGGCCATTTCGACCGAGCAGGGCATCGCCGTCGATGATTTGCTGAAGACAGTCGCGGGCGCTCTGCTGTGGGCGTACCGCGACTACCGCGACACCTCGGCGGGGGAGAGCGAAAAGGCCCGTGTAGAGATCGATGCCAAGACCGGCGACGTGTCCGTACTCGTTGCCGAGCTTGACGCCGAGGGAGCGGTCGTCTCGGAGTACGACGACACCCCGGTCAACTTCTCCCGCATTGGGGCGCCGACGGTGCTCGACGCGATCAAGAAGCGCGTCCGCGAGGCCGAGGCAGGCCGCGCGTTCAGCGAGTACTCCGAGTTCGAGGGCCAGGTCGTTTCCGGCGTCGTCCAGCGCGACGTCAACGCCGAGTCCCGGGGCCTCGTTGTCGTCGAGCTGGGAACCGAGGCGGATTCCCAGGACGGCATCCTGCTGCCCGCGGAGCAGATCCCCGGCGAGAAGCTCACCCACGGCGACCGGATCAAGGCTTTCGTCGTGGGCGTGAACAAGGGCGAGCGCAAGGTGCAGATCAACCTCTCGCGCACCCACCCTGAGCTTGTGCGCGGGCTGTTCGCGCTCGAGGTGCCCGAGGTGGCGGACGGCACGGTGGAGATCGTCGGCATCGCTCGCGAAGCGGGGCACCGGTCGAAGGTCGCGGTGAAGGCCACCGTGAAGGGGGTCAACGCGAAGGGCGCCTGCATCGGCCCGCGCGGTGCGCGCGTGACCAACATCATGGAGCAGCTCGGCGGGGAAAAGATCGACATCATCGACTACTCCGACGACCCGGCGAAGTACGTCGGCAACTCGCTGGCACCTTCGAAGGTTGTGCGCGTCGAGGTCACCGACCTCGAGGGGCAGGCGGCACGGGTGACTGTGCCGGACTACCAGCTCTCCCTCGCAATCGGCAAGGAGGGGCAGAACGCGCGCCTCGCGGCGCGCCTGACCGGCTGGAAGATCGACATCCACTCCGACGCGGATGCCGCCGACGAGCCCGCCACCGGGGAGTAGGGCGCATCCCCGCGCGGCAGGGAGTACTGTTTTGCCGGTTTTTCGCGTAAGGTTAACTACGGCTTAAAACCGCAACCAGACGCGGGTAACTGGCGCCGTCCAGTACCCGCTGGGCAGCACGAGGCAAACGGAAGGGCGAGGATGACGCATAGCGCACGCACTCTGCAGTGCACCGCACCCATCCGAACCTGCATCGCCACGCGCGAGGCACACCCCGATGCCGAACTGCTCCGCATCGTGGCCGACCCTGACGGGTCGGGCAGGATCCTCGCGGATCCGTCCCGATCGCTGCCCGGTAGGGGAGCGTGGATCACTCCGACTCTGGAAGCGTTCGAGCTCGCGGAGAAGCGAAAGGCGTTTGCCCGAGCGCTCCGCGTGTCCACCCCCGTGGACTTAGGTCATGTACGGACGTACCTCGCGGGCCTCACTGGCGCCGCGAAAGACCCACACAAGGACAGGAAGACCGAACACTGATGAGTACGCAACCATGAAGCAGCATCAGCGATGAAAGTCGATGACAACGTCTAGGGGTCAGTAGCCGCCAGCACTGGCTCCTAGCAAACAATCTAGAGGAGACACGTGCCCGGAAAGCTACGCGTTCACGAACTGGCTAAGCAGCTCGGTGTAACAAGCAAGGACCTACTCGCCACCCTGAAGGATCAGGGCGAGTTCGTCAAAACCGCCTCATCCACCATCGAACCGCCGGTGGTGAAGAAGATGAAGGCGTTCTATCAGTCGGGCGGCGAAGGAGCCGCGGAGGGTCATAGCACCCCGAAGTCCGGCGCGCCTACCCCAGGTGCCCCGAAGCCGGGCGGCGCGAAGCCGTCCGCACCGAAGCCTTCCGGCGCCGCCAAGCCTGGCGCGCCGAAGCCGGCCGCGGCCAAGCCGGCGGCCGCCAAGCCGACGGCAGCGAAGCCGGCTGGGGGGAATGTAGACGCAGCCAAGGCTGGGACGGCCAAACCGGGTGCTCCCAAACCGGGTGCCCCGAAGGCCGCGCCCGAGGCACCGAAGCAGGCTGCCTCGCCGGCTCCGGCTCAGCCTGCGACATCCGCGCCGACCGAAAAACCCGCTCGACCGGGTAAGCCGGGAGCATCCGCGCCGAAGCCGGGTGCCCCTAAACCCCAGTCGCCTGCGGCTCCGACGCCGTCGGCTGGCGAGGGTGGTCCGACCCCGGGCGCGATGCCGCGTCCGATGCCGAAACCGGGCGGCCGCCCGCGCGTGGCCAACAACCCGTTCTCTTCCAACACCGGCGGCCCGCGTCCCGCACCCCGTCCGGGTGGCGGCCGTGGCGGTCAAGGTGGCCCCGGGGCTGCGGGTGGCCGTGGCCGTGGCGGCCAGGGCCAGGGCGGCGAGCGCGCAGGTCAGGGCCAGGGACGTCCCGCTGCTCGCCCGGGCGCTAAGCGTCCCTCCCCGGCAGACATGGCGGCGCACCCGTCGCCGACCCAGATGCCGACTAAGTCGGCTGCCGGCGGCCGCGGCCGCGGCGGCCAGGGTGGCCCCGGTGGTGGCCGTGGCCGCGGCGGCCAGGGTGGCCCCGGTGCTCCGGGTGGAGCAGGTGGCGGCTTCCGCGGCCGCGGCGGGCGTCGCGGTGGCACCGCCGGCGCATTCGGCCGCCCAGGCGGCGCACCCGGCCGCGGACGCAAGTCCAAGCGGCAGAAGCGCAGCGAGTACGAGGAGATGCACGCACCGAACCTCATCGGCGGCGTTCGGCTGCCCGACGGCGGCGGCAAGACCGTCCGCCTGCGTCAGGGCGCGTCGTTGGCTGATTTCGCCGAGAAGATCGGTGCGGAGGCATCGAACCTCGTGCAAGCTCTGTTCAACCTCGGTGAGATGGTGACGGCAACCCAGTCCGTGCCGGAGGAAACTCTGCAGTTGCTGGGTGCCGAGATCAACTACGACGTCCAGGTTGTTTCCCCGGAGGACGAGGACCGCGAGCTTCTCGAGTCCTTCGACCTTCAGTTCGGTGAGGACGAGGGGCAGGAAGAGGACCTCTCGTACCGTCCGCCGGTGGTGTCCGTCATGGGCCACGTCGACCACGGCAAGACCCGACTGCTGGATACGATCCGCAAGGCGAATGTCGGCGGCGGCGAGGCTGGCGGCATCACCCAGGGCATCGGCGCCTACCAGACCACTGTCACCCTGGAGGACGAGCCACGCACGATTACCTTCCTGGATACCCCGGGCCACGAGGCGTTTACCGCCATGCGTGCCCGCGGTGCGCAGTCGACCGACCTGGCGATCCTGGTTGTCGCGGCCGATGACGGCGTGATGCCGCAGACCGTCGAGGCGATCAACCATGCCAAGGCGGCTGACCTGCCGATCGTCGTTGCAGTCAACAAGATTGACAAGCCCGAGGCGCAGCCGGAGAAGATTCGCGGCCAACTCACCGAGTACGGGATCATCCCGGAGGAGTACGGCGGTGACACGATGTTCGTCGACATCTCCGCTCGCAACAACACGGGTATTGAGGACCTTCTCGAGGCGGTTCTGCTGACCGCTGACGCGGCGCTGGACCTGCGCGCGAACCCCGACATGGATGCCCAGGGCCTCGCCATCGAGTCCCACCTCGACCGCGGCCGCGGTCCGGTGTCCACCGTCATCGTGCAGCGCGGCACCCTTCGCGTCGGCGACTCCATCGTCGTCGGCGGGAACTTCGGTCGCGTGCGTCGCATGGTCGACGAGTGGGGCAATGACGTGGAAGAGGCGGGCCCGTCCCGTCCTGTCCAGGTGCAGGGTCTCAACGGTGTCCCGGGACCGGGTGACAACTTGCTTGTGGTCGAGGATGACCGCGTCGCCCGCCAGATCGCCGCGCAGCGTGACGCCCGCAAGCGTTCCGCAATGCAGGCGCGCCGTAAGAAGCGCGTGTCCCTGGAGAACCTGGATGCGGCTCTCAAGGAGACCAGCCAGCTCAACCTCATCCTCAAGGGCGACAACGCCGGTTCGGTGGAAGCCCTGGAGGAGGCGCTGCTCAAGATCGAGATCGACGACGAGGTCGAGGTCAACATCATCGACCGCGGTGTCGGTGCCGTCACTCAGACCAACGTGGTGCTTGCCGCCGCCTCCGACGCCGTGATCGTTGCCTTCAACGTCCGCGCCGAGGGCAAGGCAACGGAGGAGGCAAACAACGAGGGTGTGGAGATCCGCTACTACTCGGTGATCTACCAGGTTATCGACGAGGTGGAGGCAGCTCTCAAGGGCATGCTCAAGCCGATCTACGAGGAGCGCGAGATCGGTGCCGCGGAGATCCGCCAGATCTTCAAGGCGTCCTCGGTGGGTCTCATCGCCGGTTGCATGGTTTCCGAGGGCAAGGTCAAGCGCAACGCGAAGTGCCGCTTGGTTCGCGACGGCAACGTCATCACCCCGGACGCGACGATCCAGTCGCTGCGCCGGGAGAAGGACGACGTCACCGAGGTGGACAAGGGCTACGAGTGCGGCATGGTGCTGTCCTACCCGGACATCCAGGTCGAGGACATCGTCCAGGTCTACGAGATGGTCGAGGTTCCGCGCACGTAAGGCGCAACTGGGCGTCGATACGCACGTGCCCCATCTCCCGCCGGGAGGTGGGGCTTTCCCACATGGTTAGAATGAGCGGGTACGAAAGTAGGCCCGAGTGAAGGAGATGACATGGCTGACAACTCACGCGCGCAGCGGCTGGCGAAGCAGATTCAGACGATCGTTGCGTCCGCCATCGAGCGCGAGGTGAAGGACGCGCGCCTGGAGCTGGTCACGGTCACCGACGCCCGGGTCACCGGCGACCTGCATGATGCGACGATCTACTACACGGTGCGCGGGCGCAACATCGACGACGAGCCCGATTTCGATCAGGCCGCTGAGGCCCTGCACCGCGCGCGGGGGCAAGTCCGCAAGATCGTGGGCGACCAGCTCAACGTGCGGTTCACCCCGACGATTTCTTTCGAGTTGGACACGGTTCCGGAGGCGTCGGCACGCATGGAGGAGCTGCTCAACCGCGCTCGCGCACGCGACGCTGAGCTCGCCCGCCTGCGCGAGGGTGCGAAGCCCGCGGGCGACGGCAACCCCTACAAGACGGTCGAAGAGTAGGTTCATGCCGCAGCTGTTTCCCGGCCTGGAGGAAGAGTTCCGCGAAGTCGCACGACTGCTTGTCGACGCCCCGTCGGTCGCCGTGGTGGCCCACATCAAGCCCGACGCGGACGCTGTGGGTTCCGCGTGCGCGCTGACTGCCGGCCTGCGCCAGCTGGGGGTACAGGCCCGTGCCTATATCGGGCAGGACTTCCCGCACCCGGAAAACCTTGCGTCGGTGCCGCTGGTGGACGAGATCACGTACACGTGCGAACCTCCCGCAGAGGCGCTCATTGTCACGGTCGATTGTGCGTCCCCGGACCGGACCGGCGCCTTCGACGAGGCAATCATAGAGGACCCGGAGCGAGTGGTCGTCATCGACCACCACGCGTCCAACCCGCGTTTCGGCGCGACCAATCTGGTGGTCGCCTCCGAGTCCACTACCGCGATGATCCGGGAGCTGCTGACCCACATGGGTGTGGAGCTGGACCGGGACATCGCGTATTGCCTCTATGCGGGTCTGGTGACGGACACCGGCAACTTCCGGTGGGGAACACCGAGGATGCACCAAATCGCCGCCGAGCTGATGTCGTTCGGGCTCAACACTCGGCAAATCGCGATGGATTTGATGGACGCGATGACCCCGGCGGATATGCGCGATGTCGGGCTCGTGCTCGCGGGGATGGAGGCGTTCGAGTCGGCGGGGACGACCGTGACGGTATTCACTGTGGACGCGCAGTTGATCGAGTCCATGAGCCAGACGGCGGTGGAATGCATCATCGACTACGCCCGCAGCGTGCAGGGTAGCGACATCGGCGTGGTGCTCAAGCAGCACGGCCCGCGGTACTGGAACGTGTCGCTGCGTTCGGCTTCCGCGGATGTCTCGCGCGTCGCCGCGCGTCTTGGCGGTGGCGGGCATGTGCCTGCCGCCGGCTACTCGGCGCGGGGATCGCGGGAAGAGGTTGTCAGCGACCTGCTCAGCGCCCTGTGATGTCTGCGGCGGAGACTGTTACCCCGCGGCGGGTTCTGGGGCTGGCTCTGCCAGCCCTGGGTGTGCTGGCCGCGAATCCGCTGTATCTCCTGCTGGACACCGCCGTAGTGGGCAGGCTGGGTACCGCGGAGCTTGCGGCGCTGGCAGCTGGCACCGCGGTGCAATCGACGGTGACGGTTCAGCTGACGTTTTTGTCCTACGGCACGACAGCCCGCGCGGCGCGGCTCTTCGGAGCAGGCAAGCGCGGCGACGCCGTCGCTGAGGGCGTGCAGGCCACGTGGGTTGCGGTTGCCGTTGGCCTGCTGCTGGCCGCCGTGATCTGGATTTTCGCGGAACCGGTCGCTCTCTTTCTCACCAACAATGCCGCCACCGCCGCCGCTTCGGCCACGTGGATGCACGTTGCGGCGATCTCCATCCCCCTCACGCTGATCATCATGGCCGGCAACGGCTGGCTGCGCGGCGTGCAGAACACCCGCCTGCCGTTCTTTCTGACCTTGTGCGGCCTCGTTCCCGGGGCGGTGCTTCTGCCGTCGTTGGTCAACCGCTTCGGACTCGTCGGCTCGGCGTGGGCGAACGTGCTCGGCATCGGCATCACCGCGGCGCTTTTTCTGGTGGCTCACGCGCGCGAGCATAGAAGGCACCGTGGTTCGTGGGCCCCGCGCTGGGGTGTGATCCGCAGCCAGCTTGGCATGGGCCGCGATCTTATCCTGCGCTCCATGTCGTTCCAGATCTCGATGCTGGCCGCGGCCGCGGTTGCCGGCCGTTTTGGCGTCGCCGCGCTGGCCGCGCACCAGATTCTCCTGCAGCTATGGAATTTTCTGACGCTCGTGCTGGATTCGCTGGCTATCGCGGCGCAGACCCTGACCGGATCCGCGCTGGGTAGGGGAGAGGTGAGCCAGGCCCGCCGCGTCGGTGAACTGGCGACGCGTTATTGCCTGATGTTCGCGGGTGTTCTCGCCCTGGTATTCGCGGTTGCGGGGCCCTTTATCTGGTCGATTTTTACCCGCGACGGTGCTGTGCTGGGACAGCTGAGCGTGCCGTGGTGGATGCTTGTGGCCATGATTGTCCTGGGCGGGGTCGTGTTCGCTCTCGACGGCGCGCTGCTCGGCGCGGGCGATGTGACGTTCCTGCGCACGCTGACCATCGCTTCCGTGCTGGGCGTCTTCTTCCCAGTAACGCTCATGGCCCAAACGTTCGGGTGGGGACTGCCGGGCGTGTGGGCGGGTCTGACGGCGTCGATTGTGATCCGCCTGGCTGGCGTGGTTGTTCGATTCCGTTCGATGAAGTGGGCAGTGACGGGCGGGGCCGTGTGGTAGAACATGGAGCCATGACAACAACGACCACGACGCTGTGGGCCGTTTCCGACCTTCATGCTGCGGTGAAGGCCAACGGCGTGCGCATCAGCGAGATCCAGCCGGCGGACCCGTCGGACTGGCTCATCGTCGCGGGCGATGTTGCGGAGAAGCTGGAGGTGGTCGTGAGTGTCATGCGGAACCTGGCGGAGCGCTTCGACACGGTGATCTGGGTTCCCGGCAACCACGAGCTGTTCTCGCGCTCGGCGGACCGCTACCGCGGCCGCGAGAAGTACACGGCGCTTGTACACGCCCTGCGCGAGATCGGGGTGATCACCCCGGAAGACACCTACCCCGTGTTCGGCGGCGTCACCATCGCGCCACTCTTCACCCTCTACGACTACTCATTCCGCGGCCCCAACCTCTCCGTGGAGGAGGCGGTGGCGGCTGCGCGCGAGAAGAACATCATGATGACGGACGAGTTTGCCATTGCTCCGTTCGTGGACATTCGCGCGTGGTGCTGGGACCGGCTCGCTTACACAACCCGCCGCCTGTCCCGCATCCAGGGCCCGACCGTTCTGATTAACCACTGGCCCCTGGTGCAGGAGCCGGTGTCCAAGCTGCGGTGGTCCGAGGTCGGGCTGTGGTGCGGGACCCGGCACACCCGCTCGTGGGCGAAGCGCTACGATGCGAGAGCGGTAATCTACGGCCACTTGCACATGCCCGGAATCACCCGGGTGGAGGGCATCGATCACATCGAGGTCTCCCTCGGGTACCCGCGGGAGTGGCAGGCAGGCCCTTCCCGTGGCGCGCCCGTGCCGTGGCCCTACCCGGTGATGGAGGTGACTAACTGATGATGGACCTGGATTTGTTCCCGGCGTCCGCACGGTTCGTCTACCTGCGCACCGATGAGGCGGACGACCTGACTAACTATTGGGAGCTGCACCCGGAGGAGCAGGGGCTCGTCAGTCACGCCGTCGACAAGAGAAAGGGTGAGTTCGGCGACGCGCGCTGGTGCGCGCACCAGGCGCTGACCGAGCTGGGGGTGCCGCCCGGTGAAGCGATACTTAAGGGCGACAGCGGGATGCCTCTCTGGCCGGAAAAGTACACGGGCTCGCTCACGCATACCGACGGATTGCGGGCGGCTGTCGCGGCGCCCAAGACGCACGTTTCGTCCATGGGCATTGATGCGGAGCCGGCGCAACCGCTTCCGGAGGGTGTTATCGACCAGATCGCGCGCGCGCCGGAGCGCCACCGCTTCGACCGCATGAAGGCAGATGGCGACGAATGGGCGGGAAGGCTGCTGTTTTGCGCGAAGGAAGCCACGTACAAGTGCTGGTTTCCCATGACGCGGCGCTGGCTCGGCTTCGAGGACGCGGAAATCGACATCCGCCCAGACGGCACATTCATCGCCTACATCCTGGCCCGGCCCACGCCAGTGCCGTTCTTCGAAGGGCGCTGGGTCGTGCGCAACGGCTTCGTCATCGCCTCCGCTTTCGTGGAGGTGTGAATCTAGAGGGTGGACGGGCGCGCGACGAAGACCGTCGACAAGCGCTTGCCCTGCTCCTTGACTAGGGCGACGGCCCTGCCGTCGGGCCCGATCGCGGCATGGACGCCCTTGAGACCACGTGGCTCGAGCCATTTGCCTAACGCGAGCGCCGTGTATTCCTCGGCGGTGACGTCGAGGACCGGCCAACCGCGGGCGAGCGCCTCATCGAGGGTGAGCGAGAGCGTGGCGTTGGTTTCCAGGCTGGCCAGGGGGGTGGCGTCGTCCAGCGTGAACGCTCCGACGGCCTCTCGGCGCAGCGCGGTGAGGTGGCCACCGACCCCGAGCGCGGCGCCGAGGTCGCGCGCGAGAGAGCGGATGTAAGTGCCCTTCGAGCAGTGCACGCGCGCGTCGACATCAATGAAGGTTGCTTCGCGACGCACCGCCGACACGTCGAAGGAGTACACCGTCACCGGGCGGGCCGGAATGTCCACCTCCTCACCCGCGCGGACCAGCTCGTGGGCGCGCCGCCCGCCGATCTTGATTGCCGACACGCTAGAAGGCACTTGCGAGATGTCACCCGTGAGTTCGGCGATACGAGCGAGGATCTCCTCGTCGCTCAGGTGCGAAGCATCCGTTTCACTGACGATCTCGCCCTCGGCGTCGTCGGTGGAGGTCGCCTGGCCCAGCCGAATGGTCGTCGCATACACCTTGTCCTCCGCGACGAGGTGGGCGAGCAGTTTCGTACCCCGCTCGATGCCGGCGACGAGGACACCGGTGGCCATCGGGTCGAGCGTGCCCGCGTGGCCGACCTTGCGGGTGCCGAAGAAGCGCCGCAAACGGGCAACGACGTCGTGGCTCGTCATGCCGGCGGGCTTGTCCACCACGACGATTCCGGAGGCTGCGAGCGGGTCAGGGGCAAAACTCATAGTGGAACAGTATGCCGTAGTCTATCCAGCGTGGATATTTTGCGCGGTCTGCAGCAGGTGCCGGACACCCTGGAGGAGTCGGTTGTCACCATCGGCGTCTTCGACGGCGTCCACCGCGGACACCAGCTGCTTATCGACGCCGCCGTGCGCCGCGCCCGCTCCCTCGACGTGCCCTGCGTGGTCATGACCTTCGAACCGCACCCCGTCGCAGTCTTCGCGCCCGAGCGCGCGCCCAAGGCGTTGATCCCGTTTGAGGAGCGGGCCCGAATCATTGCATCGCAGGGCGTTGACTACCTACTCGTCATCGACTTCCGCGCCGAGCTCGCCGGCCAGAGCCCGGAGCAGTACGTACGCGACGTGCTCGCGGGTCAGCTCGGCGCCCGAGCTGTGGTGGTGGGGGAGAACTTCACGTTCGGCAAGGACGCCGCCGGCACCGCGGCCACCATGCGCGAGCTGGGCGAGCGCTACGGTTTCGAGGTGGTCATCGTCCCGCTGCTGAACGACGCCGGAGTGCGGGTCTGCTCGACTGCCATCCGCGACGAGCTGAGCCGGGGCAACATTTCTGTGGCGTCTGACTATTTGGGCAGGGAGTTCTCCGTCACGGCCGTGATCGAACGCGGTGCTGGCCGCGGCGGGCGCGAGCTGGGCTACCCCACCACGAACCAATACGTCGACGAGGTTTCCGCGCTGCCCGCCGACGGCGTCTACGCCGGCTGGCTCACCATCGTCGACGGGGCCGACAAAGGGCCGATCAACGGTGACATGGAACCCGGAAAGCGCTACCCGGCCGCCATCTCTGTGGGCACCAACCCCACGTTCGGGGATGCACGCCGCAGCGTGGAGTCCTTCATCCTCGACCGCGACGCAGACCTCTACGGGCGCACCGCCCGTGTCGAGTTCGTGGGCAAGGTCCGCGACATGGTGAAGTTCAATTCCGTCGACGAACTCCTGGACAACATGGCCCGCGACGTCGACACCACCCGCGGGATTCTCGCAACTAATTCTGAAAGGTAGACAATGGCTAAGAAAATCATCCTGGACCTGGACACCGGTATCGACGACGCCCTCGCTCTGGCGTACGCGCTCGGCTCCGAGGAGCTCGACCTCATCGGCGTGACCGGCACCTACGGCAACGTTGTAGTGGAGACGGGCGTGCGCAACGCCCTAGCCATCCTCGAGCTGTTCGGGCGTGACGACGTCCCGGTGTTCGCCGGACCCGGCCACGCGCGCACCCGCGACTCGTTCGAGGTGCTGGAGATCTCCGCGTTCATCCATGGCGACAACGGAATCGGTGGAGCGGTGCTCGACGAGCCGGTGACGAAGGTGCAGGAGAAGTCGGCCGTTGATTTCCTCGTTGAGTCCGTGGAGAAGTACGGCGACGACCTCGTCATCGTTCCCACCGGCCCGTCGACGACGATCGCGGCGGCCATTGAGGCGTCGGCAAGCTTCGCGCACCGCGCACACATCGTCATGATGGGCGGGGCACTGACCGTGCCGGGCAACGTCTCGCCGTGGGCCGAGGCCAACGTGAACCAGGATCCGGAGGCGACCGACCTGTTGTTCCGCCGTGCCGCCGACGTGACCATGATCGGTCTCGACGTCACCCTGCAGACGCTTC
Organism: Corynebacterium qintianiae; assembly: GCF_011038645.2. Classification (NCBI taxonomy): domain Bacteria; kingdom Bacillati; phylum Actinomycetota; class Actinomycetes; order Mycobacteriales; family Corynebacteriaceae; genus Corynebacterium; species Corynebacterium qintianiae. The sequence continues at coordinate 1,346,803 of NZ_CP064955.1, read as the reverse complement.
TGACGTACGCCGAGACGGCCAAGTGGCGCGAACTCGGCACGCGCGGCGGCGACTTCCTCGCCGAAGCCACCGACTACTACATCAAGGCCTACGACACAACGGCGCCCCATCTCGGCGGATGCGGCCTGCACGACCCGCTGGCCGTTGGCGTCGCTGTCGACCCGAGCCTGGTCACGCTGCTGGACATCAACATGAAAACCGATACCGAGGGTGAGACCCGCGGCCGAACCATCGGTGACGAAACTCGCCTCAACGACCCGGTCAAGACCGCGCACGTCGCCGTCGCAGTGGACACCGCGCGCTTCCTCGAGCAGTTCATGCGCCGCCTGACCACGCTCGCCGCGGCGACACCGAAGCGATAATTTGGGCTGGTGAGTCGGCTCCGCTAGACTCAACCTCCGGCTTCGAGCACGTTTTGACTGCGGTCCGCGGCAGTCGCTTTGGCCCTTACTTTTGCGGACTGAAACAACCACGGAAAACCAAGGAGTACCTCATGGCACTGACCACTGAGAAGAAGAGCGAAATCCTCAAGAACTACGGCCTGCACGAGACCGACACCGGTTCTCCCGAGGCCCAGGTCGCACTGCTGACCGAGCGCATTAACTCGCTCACCGAGCACCTGAAGTTTCACAAGCACGACCACCACTCCCGCCGCGGCCTCCTCCTGCTCGTCGGCCGCCGCCGTGGTCTGCTGAAGTACCTGCGCGAGAACAACGTCGAGCGCTACCGCGAGCTCATCGCGCGCCTCGGCCTTCGCCGCTAGAACTTTCTGTGACAACCGCCCCTCCGCTCCACGCGGGTGGGGCGGTTTTTGTGTGTACGTTGACCCCCGCTGCGAGTGGTGACACTGCGCGCCTAGTAAAACTCGGGCCGCCTGGTAGAATGAGTCAGCGTTGCACAGAGAACAGCTAGACGGCGGCACCGACGATCGCCGGATACACCCCAGGAAAGGGATCTTTTTTGAGCAAGCACACCCCCAAGAACTCGTTCGACCTCCACGTGGATGAGGATTTCGGAATCACCGAGGCCAGCGTCGTCCTGGACAACGGCGATTTCGGTACCCGCACCGTCCGTTTCGAAACGGGCCAGCTCGCACGCCAGGCCGGTGGCTCGGTGACCACGTACCTCGACGAGGACACGATGCTGCTGGCCACCACCACGGCGTCTAAGAACCCACGCGAAGGGTTCGACTTCTTCCCGCTGACCGTGGACGTGGAAGAGCGCATGTACGCTGCGGGCAAGATTCCGGGCTCCTTTTTCCGTCGCGAGGGCCGGCCCTCCACCGAGGCAATCTTGGCCTGCCGCTTGATCGACCGCCCGCTGCGCCCCACCTTTGTCAAGGGCCTGCGCAACGAGGTTCAGGTCGTTATCACCGTTCTGAGCATGAACCCTGCGGAATACTACGACGTTGTCGCCATTAACGGTGCTTCCGCCGCGACCCAGCTGTCGGGCCTCCCGGTCTCCGGTGCCGTCGGTGGCGTGCGAATGGCGCTCATCTCTGACGACAAGCACGCTGACGGTCAGTGGGTCGCGTTCCCCAACCACGAGCAGCATGAGCGCGCCGTTTTCGAAATGGTTGTCGCCGGCCGCATCGTCGGCGACGATGTCGCGATCATGATGGTCGAGGCCGGGGCCGGGGCAGACGTCGTCAAGCTTGTTCAGGGTGGGGCGCCCGCGCCGACCGAATCCGTGGTGGCCGAGGGCATTGAGGCCGCCAAACCCTTCATCAAGACCTTGTGCGAGGCGCAGGCGGCGCTGGCGGCTGAGGCCGCAAGGGAGACTCAGGAGTTCCCGCTCTTCCCCGCCTACTCGGACAAGGTGTTCAACGCGGTGCAGAAGAAGGCCGCGAAGAAGCTCGCGACGTTGTTGACCATCAAGGGCAAGCATGACCGCGATGACGCGACCAACGCCTACATGGAGGAGATCGAGGAAGAGCTCCTGGACAAGTTCGATATCGACGAGGATGACCGCGAGGAGTCCGCGGCCGTCTCGAAGGAGATCCGTGCAGCTTACAACGCGGTGATGAAATCCATCGTGCGCGAGAAGATCCTCACCGAGGGCTTCCGAATCGATGGCCGCGGGGTTACCGCGATCCGCGACCTCGAGGTTGAGGTCGAGCTCATCCCGCGCGCCCACGGCTCCGCACTGTTCGAGCGCGGTGAAACGCAGATCCTCGGCGTGACGACGCTAGACATGCTGAAGATGGAGCAAACCCTGGACTCCCTGCACCCGGAGACCTCCAAGCGCTACATCCACCACTACAACTTCCCGCCCTACTCCACTGGTGAGACCGGCCGAGTTGGTTCGCCGAAGCGCCGCGAGATCGGCCACGGCGCACTCGCCGAGCGCGCGCTCGTGCCCGTGATTCCCTCGCGCGACGAGTTTCCGTACACCATTCGCCAGGTTTCCGAGGCGCTGGGTTCCAACGGCTCCACCTCCATGGGCTCCGTGTGCGCGTCGACGCTGTCGCTCTACAACGCAGGTGTGCCGCTCGCTGCGCCGGTTGCCGGTATCGCAATGGGCCTGGTTTCCGGAGAAGTCGATGGCGAGACGAAGTACGTCGCGCTGACCGACATCCTCGGCGCCGAGGACGCGTTCGGCGACATGGACTTCAAGGTTGCTGGTACCCCGGGCTTCATCACCGCCCTGCAGCTGGACACCAAGCTGGACGGCATTCCTTCTGAGGTTCTCGCGTCGGCCCTCGACCAGGCCCGCGATGCCCGCGAGGCGATTCTGGAGACCATGAACGAGGTCATCGACGGCCCGGACGAGATGAACACCCTTGCCCCCAAGATCACCGCAATCACCGTGCCGGTGTCCAAGATCGGTGAGGTCATCGGCCCGAAGGGCAAGATGATCAACTCGATCACGGAGGAGACCGGAGCTGAGATCTCGATCGAGGATGACGGTACGATCTATGTCTCCGCCGCCACCGGCGAGTCGGCTGACGCTGCTATCGACAAGATCAACGGCATCGCCAACCCGCAGATGCCGAAGGTGGGGGAGCGTTACCTGGGCACGGTGGTCAAGACCGTCGCGTTCGGCGCGTTTGTGTCCATCATCCCGGGCACCGACGGGCTTGTGCACATCTCCAAGCTGGGCGGCTCGCAACGCATTGAAAACGTCGAGGACGTGGTCAACGTCGGAGAGAAGATCGAGGTCGAGATCGCGGACATCGACAACCGCGGCAAGATTTCGCTCGTGCCGGTCGAAGAGAACGATTAGATCGCGGAGAAGAAGACCCCAGCGTGAAAACTGCGCCTAATCCCGGCGCGCATCACGCTGAGGTCTTCGCGTTACTTCTGAAAGTCAACAACCACTCGGGCCGGGTTTTCTAGCACGTGAAGGTTGTACGGGCGCTCTTTGTCCAGTCCTATGATGTACTGTGCGTCGGCCTCGAATACCCCGCCATGGGTCACGCCCTGAATGTTGCCTGCGGCGAGATTCATCGGCCCGACTTTGACTAGCGCGTCGTCGGGGTTGATCAGGCCCATGGGCGTGCCCTGGATCACCACTTCGAGGTAAGCGTTGCCGTTGACGTCGATGGGGTAGCCGGAGGCCTGCTGCATGGGCTCGGGGTTGTAGCCTGCGACGTAGCCGGGGGTTCCGGTGCCGTCGAACTCGAAGACGACGCGGTCGAAGCCGTCATGGGAGCCGACGCGAACATCGGAGATGACGAGCTCGGTGCCCTGGTCCGGGTACGCTTGCGCGCGTCCGGTGCTGAACGGCCCGACCGGGGTGGTCTCCTCGTTGGCGGACAGCGCCTGTGCGGTGGGCACCGCGGTGCTTGTTGTGGCGGGAGCGGTGCTGGTCAGCGTGGACGTTCCGGCGACCGTCGCTTGCTTCGTCTCAGGAGCACCTGCGGAATCGGAGTCACTAGGCGCGCCGGTGCACGCGCCGAGCGACAAGGCCGTTACCAGAGTTACAGGAAGAAAGTACCGTGACTGAAGTTTCATACTTCAAACATAACCCGCGCACAAGACCCGAGGCGGGTGCGGGGAGGGATCGTGAACGAATCGTAACCGTGTCGACCATCAGCCAGGCGGTGGGGATAAAGTGGCCGTGGAAGCAGCACGTCTACGAAGGAGTCACACATGGGCATCAAAGTCGGAGTTCTGGGAGCGAAGGGCCGCGTGGGTTCCGCCGTCATTGCGGGGGTCAACGCGTCCGCTGACCTCGAGCTCGTGGCGGAGATCGACCAAAACGACAGCCTCAGCACCTTGACTGAGAAGGGCGCGGAAGTCATCGTCGACTTCACCACTCCCGCCGCCGTGATGGGCAATCTGGAATACTGCATCGCGCACGGGATTCACTGTGTCGTTGGCACGACCGGTTTCGACGACGCCCGCTACAACCAGGTCCGCGAGTGGCTCACAGCAACCGAGAACGTCGGCGTTCTCATCGCCCCCAACTTCGCCATCTCCGCGGTGCTCACGATGGCGTTCGCCCGCCAGGCTGCACCGTTCTTTGAGTCTGCGGAAGTAGTGGAATACCACCACCCGAACAAGCTGGACGCCCCCTCGGGAACCGCGATTAAGACAGCCCAAGGCATCGCCGAAGCGCGGCGGGAGGCGGGCATGGGCGCCGTACCTGACGCGACCGACCAGGCCCTCGACGGCGCGCGGGGCGCGGACGTCGACGGTGTGAACGTCCACGCGGTGCGCATGACTGGAATGGTCGCGCACGAGGAGGTCATCTTCGGCACAACGGACCAGTCGTTGACCATCCGCCAGGACTCGTACGGCCGCGATTCCTTCGTGCCGGGTGTGCTCACCGGTGTGCGCCAGGTAGCCGACCACCCCGGCCTGACTGTCGGGCTGGACAAGTACCTGGGGCTGTAAATGGCAGTGGAGAGTTCGCTCGACGTCCAGCTCATCGCGGCGAGCCAGTTCGCCGTCCCGCCGGGTGTGGACTGGGTTCCGGACGCGGGTGCCACGGACGCCGAAGCGATTGTGGAGTTTGCGGGCCGCGCCTGTTACGAAACGTTCGACCGTCCGAACCCGCATACCGCAACGAATAAGGCGTACCTGCACCACATCATTGACGTCGGACACGACGCACTGCTCGAGCACGCCACCGCCACCGTCTACATCCGCGGACTGTCCCGTGCCGCGGGTAATGAGCTACTGCGCCACCGGAACTTCTCTTTCTCGCAGTTAAGCCAGCGTTTCGTACATGAGGGTTCGAGCGAGGTTGTCCTACCCGCTCTCATTGCGGAGGACGAGGAGCTGCGCCGCATATTCCTGCGCGCCGCGGACGAGACGCGTTTCATTTACGACGAGCTCTTGCGCGCGCTCGAGGAGAACCTAGCTGGCGAGCCGAACTCCTTGCTGCGACGCAAGAAGGCGCGACAGGCGGCCCGCGCGGTTCTGCCCAACGCGACCGAAACCCGCTTCGTGGTCACCGGCAATTACCGCGCGTGGCGCCAGTTCATCGCCGCCCGCGCGTCGGAGCACGCCGATGTCGAGATCCGCTCGCTGGCCGTCACCTGTCTCGAGCTGTTGCGCGACAACGCGCCCACTCTTTTCGACGACTTTTTGATCAGTGAGCTGTCCGACGGGACGAAAATGGCAACCAGCCCGTACGTGTCGTAGGCGATCGGCGGCGTGCTGTTGGCGCAGTTAGCGCACCCAGCGGGTACTCTGTATTGCCATGGGCATTTCGATGAAAGCTAACACCGGTACGGATATTTTCGGCACCGTCGGCGTAGCAATGGTCACGCCGTTTGATTCCGACGGTGAGCTCGACCTAGACGCCGGGCGAACGTTGGCTGCCCACCTCGTAGACAACGGAATCGATTCGCTCATCCTCGCCGGCACAACGGGGGAGTCGCCGACGACGACCCCGGAAGAGAAGATCGCTCTGCTCAAAGCGGTCAAGGAGGAAGTCGGTGACCGTGCGAAGCTGATCGCCGGTGCGGGGTCCTACGACACTCGGAAGTCCATTCGGCTGGCTACGCTCTCTGCCGAGGCAGGGGCGGACGGCCTTCTTGTGGTCACGCCGTACTACTCCAAGCCCTCTCAGACCGGGTTGCTCGCTCATTTCACGGCCGTGGCTAATTCCACGGACCTGCCGATCTGCCTGTACGACATTCCGGGCCGCTCCGGCATCCCGATTGAGGGTGACACGATCAGGGAACTTGCGAAGCTCCCGACGGTAAAGGCCCTGAAGGACGCTAAGGCGAACTTCTTCGAGGCGGGCCCCCTAATTCAGGAAACTGGGCTGGCCTGGTATTCTGGCGACGATCCGCTCAACGTGCCGTGGCTGTCGATTGGAGCCACCGGTGTGATCTCCGTGGTGGGACACGCCGCGCCGCAGTTGCTGCGAGAACTTATTACAAGCTTCGAGGAAGGCGACCTCGCCCGTGCGCGGGAAATCAACGCCAACACCATCGCAGTGCTGGCTCGCCAGCAGGCAATTCTCGGTGGTGCGACATTTGCAAAGGAAGCCCTGCGCCTGCAGGGCATTGACGTCGGGGATCCCCGTCTGCCCGTGGTCGGAGCGACCGTGGAGCAGGTGGAGGATCTCCGCGCGGACATGGAAAAGGCTGGAGTCCTCTAAGTATGAACGAACCCCGCAATCGCGCCCGTAAGGTGACCCGCAAGGCCGGGCCCCCGGAGCCAGCCGATCAGCAGCCGGTGTTCCAGGCTCCCGAGCAGGGGAGCGCGGCGAACGGCAACTCTGACTCGCCCGACTCGCATGACTCGGGCCATGGCTCGAACCGCGAGACAAGCGCCGACAACCGCGGTGGCCAGAACAACGGCAACCGTGACGGAAACAACGGTGGAAGCAACGGAGGCGGCCGCAACCGCCGTCGTGGCCGCGGCCGCGGTGGCAACGGTGGTAATGGCGGTGGCCAGAACAACGGCGACAATCGCGGAGGCAACAACCGCCGCAACCCGATGAAGGGCATGCAGGGCGCAGATCTGACCAAGCGCCTGCCGTCCCCGCCGCAGGCCCCGCAGAACGGGCTGCGCATCTATGCCCTGGGCGGCATCTCCGAGATCGGTCGTAACATGACCGTGTTCGAGTACAACGGCCGCCTGCTCGTCGTCGATTGTGGTGTGCTCTTCCCGAACTCCGGTGAGCCGGGCGTCGATCTCGTCCTGCCTGACTTCGGACCGATCGAGAACAAGCTGGACAAGATCGAAGCCCTCGTTGTCACCCACGGCCATGAAGACCACATCGGTGCGATCCCGTGGCTTCTCAAGTTGCGCCCGGACATCCCGATCTATTCGTCGCGCTTCACCAATGCGCTGATCGCGGCCAAGACGAAGGAACACCGCCAGCGTCCGAAGCTCAACGAGGTGAACAAGAACTCCGAGCTCACCCTCGGCCCGTTCCGCGTGCGCTTCTGGCACGTGGGCCACTCCATCCCGGAGTGCCTTGGCGTGTCCATCAAGACCGGTGCCGGTCACGTCGTGATGACGGGCGACATCAAGCTCGACCAGACGCCTTACGACGGCCAGCCAACCGACCTGCCGGCGCTGTCGCGCTTCGGTGACGAGGGCATCGACCTGTTCATGTGCGACTCCACCAACGCAACAGTCCCGGGTATTTCGTCCTCGGAGAAGGGTATTGAGGAGAACCTGACCCGTCTCGTGCAGGGTGCCAAGCAGCGCGTGATTATCTCCTCGTTCGCCTCGAATGTTGCACGCGTTCAGATGGCAGTTAACGCGGCCGTCGCCAACGGGCGCAAGGTGGCCTTCAACGGCCGATCCATGATCCGCAACATGGAGATCGCGGAGAAGATGAGCCTGCTCCGCGCGCCCAAGGGCACGATCATCCCGATCGAGGAAGCCGCGAAGATGGCCCCGCACAAGGTCGTGCTCATCACCACGGGTACCCAGGGTGAGCCGATGGCGGCTCTGTCGCGCATGTCGCGGCGCGAACACCGCCAGATCACGGTGCGCGACGGCGACCTCATTATCCTGTCGTCCTCGCTTATCCCGGGTAACGAGGAGGCCGTGTTCGCGGTGATCAACAACCTCGCGCAGATCGGCGCGACAGTGATCACCAACAGCGACGCGCACGTCCACGCTTCGGGCCACGGTTATGCCGGTGAGCTTCTCTTCCTTTACAACGCCGCCCGCCCGAAGGGTGCCATGCCGGTGCACGGAGAGTGGCGTCACATGCGCGCCAACAAGGAGCTCGCCATCTCCACCGGCGTGAAGCCGGAAAACACCGCGCTCGCCCAGAACGGTGTCGTGGTGGACATGGTCAACGGCAAGATCAACGTCGTTGGCCAGTACCAGGTCGGGCAGCTCTACGTCGACGGTGAGACCATGGGCGATGTCGACCCGGACGTGCTCGCCGACCGAACGAGCCTGGCATCCGGTGGCGTCGTGTCCATCACCTGTGTGATCGACGATCGCACCGGTCGCCTCCTGGAAACCCCGCGCGTGTCCACCACGGGCTTCTCCGATGACGACCGGGACTTCAACAAGAAGGTCGCTGAGGGAGTCGAGAACGTGATGAACGATCTCGCCGCTCAGGGAGAGAACGACCCGTACCGCATGGTGCAGCAGCTGCGCCGCCACGTGTCCCGGGCGATTGAGCAGAAGTACAAGCGCGAGCCCGTCATCCTCCCGACCGTTGTTCCGATGGCCGCGGACAACATGCCTATTGACGACGATGTCGTCGAGGCGTCCCGCGAGTCGCTTTAAGGTGAAACGCTAGCGCGCCGCCACAGGCGCAAAACACGAGGTAGGCCCCAGCGCTATGCTGGGGCCTATGTCATTTGCGAAGCAAGAACGCGAGCGTCTCGCGAACCTTTTCCTCGACCTCGGCCCCGATGCCCCCACGCTGTGCGAGGGCTGGAACACCCGCGACCTCGCCATCCACCTCTACATCCGCGAGAACCAGCCGCACAAGGCCGGCGGCATGTTCGTCTCCGCTCTGGAGCCGATCCTGGAGAAGGAAACCAAGCGGCAGCTCGAGCGCCCGTTTGAGGATGTTGTCCGCGCGTGGGCCGCGGGACCCCCTCCACTCATCGCGCCAATTGACGGCCTGATGAACACCGCCGAGTACTTCGTGCACCACGAGGACGTGCGGCGGGGTGACGGTGTGCCGCGCCCGCGCGATTTCAGCGCGGCGGTGAACAAGAATCTCCTGGCGCTGGCGAAGCGCTTCGGGGCGTTGATGATGCGCGCGTCCGAGACTCCCGTCATCCTCACGCCCCCGTCGCTGCCGCCGGTGACGATCGGCGGCAAGCGCAAGGTCGCGGAGCGCGGTGATGATGTGATCCGAGTCAAGGGCGATCCGGGGGAGCTTTTATTGTGGGTGATGGGCCGCAATGCGGTCGAGGTTGAGCTGGACGGCGACCCCGAGAAAGTTGCTGCGCTAAAAGTAAAGTTTTAGAGCTTTACTTACATAGCACGAAAACCCGCCGTACCCGGTGTGGCGTATGTGGGATATGTGGCCAACGGTACTACTGTTGCTTGCATGTCTGTCACGAACTCACCCCGCTCGTCCGCGCGCCCGCAGACCGGTCCCCGTGGACGAGGTCGGAGCGCGCGGACGTCGACAAGCTACGGGGCCTCCATGACGCACCCGGCGACATCGACGAACCTCGCCGCGGATACCAGCGGTGAGCGTGTGGGTTCTGCGTACAGGGCCGTCGGCGGATCGATTAGCGCGGCAGCGCGGGGTGTGGGTTCGGTGTTCGGGAAACTCGGTCGCGGATTGCGCAGCAATGACGACGACGGCGATATAGACGATTTGTTCAACGGTGACGCCGAGGAGCAGGAAGAACGGCGCCCGCGGCGTCGTTCCCGCGCGCCGAAAAATGGTGCAAATGAGGAAGCGCGCGACGATGAGAAAGGCGGTAGCAACCGGGTGGAGCATGCAGACCGAAAGGACCGGGCCGACGCCGTGGGCCTGGTTCTCATCGGCTTGGCCGCTGTCATCGGCGCGTCCGTGTGGTTCGACATTGCCGGGCCGGTCGGCCACCTCATCGCCCAGGCTGTCCACTGGGTCATTGGCGCGGGCGCGCTCATTCTTCCCGTGGCTCTCGTCGCTGTCGCGGTTGCGCTCATGCTGGACACCCGCGCCGATAACGCCATTCGCGCCCGGGTGAGCGTCGGCATCGCGATCATCGCCGTCGCCATGCTCGGCCTCGTGCACGTCTTCGCGGGCAACCCGGCCGATTGGGAAGGGCGGCGCATCGCAGGCGGCGCCGTCGGGGCGCTGCTCGGCGGGACGCTCGCCGCGGGATTCTCGTCGTTCGTAGCCGTGCCCCTGCTTGCGCTCGTGATCATCTACGGTGCGCTCAAGACCACCGGGGTCACCGTACGCCAGGCTTTCGACCTGGTGAAGGCGTCGCTCTCCTCGGCGAGGGACAACCTGCACACGCCGGACCCGGATGGGGACGACGACCCTTACGGCCATGTCGATGAAGATCTAGATGATATCGCTGAGGGCCGCGAGCGCACCCGGCGCCGCGCCCGCTCGGCTGCCGCGGCCGAGGTCGCCCACCGGCCGCGACGGCGCACGCCACTGGACAACTACCCGGCCGATGAATCCACTCGTCAACTCCCGCGCGTGAGCGCGCTCGGTGCCAATCTGCTCGACGACGCCGACACGCAAGCGGAACGTGATTCCGAAGACGTGCCGGGGGAGTCGAAACCGGAGCCTACCCACACCCGTGTGCTGCCGCGGAAGAAGCGCAAACCGGAGCCGAAACCCGCTCAGGAGCCGGAGCTAGATTCCGAGTCGGGGTCCGCCGAGACACCTGAGCAGCCGCAGGACGACGCCATCGCGCAGTCCCGGGAGGCGATGCGCGCCGCGATCGTCGCGCGCTCGGGTATCGACGCCGCCGCCATCCCCGCATCCACCCCGAAGTCGGAACTGGAAAAGGAAACGGCCCCGGCGGTGCCGGCAAAGCGCGTGCCGGAGGGTGAAACCGACTACATCTTGCCGTCCACGGATTTGCTCGTGGCCGGATCAGCGCCGAAGACGCGCACCGAGGCGAACGACCGCATGATCGAGGCAATCACCGACGTGTTCGAGGAGTTCCGCGTCGACGCGCAGGTGACGGGTTTTTCCCGCGGCCCCACTGTGACGCGCTACGAGGTCGAGCTCGGCCCGGGCGTGAAAGTCTCCAAGATCACCAACCTGCAGTCCAACCTGGCGTACGCGGCGGCGACCGACAACGTCCGCCTGCTCACCCCTATTCCGGGCAAGTCGCTCGTGGGCATTGAGGTGCCGAACCAGGACCGCGAGATGGTGAGGCTGCGCGACGTCCTCGACGCTCCGAAGGTCGTGGCCGACCGCGACCCGATGCTCGTCGGCTTGGGCAAGGACATCGAGGGCGAATTCATCGCCTCGAGCGTGCAGAAGATGCCGCACTTACTCGTCGCCGGTTCGACCGGCTCGGGTAAGTCTGCCTTCGTCAACTCCCTGCTCATCTCGCTGCTGACCCGCGCCACCCCGGACGAGGTCCGCCTCATCCTGGTGGACCCGAAGATGGTGGAGCTGACCCCATACGAGGGCATTCCGCACCTGATCACGCCGATTATCACCCAGCCGAAGAAGGCGGCCGCCGCGCTGCAGTGGCTGGTGGAGGAGATGGAGCAGCGCTACATGGACATGAAGTCCTCGCGCGTGCGCCACATCAAGGACTTCAACAGGAAGGTGCGCTCCGGGGAAATTTCCGCGCCTCCCGGTTCGGAGCGCGAGATGCGCCCGTACCCGTTCATCATCTGTGTGGTCGACGAGCTGGCGGATCTGATGATGACCGCCCCGAAGGAGATTGAGGAGTCGATCGTGCGCATCACCCAGAAGGCGCGCGCGGCGGGCATCCATCTGGTGCTGGCCACCCAGCGCCCCTCGGTGGATGTGGTCACTGGCCTGATCAAGACCAACGTGCCGTCGCGCCTCGCGTTCGCCACCTCGTCGTTGACCGACTCGCGCGTCATCCTGGACCAGGCAGGCGCGGAAAAGCTCATCGGCATGGGAGACGGGTTGTTCATCCCGCAGGGCGCGGGCAAGCCGCAGCGCCTGCAGGGCGCCTACGTCACGGACGAGGAAATCCAGGCCGTCGTCGAGGCCGCGAAGTCGCAGGACTCACCGTCGTACGTCGAGGGCGTGACCGAGGACAAGCAGGCCGAGGCGAAGGTCATCGACGACGACATCGGCAAGGACCTCGACGACCTGCTCGAGGCCGTCGAGCTCGTGGTCACCTCCCAACTCGGGTCGACATCGATGCTGCAGCGCAAGCTGCGCATCGGTTTCGCTAAGGCGGGGCGCCTGATGGACTTGATGGAAACACGCGGCGTGGTGGGCCCGTCCGAAGGCTCGAAGGCGCGTGAGGTGCTGGTCAAGCCGGAGGAGCTGGAGACGATCCTGTGGATGATCAAGGGGGCCGATCCTGCGGAGGCGCCCACGGAGGAGCCTTCGCTTGACGACGTCATACCGGACGCGACCGCCGGTGAGGACACCCGTGTGATCAACACCACCTACAATCCGACAGGCGGCGCATTTTAGGGGCTATTCAACTTCGTGTAGGCTGTGGACAGCATTGGAGGGGAGTACCCCGCAATCGCTCTCGATCGTCAACACGGTGCCCGCTTTCTCAAAGGGGCCCCGGTCGGGGCGGCCCACCGTGGGTGGGGGAGACCTCCGGTCACTTGTGTAGGAGTTTTCTGACCGGAGGTATTAATGGAACACATGGGCGTGCCCGCCTCAGTATGGCTGATTACGACGGTTGTTATCGCGGGCTTTTTCATCTTCGACTTCTTTAGCCACGTCAAAGATGCGCATGAACCGTCACTGAAAGAATCGGGCTTTTGGACCGCGTTCTACGTCACCATCGCACTGCTTTTCGGCGGCGTGATCTGGTGGTTGTGGGACGGCGAGCACGCGGCGCAGTACTACACTGGCTACGTCACGGAAAAGGCGCTGAGCGTTGACAACCTGTTTGTTTTCGCGCTGATCATGAGCGCGTTCAAGATCCCGCGCAAGTACCAGCAGAAGGTGCTGCTGCTTGGTATCGTGATCGCGCTGATCATGCGCCTGCTTTTCATCCTGCTTGGCGCGGCCGTGATCGCGGCGTGGTCGGACGTGTTCTACCTCTTCGCCATCTTCCTGATCTGGACGGCTATCAAATTGGCCTACGACGAAGCGACGGACCAGGAAGAAACCGACCCGAACGACATGTTCATTGTCAAAGCGCTGCGCCGTGTCTTCCCGGTGACCAAGTCCTACCACGGTGACAAGCTCGTCTCCGCCACCCAGGCCGGCAAGAAGGCGTTGACTCCGCTGTTCGTTGCGCTTTTGGCGATTGGGTTCGTCGACGTGATGTTCGCGCTCGACTCCATCCCCGCGATCTACGGCATTACCTCGGAGCCGTTCATCGTGTTCACGACCAACGCGTTCGCGCTTCTCGGCCTGCGGCAGATGTACTTCCTGCTCGACGGCCTCCTTGACCGGTTGGTGTACCTGTCCTACGGACTGGCCATCATCCTCGGTTTTATCGGCGTTAAGCTACTCCTGCACGCCCTGCACGAGAACAACCTGCCGTTCATTAACGGCGGCGAGAACGTGACCGTGCCCGAGATTGGGACGTTTACTTCCCTGGCCGTGATTATCGGTGTTCTGGTGGTTACCGTCGTGGCATCACTGGTGAAGAACCGCATTGATATTGCTGCGGGCCGAATCGACCCGGAGGGGCCGAAGTGGCACGTGGATTACGACGACCACGGCAACCGCCGAAAGGTTGACAACCACGGCAACCATCTCGAGTGGATCGATGATCCCGCCACCTCCGGTCGCGGCGATCACACAGCAACCGGTTCGGGCGAGACGGATCACCTCGACGTTTCGCGCGGGGGCCAGAAATAGAAAGGGCGGTTGTCGTGACCCAGCCACAGCAATCCAATTGGAACCTGCCCAACGTGTTGACGTCGGCACGCATCGTGTTTGTGCCCGTGTTCGCGTGGGTCGTTCTCTCGGAGGGCTGGTGGTGGGCGTTCGGCTTGTTCGTGGTGCTGATGGCCACGGACAAGCTCGACGGTGACATCGCGCGGTCCCGCGGTCTTGTCACGGACTTCGGCAAGATCGCCGACCCGATCGCTGACAAGGCGCTGATGATCACCGCGCTGGTCACCCTCAACATCGCATCCACCTTGCCGGTGTGGATCACGGTGGTGATCGTGGTCCGCGAGCTCGGCATCACGGTGTGGCGGATGTTCATGCTGCGCCGCGGCAACGTCGTGCCCGCGTCCAAGGGCGGCAAGCTGAAGACGGTTCTCCAGACCCTCGGCGTGGCCCTGTATTTGTGCCCGCTGCCGAGCTGGATGGACCCGGTCTCGCTCGTCGTCATGCTCATCGCGGCCGCCGTCACCGTGGTCACGGGTATTCAGTACATCTTGGATTCGAGGGAGGCCAACCGTGGATAGCGAGTCAAGAACAGCGCGCGAGCTTATCGACGCCCTGCGCACACGCAACCAGACCATCAGCTTCTGCGAGTCCTTGACCGCAGGGCTGGCCGCCGCCACGTTGGCCACCATTCCTGGTGCGTCCGCGGTGCTGCGTGGCGGCCTCGTTGTCTACGCCACCGACCTGAAGCATTCGCTCGCGGGTGTTGCCACCGAGGTGCTGGAGGTGCACGGCGCGGTATCGCCGGTGACCGCGCGCGAGATGGCCCGCGGGGCGCGGCGCGCGTGCGTCTCCGACTGGGCTGTCGCCACCACCGGAGTCGCCGGCCCCGACATGCAGGACGGCCACCCGGTGGGCGAGGTCTGGATCGGGTTGTCGGGGCCGAAGTGGACGGCGTCGTCTTCGGCGGCGGAGCTGGTGCCGTCCGAGGCCGGGCGCTACGCCCTGCTCAGCGGGGCCTCGGAGCCGGTGCGTGTGCTTGCGGGTGACCGCGCCCAGATTCGCCAAGCTGCGGTCGAGGCCGCGCTGCGCGGTGCGCTGACCGCGGTGCGGGAACAAAACTGATCGGATAACCGTTAATACATTCGATGGCAACGACAACTCTTCTCCGCGAACATCTCGAGATCCCCGGCCTGACCCGCCTGCCGGAGCGCACCCAGAAAACTGACGTGCGCGAACCGCTGCTGCGCGAGGCACTGGGGATGTCCCTGCGCGCATTCCGCGCCGACAAGAATGTGTCCCTGCGCGAGCTCGCCGCCAAGGCGCGGGTGTCCTCGGGTTACATCTCCGAGCTGGAGCGCGGCCGCAAGGAGGTGTCGTCGGAACTTTTGGCGTCGATATGCGAGGCGCTGGATACCACGGTGGCCGAAGTCCTGCTCGAAGCCGTGGCGAACCTCTCGCTGCAGTCGATTACGGACGAGCTCGAGCACACAGCCCCTTCGGCCGCGGAGTTGTAGCTCGCCGCCGTCGCGATGTCGCGTTTGCGTCTACGATGGATTAGCGATTACTTAGCAACGCTCCCACGAAAGGTTTGACGCCGCCATGGCTAACCCGTTTACCAAGTTCTGGAACTACCTGATGGCTCTGTTCGACAACAAGATCGAGGAGAACGCAGACCCGAAGATCCAGATCGAGCAGGCAATCAACGAGGCGCAGCGCCAGCACCAGGCGCTGTCCCAGCAGGCGGCGGCCGTTATTGGCAACCAGCGCCAGCTTGAGATGCAGCTCAACCGCCGTCTCGAAGAGGTGGAGAAGCTGCAGGCCAACACTCGCCAAGCGCTCCAGCTCGCCGACAAGGCCCGGGGCGAGGGAGATGCGCAGAAGGCGCAGGAGTACGAGAACGCCGCCGAGGCGTTTGCAGCCCAGCTTGTCACCGCCGAGCAGGGCATCGAGGACACGAAGCAGCTGCACGATCAGGCCCTGCAACAGGCCGCTCAGGCGAAGCAGGCCGTGGAGCGCAACGCCGCTCACCTCCAGCAGCAGGTCGCTGAGCGCTCCAAGCTGCTCTCGCAGCTTGAGCAGGCCAAGATGCAGGAAAAGGTCGCCGAGACAATGTCGTCCATGAACGCCATCACCACCGGCACCCCGAACCTGGACCAGGTGCGCGACAAGATCGAGCGCCGCTACGCCAACGCCCTCGGCCAGGCCGAGCTGGCGCAGAACTCCGTGCAGGGTCGCATGGCAGAGGTCGAGCAAGCGGGTATCCAGATGGCCGGCCACGGCCGTCTCGAGCAGATCCGCGCCGAGATGGCAGGCGAGCTCACGTCCGGCCAGAAGCCGGCGATCGAGCAGGGCGAGTCCTCCTCAGCCCCGTCCGCCTCTGATGTCGCAGGCCGGTCCACCAACGTTTCCAGTGACGCAGTCGAAGCACGCATGCGCGAGCTGCGCGGCGAGCGCTAAAGCACGTTAGTCCCCGGCGCCCCGCGCCATCAGTGCCTCGCCCACATTCTGGGCGCGGCGGATACTGCGAATCACCACCGGCGTCCCGAACGCCGCCAAAGAAAGACCCGCACCGCGGGCCTTTCGTGCGTCGAGGACCTCGTTGACCGTCTGAAGCATCAGCGGGATCAGCCGGACGGTCAATGAGATGGCCAGGCTAATGTTTTTTACCGGCAGGCCAAACCGGGCCAGCGGCGCCATATTGCGCTCAAGCGCGGTCATCAGCTGCTCGATGGTGGTGGTGAGCGTGAGCAGGTTTGCGGCGGCCAACGTCGCCAGCAGGCCGAATGTGATCGTCAACGCCTGGGCGGGCCCGTTCTGCCACCACAAGTATGCGCCTAGTAGCGCGACGAGCGGGACAACCGGGGTGAGCTGGCGCACCGCGGTGCCGAAGGGTATCCGGGCGAGAGTGTAGAGAACCGAAACGGCAAATAGTGCTGCGACGGTGTGCCATGGCTGGGTAGGCAGCGCCGTGATGAGGACCGCGAAGACGAGCAAGGCCAGCAGCTTCACGGTCGGCGGGGTGCGGTGTAGAGGGGTATCACCGGGGACGTAGACGCCGAGGGGGACGTAGCTGATCACGGCTGCCCATCCAGCAAGGTGGTGTAGAAGAAGGCGGCGCGGTCCGGGGGGCCGTCGAAAAGCACGCGGCCGTTGTCGAGGCAGAGCACCCGGTCGAAGTCGCGCAACATGTCAAGGTCGTGGGTGACCACGATGAGCTGCTGATCGAGGGTGCTGAGCTCACGGATGATGCGGCGGCGGTTTCGCATGTCGAGCAGGGTGGTGGGCTCGTCGGCGATGACAGTGTCCGGTTGGATGACGAGCACCGCGGCGAGGGCGAGCAGCTGCTTTTCGCCGCCGGATAGGGTGTGCGGGGAGTTGTCGCGTTTCTCGGCGAGGCCGAAGCGCTCCAGGACTTCGTCGACGCGGCGCGCCACCTCGGAACGCGGGAGCTTGAAGCGGCGCAGGGAAAAAGCAATGTCGTCGGCCACGCGAGGCATGACGATCTGTGACTCGGCGTCGGAGAAGACGAAACCCACCCGGCGGCGTACGTGTTTTCCGTCGGTCGCGGGATCGAGGGCGTCGACAAGCACGCGCCCCGTGGAGGGGGTGATCAGCCCGTTGATGAGGCGCACCAGCGTGGATTTGCCCGAGCCGTTCGACCCGATGATGCCGATGCGGCGTTCGGCGAGCTCGAGAGTGAGGGGCTGTAGGACGGTAGTGCCTTCGTAGCTGACGCTGGCGCCGTCGAAGCGGATTGCGGGCACGGGCTAGCGGGCCTCGCGGCGCAGCAGGTCCGGGAAGGCCGTGTGGACGCCGATGGCGATAGCGACCATGATGGCCATCTCGATGGCATCGGTGGGGATGAACGGAAGCTGCGCCGCCGCTGCCGCAGGGACGTCGAGGCCGGCGCGGAGGACCATGCCGGCGGCTCCCAGGAGGTACTGGATGGCGAGGCCGAGGAAGCCCGCAACGATGAAGAGTGCGACCTTGGCACCCTTGGGCTTACCAATAACTCGCGCAGCGATGAAGCCTGCGACGGGCACCGCAATGAGGTAGGAGATGACGTAGCCGACGGTGGGGGAGCTCAGCGCGAAGTAGGTGGTGCGCCCGCCCGCCAGGACCGGGAAAATGAACCCGATGAGGAGGAACAGGGCCGCGACGAAGAAACCGCGCCTGGGTCCGAGCACGAGGGCTGCGAGAATGATCGCGGTGTTCTGCAGCAGGATCGGCACGCCGAGCGCGCCGACGGGGACGGCGACAAACCCGAGGACGATGATCAGGGCGGTGAATACAGCGACGAACGCGATGTCGGAGGTGGTGCTGGACGCCTTCGTGGCGGAGGTTGTGTTTGTCATGGGAAGTACCCTACTTGAACGGTGTTCAAGGGCCGGTATCTCGGTGTCGTTACGGGGCGCCCGTGTACATTGGGCGCATGCGTTTGACGGAGTTTCACCAGCTGGTGGAGGACGAGTTCGGCCCGGCTAACGCGGGTTGGGTCATGGACTCCCAGGTTCTGCCCCCGCATAACCAGACCGCCTCGGAGATGATCGAAAGTGGAGTCGATCCGCGCGTGGCATGGGAAGCGTTGTGCAGAGCGTACGACATTCCCGAAGAGCGCCAGCTTGGAATCGACCGCCCGGGTTTCTGACCTTACGGCGGCGCGTCGCTCGCTTTCGAACATGTTTGCGTGTAGTGTCCGATGGTGTCGAAGCGATGCGTTAGGTTGACGGCAGTTAATTCGGAGCCGGGTGGAACCGAGATACCGGTTGCGAGAGTCTAAGAAGACAACGGCCTAGCAAGATTTAAGGGAGTACACACTATGGCAGCGAAGAAGAAGACGGCACCGGCTGCTGGCGGAGATCGCCAGAATGCGCTTGATGCCGCACTCGCGATGATTGAGAAGGACTTCGGCAAGGGTGCGATCATGCGCCTGGGCGAGGAAAACCGCCCGCCGATTCAGACCATTTCTTCCGGTAACACGGCTATTGACGTTGCCCTGGGAATCGGCGGCTGGCCGCGGGGACGCGTTGTGGAAATCTACGGCCCGGAATCTTCCGGCAAGACGACCGTGGCGCTGCACGCCATCGCGTCCGCGCAGCGCGCGGGCGGTATTGCCGCGTTCATCGACGCCGAGCACGCCCTCGACCCAGATTATGCCCGCAAGCTCGGTGTCGACACCGACAACCTCCTCGTCTCGCAGCCGGACACCGGCGAGCAGGCCCTCGAAATCGCTGACATGCTTGTGCGCTCGGGCGCGATTGACATTCTTGTTATCGACTCGGTCGCCGCGCTGACGCCGAAGGCCGAGATCGAAGGCGAGATGGGTGACTCCCACGTCGGCCTCCAAGCGCGCCTGATGTCGCAGGCGTTGCGCAAGATGACGGGTGCGTTGTACAACTCCAACACCACCGCGATCTTCATCAACCAGCTGCGCGAGAAGATCGGTGTCATGTTCGGCTCCCCGGAGACCACCACCGGCGGCAAGGCCCTGAAGTTCTACGCTTCCGTGCGTTGTGACGTACGCCGGATCCAGACGCTGAAGGACGGCCAAGATTCCATCGGCAACCGCACCAAGCTCAAGGTGGTGAAGAACAAGGTGTCCCCGCCGTTCAAGATCGCCGAGTTCGACATCATGTACGGCGAAGGCATCTCCCGAGAGTCCTCCATCATCGACATGGGCGTGGACAACGGGATCGTGAAAAAGTCCGGTTCCTGGTTCACCTACGAGGGTGACCAGTTGGGCCAGGGCAAGGAGAAGGCCCGTCTCTTCCTCAAGGACAACCCGGAGCTGTCCAACGAGATCGAGGACAAGATCTTTCAGAAGCTCGGCGTCGGCGCCTACGCGAATGCGAACAGCGACGAGCTGACCGACGACCCAGTGGACATGGTCCCCAACATCGACTTCGACGATGAAGACGACGACGGCACTGTGCTCGGCGCCTCCGACAGCAACCTGCTGCCGACCGAAGGCTAGGGTCTCGTGGCGGCTCCCGATCCGGAAAAGCTTGCCAAACTACAAGCAGCGCTGGAGGCCTACGAGGAAGGGGAGGGTGGCACTCTCTTCGACCGGTCTGAGGAAGAAGCGCTGGCGCCGGTGCGCCAGCGCGCCCTCGGGTTGCTGGACCAGAGGGCGCGCTCGAAGTCGGAGCTGCGTGGGCGGCTCATTGACGCTGACTTCGAACCATCTCTAGTGGACCGCGTCCTCAAGGACCTAGAGCGCACCGGCCTGCTCGACGATGCCGTGTTCGCCCGCGAGTGGGTCCGCCAGCGCGCCGCCCGCCGCGGCAAGTCCGCCCGCGCCCTCGACATGGAACTGCGCGACAAAGGCGTGGCGGAACCGCTGCGCCAGGAGGCGCTTTCCCAAATTTCCGCCGCAGACGAGGAAGCCGCTGCGCGCGCGGTGGCGGAGAAGAAAGCCCGCGAGGTCAAGGAGCCTCCGGCCGATCGGGCCGAGTACGACAAGTACCTGCGCCGTATCGTCGGGGTGATGGCGCGGCGCGGGTACGACTCTTCGCTGAGTCTGCGGCTGGGCCGGGAGGTCCTGGACACGCGGATCGCGGAGGTCGAGGCAGACGCGGCAACTCAGTGACCCGGTGATGTGCGTCTCAAACGCAGGGATTGTTCCGGTGCACACCTTAGGGCGCGGGCTGCACGCCCCCTGGTGTCTGGCTGTTGAGAGCCGCGCGGTGCGCGGGCACGACCCCCTCGTCAGGTTCCGCGGGAACCCGGGCAAAGGGGTTGCGGCGCGTTCGGCCGGCGCGTAGCTGCTTTTCGACACGGGTGGCCAGCACAGTAAGCGCATAGTTGATCGCGATCATGATGATGGCCACGACGATCAGCGACGGAATGTAGTTCTTGTTCGCCGACGCTGCCTGCGTGCCCGCGCGGACGACCTCAACGTAACCGATCTGGTAGCCCAGGGCGGAATCCTTTAGCGCGATGACCATCTGCGCAATAAGTGCGGGGAGCATGGCGGCGACGGATTGGGGCAGGAGTATCTTCCACATCGTCTGCCAGTGGCTCAGGCCTAAGGCGTGGGACGCTTCTGTCTGACCGCGGGGCAGGGAGCGGATGCCGGCACGCAGGATTTCCGCGATGACGGAACCGTTATACAGCGTCAGCGCGACAACCACCGCCCAGAACGCGAGCCCGCGCGGCGCGACGATGTCGAACACCGCGAAGAATTGGTACAGGAAGATCATGAGTAACAGCACCGGGATGGCGCGAAAGAACTCGATGAACGCAGCGCACAGCCACCGCACCGGCGCGGTGTCCGCCAGACGGCCCAGGCCGAAGACCACGCCGAAGACCAGAGCCAGCAGGATGCTCAGCGCCGCGGCTTTGATGGTGCCCCACAGGCCGGGCAGGATGTAGGTGCTCCACGTATTGGCCTGCAGGAACGGACTCCATTTTTCGGCCGTAAGCTGGCCGTTGTCGGCGAGGCGGGAGAGCACCCACCACGCGACGAGTGCGAGCACCACGAGCGTGACGGCGGTGTAGATCGTGTTCAGCCTGCGGGCGCGGGGACCCGGGGCGTCGTAAAGCACTGTTGCTTTGGCGTCGGACATTTAACGCTTCACCGCCAGACGTTCGGAAAGCCAGCCGAGGGCGAGGCCCATCGGCAGGGTGAGGATCATGAACCCGAGCGCGAACACGCCGAAGATGACGAAGAGCTGGTTCGCGTGCATCTCGATGGTGGACTTCATCAACAGAGACGCCTCGGCGACGCCGATCACGGAGGCGATGGTGGTGTTCTTCGTCAGCGCAATGAGCGTGTTGCCCAGCGGGATGACAGCTGCGCGCACGGCCTGCGGGAAGATAATCAGGGAGAAAATCTGGCCGAAGCCCAGTCCGAGCGAGCGCGCGGCCTCCGACTGGCCGAAGTGGACGGTGTTGATGCCGCTGCGCAGGGACTCCGCGACGAAGCAGGAGGTGTAGAGGATGAAGCCCAGCACCGCGAGCCGGAAGTTCTGGTCTGCGATGAACGTCGAGGACTCCCGGTTGGCCAGCTGGAGACCCAGGTTCTGATACAGACCGAACGAGCAAAACAGGACCACCAACGTCAGCGGGGTGTTGCGCACGGTATTGATGAAGAACCCGGAGGTCGCGCGCAGGATACCGACGGGGGAGACCCGCATGGCGGTGAGGATGGTGCCGAGGATCATGGCGCCGATGGCGGAGAACACCGTCAGTTTGATGGTGGTCCAAAACGCCGGCCACAGGTCAGGCAATAGGTCTGCCCACAGGGCTTCCATGGGGTCTCCTTCCGGTGGTGTAGAGGGGTGTTACTGCAGGAAGGACAGGTCGCCGACCTTGTCCTCGGAGACGCCGACACCACCCTCGAGGTTCTCATCGACGAACTTCTGGAAGGACCCGTCGGCGTACATCGCCTCGAGTGCCTTGTTCACGGCGTCGACGGCCTCGGTGTCGTCCTTGGTCACGCCGATGCCGTAGTGCTCGTTGGTGAACGGCTCACCGTCCTTCTCCAGTTCGACGATGGCGAAGTCGCCCGGGGACTGGGCGGAGTAGCCGCCGAGGATGGAGGAGTCGGTGGTCATCGCGTCGACGTTGCCGTTGCGCAGCGCTTCCACACACGACGAGTAGGTGTCGTACTCCTGCAGCTGGACACCGGGCAGGGCGTCCTTGACCTTCTGGGCGGGGGTGGATCCTGTGACCGAGCAGAGGATGCGGCCGTCGAGGCCCTCGAGGCCCGTGATGTCGTTCTCGTCGGCGCGCACCAGGAGGCCCTGGTGGGTGAGCAAGTAGGGCCCACCAAAGCTGACGGCCTCGGAGCGGGACTTGTTGATGGAGTAGGTCGCGCCGATGGCGGCGACCTCGCCGTTCTGGATTAAGGTCTCGCGCTGCGCGGAGGGGGTCTCGCGCCAGGTGATCTCCGGCTCCTCCCAGCCTTTGTCCGCGGCGATGGAGTTGACCACGTAGGTGAGGACGTCGACGTCGAGGCCGCTCATGGAGCCGTCGGCCTCGCGCAGGCCGAGGCCGGGCTGGTCGTACTTGGTGCCGAGGGTGACGTTGCCGGACTCGATCTGGGCGAGCAGGCCGTCACCGGCGCCGGAGCTCTCGCCACCGCAGGCGGTCAGGCTGGCGGCGGTGACAACCGCGAGGGCGGTGGCGGCAACGGAACGGAAGATGTTTTTCATGGGACTTCTCCTTGTGTAGTTAGTGGGGGAGGATCTTGCCCAGGAAGTCCCGGGCGCGCTCGGAGCGGGGGCGAGAGAAGAAGGACTCCGGGTCGGTGTCTTCGACGATCTCGCCGTCGGCCATGAACAAGATCCTGTCGGCGACCTTGCGGGCGAAGCCCATCTCGTGGGTGACTACAACCATGGTCATGCCGGTGGCGGCCAGCTCGGACATCACGTCGAGCACCTCGCCGACCATTTCGGGGTCGAGCGCGGAGGTGGGCTCGTCGAAAAGCATGACCTTCGGGTCCATGGCGAGCGCCCGCGCGATGGCGACGCGCTGTTGCTGGCCGCCGGAGAGCTGGGCGGGGTACTTGGTGGCCTGGTTGGCGATGCCGACGCGCTCCAGCAGCTCGCCGGCGCGGGCGTCGGCACTCGCCTTCTTCTCCTTGCGCACCTTCAGCGGGCCGAGTGTGACGTTGTCCTTGATGGTCAGGTGGGGGAAGAGGTTGAACTGCTGGAAGACCATGCCCACGTCGGCGCGCAGTTTCGCCAGGCCCTTGCCCTCCTTGGGGAGTGTTTTCCCGTCGATCTCGATCATTCCGGCGTCGATGGTTTCGAGGCGGTTGATCGTGCGACACAGGGTCGATTTGCCCGATCCGGAGGGGCCGAGGACGACGACAACCTGGCCGCGCGGGACCTCGAGGTTGATGTCCTTCAACGCGTGGAAGTCACCGAAATACTTCTCCACACCGCTCATCCGGATCATGAGCTGCGAATCCTGTGTCATGGGAAATAGTTTTACTAGAAATAGGAAAGTTTCGGGCCGGAATGGGGAAATACTTTCCGCGCGGCGCTTATCGACGCCCACTCGCCCCGCGCACGGGTTAGGGTTGCGCCCCGGAGGGCGATAGACTTGACGGCCGTGGTAACAAGTACGACCGAAAACACCCCCCGCACCTACGAGGTCCGCACCTTCGGCTGCCAGATGAACGTGCACGACTCCGAGCGCCTCTCCGGCATGCTCGAGGAAGCGGGCTACGTCGCGGCGGAGACCGGGGCGGAGCCGGACCTGGTGGTGTTTAACACCTGCGCGGTGCGCGACAACGCGGACCAGCGCCTCTACGGCTCGCTCGGCGCGCTGAAGAAGACCAAGGACAACCACCCCGGGATGCAGATCGCCGTCGGCGGGTGCCTGGCGCAGAAGGACCGCTCCACGGTGATTGAGAAGGCGCCGTGGGTGGACGCGGTGTTTGGCACCCACAACATCTCGGCGCTGCCGGCGCTGCTGGACCGCGCGCGCGTTAGCGAGGAGGCGCAGGTCGAGGTCGTCGAGGCCCTCGAGGTCTTCCCCTCGGTGCTGCCGGCCAAGCGCGAGTCCGCCTACGCCGGTTGGGTGTCGGTCTCCGTGGGCTGCAACAACACCTGCACGTTCTGTATCGTGCCGTCACTGCGTGGCAAGGAGCTCGACCGCCGCCCCGGTGACATCCTCGCCGAGGTTCAGGCGCTGGTGGATCAGGGTGTGTCCGAGGTGACGCTGTTGGGCCAGAACGTCAACGCCTACGGGGTGAACTTCGTCGACACGGACCTGGAGCGCGACCGTTCCGCGTTTTCCAAGCTGCTGCGCGCGTGCGGCAAGATCGAAGGCCTGGAGCGGGTGCGTTTTACCTCCCCGCACCCGGCGGAGTTCACCTCCGACGTGATCGATGCGATGGCCGAGACCCCGAACGTGTGCCCGCAGCTGCACATGCCGCTGCAGTCCGGCTCGGACAAGGTGCTCAAGGATATGCGCCGGTCCTACCGCTCGAAGAAGTTCCTCGGCATCCTCGACGAGGTGCGCGAGAAGCTGCCGCACGCGGCGATCACCACCGACATCATCGTCGGTTTCCCGGGCGAGACGGAACAGGACTTCCAGGCCACCCTCAACGTAGTAGAGAAGGCGCGGTTCACCTCGGCGTTCACGTTCCAATACTCGCCGCGCCCGGGAACTCCCGCCGCGACGATGGATAACCAGGTGCCCAAGGAAGTTGTCCAGGAGCGTTTCGGGCGCCTCGTGGCCCTGCAGGAGAGCATCAGTGCGGAGGAGAACGCGAAGCTGGTGGGCACCGAGGTGGAGCTGCTGGTGCAGGCTGCCGGTGGCAAGAAGAACGACGCCACCAAGCGCATGTCGGGCCGCGCCCGCGACGGCCGCCTCGTCCACTTCGCCGTCCACGGCGACACCGACCGCGAGGTGCGCCCCGGCGATTACGTCACGGCCACTGTCACGGATGCGAAGCCGCACTACTTGATCGCCGATTCCGGCATCACCGCGCACCGCCGCACCCAGGCGGGCGACAATTCGGAGGCGGGCCAGGTGCCCACCACCGCACCCGTGGGCGTGGGCCTGGGCCTGCCCGCGATCGGCCAGCCCGCCGCGGCGCCGGCCGCCGGCGGGTGCTGCTAGAGTCAAACGAAAGTTTGATGGAAAGGTGCCCGCCATGGACCAGTCACAGCAGCTCGCCGCCGAGGAGCGCAATGCAGCGTCGAAGGTCGACCTGACGGCCACCCGCTGGGCGCTGGTCGGGGCGGTGGTGCTCTACCTCGTTTCGCTGCTCCTCCCGTTCGCGGGCGGTGTCGCGGGATGGGAGGTACTCGCCCTCACCGACGCGGCTGCCGGGGTGCAGACGAAGCTGACGGAATACGCCTTCACCGTGCTGTCGTTTATCGGCGTCGGGGTGCTGACCTCGCTGGTGCTGGCGACCAAGCGCTTCGCCTTCGCCGCGGCGGGATGGATGCTCACCACGGTGTCGCTGTTCATCTCCATCCTGGCGATTTGGCTGCGCCGCACCAGCGCGGCGTTCGACGCCGGATACCACCACGGCCCGGGCATCTACCTGGCGATTCTCGCCGTCGGCATTGCGGTGTTCGCCTACATCCCGGTGGTGCTGCGTCGCAACGACGCCCAGGCCGAGATTGCCGCGCGCCGCGTGAAGCTCGAGGGGCAAGACAGTGTCGCGCTGGCGCAGCAGGCCGCCACGCGCAAGGCCGCGAGTGAGGAGAACCCGCTGCTTATCGACGACCGCCGCGCCCGCGCCGCGCAACGGCACCAGAAGTATCAATAACGCTGAGTCGAGGGCTCAAGAACCGGAAACATCTTGCCGATCGGGCGCTTTGAGGACAAAATCTTGTCCATATTGCACTCAATCGGAAGGATTGTGCCGAAATGCCAGCGTCTGACTGCGACATCGTGGCCGAGATCGGCGCCGGGATTCGCGCTATGCGCAAAGAATACATGCTGACGCAGCAGCAATTAGCGGAACTTGCTGGAATCTCAGACCGCACATTGCGCGACATTGAGAAGGGGAGCGGCAGCCCCAGCGTCGGGACGGTTGCCAAGGTGCTGGCAACACTGGGCCTGAATCTTGAGGTGCGGAAATGAAGCCCCGTGACCAGCTTCGCTACATCGACCGCGCCGACGTGTATAAGGCGGGAACGCTCGCAGCAGAGTTAGAGCGCGAGGACTCCGGCGAAGTTCAGTTCGCTTACCTGCCCTCATACGAGGGAGAGCCGATTGCCTTCACATTGCCCCTGGGCACGACCTTGCGGGGTGCTGGCTTGCCATCCTTCTTCGCCGGGTTGCTTCCAGAAGGCCACCGTTTAACCGTTCTGAAGCGAAGCATGAAAACCTCGCCGGACGATGAGCTCACCCAACGGTGGGGGTTGGTAGCGATCTCCCCGGCGATGTTCAGGTGGTCCCGCGCGGGCAGCAGCCGCGTACGCCGGAGGCGCTCATTACCTCTGACACGGACAGCGTCGACTTCCGAGTTATCACCGAAAGCGTAGATTCGCACAGCATTCCTGGGGTGCAGAGCAAAGCTTCTGCGTCGATGGTGAACATGCCGGTGGCGAGCGCACGCGAGCAGGCGGTCTTGAAAATTGACCCGCCGGACCACCCGCATCTGGTGGTCAATGAGGCCCTGCACCTTGCCCATGCGAAGGCCTTGAAAATCCCCGTTGCTCAGGCCCGCACGGTGGTGGATCAGCACGGGGTAGTGGGTTTGTGGGTGACCAGATTCGACCGGGTGAGTACCAATGGGTCCTTCACAAAGCTAGCTATGGCGGATGGTGCTCAGGTGGTGGGTGTCCTACCTGGGCGGAAATATACTCTGGACACCGAGACTGTGGTCAACGCTCTGGAGCAGCACTGTGCGTCGCCTCTGGTTGCGGCCCGGAACCTTTACCTACAATTTCTTTTCGCGTGGCTGTCTGGCAATGGTGACCTTCACGCAAAGAACATTTCGATTCTGCGTGACCTGCAGGGCCGATGGAACGTTGCCCCGATATACGACATCCCGTGCACGATGCTCTACCGCGACATGTCGATGGCCCTGCCAATTGCAGGCGGAGACAAAGGTCTATCCCGAAGGCACTGGCTGGAACTAGCTGACTCTATCGGCTTGCCTCAGGCAGTTGCCAGCAGCGCGATCGAGCAGGCGTTACGGGCCGCGTCTGCGGTCGATCTCGGCACGTTGCCGTTTGCGGGATCCCCGCTCAGAGGGGCAGAACGGGAGCTGCGCATCCGCCGTTCGAAGATCGAAGGCTAGGCATTGTTGCTTTGCGACGCCACCACGCGCGCCAGCAGCGGGTAGGCCGCGACGGTGAGCGCGCCACCGGCGACGAAGATGGAGGCCGTCTCCTGATCGAGCAGGCCCGCAGATTGCGCGAGTGATGTCACCGCGACGATGATCGGCAACCCGGTGGCCGCGTAGAGGGCGACCTGGAGGCGCTCGAGAACCGCAAGCTTCTCGTCGTCGCGGTGGCTGTTCTCCCGCAGGAAGACCGGCAGGCCGCGGGTGATCAGGATGATGAGTGGAACGGCGATGACTGCGAGGGCGTTGTCGCGGATAACCTGCCAGTTGATCTCCATGCCGGAGGCGACGAAGAAGACCGGGATGAGCATGGAGTAGAACAGCACGTTGAGTGCCTTCTCTAGGTCGTCGTGGATCTCGTTCGGTGCGACGGCGTTGAGGATGAAGCCGGCGGCGAAGGCACCGAGCACGACGTCGAGCTCGAAGACGGCGGTAACGGCCATGAGCACTGCGAGGATGAGCACGATCAGGCGCAGGACGGTCTGGTTGGTCTCGCCGTAGCCGGCGAGGAAGGCCTTGTGCACCCACGGCATCAGTGTGACGATCGCCCGCGGCATGATTCCCACGAGCACCGCGATGACCACGAAGACGAGCAGGATGATGGCTGTGGCTAGGGTCGACCGGGTGCTGAGCAGCAGCGCCATCGCGGCGATCGGGGCGACTTCGCCGACGGCGCCGTGGATCATCACGGACCGGCCAATTTTCGAGTCTTCTAAACCCTGCTGCTTGAGCACGGGCATGACGGTGCCTAAGGCGGTGGAGGTCAGCGCGATGCCGACGACGAGGGCGAGGGGGGCGTCGCGAAGTAGAAGCCATGCGCCGCCGGTGCTGAGCACCAGGCAGAACACCCAGGTGACAAGCGAGCTGCCCGCCTGGCGCGAGCGCAGGCTCGAGCGGTCGATTTCGAACCCGGCGAGCAGGAATAGGGCGCCGACGCCGAGCTCTTTGAGCAGGGTGATGCCACCGTCGAATCCGGCGAGTCCCCACACCGAGGGGCCGATGAGCATGCCGAACAATAGGAATAGCGCCACGGATGGCACGTAACCGCGCGTGAGCTGGGAGATAATCGGCGCGAGCAGCGCGGCCGCCATGATCCAGGCGAAGCTGACCAGCGCGGAGGTCTGGTCGAACTCACCTGCGGCGAGGACGAGCGTATCCATGAGGCTCAAGGGTACGCCCGGGCCAGCGGGGGTGTGCGGTAAGCGTTAGTGAGACCGTCGGCCGTCCTGCGATATCGACTGAGCCCACGCGGCAGCCACACCCGCGACCCCGAGGAGCACACCCGCCGGTACCAGCAGAATTCCGAGGTTGATAATGGGCAGCTCCGTGTTGGCGCGAAACTCTTCAATCCACCCGACTATGCCGAAACCCCACCCCACGGCGGTGAGGATGGCAGAGATAGCAAAGATGAGTGCGGAACCGCTGCTGCGCTCCTCCGAACGCACCGCGGTGGCGACGAACCAGGCGCTGGCCAGGCAGGCGATGATGCCTAGTCCGATTGCCAGGGTGAGCCAGCCTCGCAGGGGGAGGGAGGGCCCTAACCCCGGAAAGTGGACACGGGGATTTAATCAAGATGCGATAGTAAGTGTAGCTGATTCGGCGGTTTCAAAGGCGTTCGGCGAGCGGTAGCCACACCACGAGTGCAACCGTTGGGTGTTGTACCGGATGCACCACTGGAACACGTCCCGGCGACACACCAGCTGACTGGCGACACACCAGCTGACTGGCGAAAACAGGCTCGTCCTTGAGGACTTCCCGCTTCAACGAGGCGTTGAACGACTCCGCCAACGAGTTGTCCGCGCTCGTCCCGATCGTACCCATCGACTGGGTGACACCGAACCGCTCACATAACCTCCGGTACTGCTCAGAGGTATAGACACTGCCGTGATCCGAGTGAAAAATCGCCCCGTCAAGGCTACCTCGGACCCCGTGAGCCATCGTGAGGGCTTCTTCGACCAACTCGGTGCGCATGTGGTCGGCGATCGCGACGGTCACTATTGCCCCGGTCGTTGGCGGGATCGGCGTTGATGGCCGCAGTCACACGTTTCGCCCCGTAACAGCCGTTCTCGGCCGTGAACACGGCCTTGATCCTCGCTCCCAGCGCCGCGTCAGCGACGAGGCGTCGCCGGCGGGCAGGAGCAGCAGATTTCCATTTGTAATACGAGGACCGGCTGACCTTCAGGACCTCACATAACCGCTTGACCTCGTAGAAGTCTCGGTGGTCATCAACGAACTGAAAGCGGTTCACCAGTTCGTCTCTTTAAGCGAAATATTTGGCCGCCTTGCGCAGGATCTCTCGTTCCTCCCGGAGCTTGACGTTCTCGCGTTCCAACACGCGGATCCGCTCGGCATCGGAGAGTCCTTCAGCCGGGGAGCGTTCGCTGTTGGCTGCGGCGATCGGGCTGGCGACTTTTTCACCGTGGGCGTTGGTTTTGGTGCCGGTGCCGAAGGCGTCGAGCCAGGTGCGCAGGGAGTTGCGGTTGACCCCGAGATCGGAGGCGATCGCGTTGATCGTGGCTCCGGGGGTCGACTCGTACAACGACACTTCCGTCACGCTTGAACTGCTCGGTGTAGGTCTTGCGTGGCATGGTGGAAAGGTACCTCACTTTCCCAGCGAGATGCTGGTTTCAGCGTGTCCACCACCAAGGGGTCAGGTCCGAATGCTCCTTGGAAGCAACCAAACCACCGCATACGCGGGCTGGTGTTGTGAGTACATTTCTCCGCGCCCGACGCTAGCACGCATCTCCTGCGGTACGCAGTGGCTATAGCTGCGTCGCTGGAACGAACTCATATCCGAGGCCCTGAATACCGTCGACGGTCTGCTCCAGAAGCGCCGGGTCGAGGAACGGGTGGAAGAAAAAGCTTGCTGTCGATTCCCGCACAACCAGGTTGCGGTCCGCGCTGGCCACAATTTCCTCCGGAGAGCGCGGAGGGTGGTTGTTAATCTGTTCGAGACTGACGTTGCCCAAGTTCTCGGGCAACACCCTTGAACCATAAATGTCGAAGACCGTGTACGGGAAAATCTGAACAATCGACTTGTCGAGGCTCATAGGCGAGCCTGACACATACCCGCCGTAGTACGTTCCAGCTTCGTACCGGGTGTCATAGACACGGCGGATTGCTTCGTAGGCGTTAGGTGTGGCGCCGTAGTGAGGAACTTCGAAGCCAATCGGCTCACCCAACCCTGCCTTCACTAGCAGATCGCGACCAGCGCGCACCCGACGTTCTTGCTCATCCACCGTGTCATTGCCGACCGGGCCGGTAAGGACAACCCACGAGTCCTTCTCGCATTTCTCGAATTTGTATGGTTTGTACGGCTCAGAGCTACACTGCGCTCGAACGAACTCGAAATCTTCACCCGAACGCGAATTAACGTAGGGGTTTTCGCGGGATGCGAACTGGTGCGTCGTGCCGTGTTGGACCACCTGTCCCCCACGCTCCTGCATGTATTTAATGGCGCTTACCACCTCCGGCTTGTCCAGGAGGGAGATGCCTACAAAGCGGTCGTCCGTTCGATCTGAATAACGCTCCGATATGTAGTAGGGGATCACCGCAATCTGGAAAGGGATGCCACGGGCGTGGAGGAGATCCGCCACCTTGCGTAATTGCTGGGGATCCGCCATAGGTCCTACATCTTCGAGTCGCACTGCCGCTTTGTGCGCTGCTGGGGTATCTGGTGCTAGAAGGTCGTAAAAAAGATCAGCGAAGGCGATGGCTTGCGTGTTCTCGCCAATTCCAGCGAAAGGGAAGTCGGAGACGTAGGTGAGGTTGCGCGAACGGACAGCCCACGGCACACCTTCGGGTCCGCTGCCTGGGCACACAACAGGTTGGGTAATTGACCCGCAAAACCCAGAGCCCAGAACTTCAACTGCTTGTGGGTCGCGGATCTCGGGGACACGCATAGAGGACGCCGATGAGGACCTCTCGAGGTTTTTCCCCTTGTAGGTAACCACTCGTACATCATCGCGTGGAGCTTTTCCCTCCCCCGCGGGTTCCCATCCGAAACTCTCCGCAAATATGCCGTCCCCGTAGAGAGATTCCACCCCGGCACCCACCCACATCACCTTGGTGTCGGTCGTTTCAATGTCGTTGACGAACTGTGGTGGCAAGTGATTTGAGAGTCCTTCTCCCACATACACCACACCTGTATACTGACCAATCGAACCGGGCGCGTATTGAGAGACGGGCTTTACCTGCACTCTTCCGAAGTGCGAGGCGAGGTTTGCAGCGGCGATCGCTTCGACTTCACTGTCTGCGGATCCATCTTCGAAAAGCATCAGTGACGAGGCGGTACCCTGTGGGTTTCCGAAAACCTCAGCGGGGGGACGACCCGTCACCGCATTGGTGTCCGGTCCCTCAGCGTCAACGGTACGCACGAACTCGTTGACGAGAGGGGACGACTCGCCGGGAACGAGAGTGTCATCGACGGCCCCGAAGAGGAGCGCTCCTGAAGCAACGACGCTGGTCACCGCGACCGTAGCGAGGAGACCGTTCAACCCGCGCCGAGAAGATGTCATCGAACCACCTCGAAATTGGAAAACCGGACGCGTGCATCCTCCGTGTACATTGCGATGGATCCACCCTCGTAGGGCCGTTCCTGATCCGTGAATTCACCTAAAAAGTTACCGTCAGCCCACACGCTCATGGTATGGCCCGAATGGCGCACCCTTACTAGGTGGTCTTGATTGAGGGGGAACGTGTAGTTCTCTCCGCTGAGCAAGAAACGTTGGTTACCGGGGTAAGCGGGGTCCTGTTTAGAGATCTCCCAGCCGTTCGGTTTGAGCGCCACCGCGTAGAAGCGCTCGTCGTTCTCATAATTCCACAACACCCAGCCCACCTCCCAAGGGTTTGGCGCACCGCTACGTACTTGGGCCTCAGTATGGACCGTCAGCTCAAACTCGACAACGTTGCCAAATACCTCCGTAGTCCTGACCAGCGCGGCGTGAGTCGCATCGAGGTGCGACGCGGCATTCGGCTCGAGAACCACTTCATGTGCATTTCCGGTTACTTTTCCGTAGCCGTTGTAGACCACCTGCCACTGACCGTACTGGCCTCCTTGGGCCCATTCTCTATGGGACGCTCCACGTGAACCCTGCAATGAACTCAACCCTAACAATCCGCCGACAAGGACTAGGACAACAGCAACAATGCTGAGTTTTCTCAACCTCATCTCTCCGATATAGCACAGGCGTCGACTACTGAGCTGTCGTTTTGAGATGCACGAGGTAGCTCCGCCATAATGGCGCTCTCGACCTCACTAGGGCTTTCCTGAATGCGCTCCGTTTTGGCCCATCCACGCCGGCCCAGCATGATGTTTATTATCGCTTTGCCGCCCGCAATTGACCACAGAAGGGAATATGCGACATATAAGTGCGCAAGGCCCGCGGCGCGAAGCGGACTCATTCCGGGCTCCGACTGCGAGTAGATCAACCCAAGGATGATCATAGGGATGAAGGCAAGTAAGTATGCGCCGAGCCAGTACAGGTGGAATCCTTGATGCCCCGTGGGGATGGCCAACACTTGCCCGAGCGCCGTGAGCAGCATCGCTACGGTGAAAAATGCGCCCGTGATTACTAGCGCTGGGCTGGTTAGGTGGTAGAACAGGTCTACGCGCTGTATGCCCTTGAGTGATGTCAGCACGTCTCCGACGAGTGACCACGACTGAAGGTGCCCTTGGAACCATCGTGCGCGCTGCCGGATCCAGCGCTGTAGACTGACTAGCCCCTGCTGGTGAACGGCGGCCTGTGGGCAGAAGTCAAGTCGGTAGCCATTGATAAGCGTGCGTACACCGAGATCGAGGTCCTCTGTCAGCGATTGCGACCACGGCTTTTGGCCAAGAGTTTGCAGAGTAGAGAGGCGCACGAATTGTCCGTTTCCTCCGAGCCCAGGAGTGCGCAAGCGCACCCGTGCGCGCTGGTACACCTCGGTGTAGAGAACAAACTCCATGTCCTGCATACGGGCGAGGAGGCTGTCTGCTCGGTTGTTGATTCTTACCCCGATTTGCACGCCTCCCAACACGGGATCTTCGAAGGCGGGAACCACGTAACGTAGTGACTCGGGTTCCATCCGCCCGTCCGCATCGACCACGACGACGATCACGTTGTCAGTGTCGGTGACGTCGCATAGGTTGCCGTCAAGAATGTGGCTAAACGCGGCATTAAGCGCTTCCCCTTTACCCAGCCGCGCGTTCGGCAATTGCCTCTGCAACAGGTGGACCTGCGGAGAATCCACACTGCGCACGATTCCCGCCGTGTTGTCGTCCGAACCGTCGTCAATGACGAGGATGTGTTTGTCGGGGTAATTCATGGCCAAAAGGCGACGGAGGCTGGCTTCGATGACCGCCTCCTCGTTGAGGCACGGAAGAACGAAGATTACCGATGGGTCCCCTGGCTGGTAGTCCCGTGGTTTCCACACTTTCTGGCGCGTTCTTGACAGCCAGATCATAAAGAACATGTAGCTAAGACCAACGGCAATAGCCAGAACAGCTATGACGAAGATGAGGTCGACTACGTGACCATTAATCAGAATCATTACCGTATCCGCCTAGTATGCGCGCGGGTGCCGAATTCGCAGTCGCGGGAGGAGATGAGGTGTGCGAATAGCCTTGACCACTGCCTTGCGGGCAGGCACCGGCGTGGGCTTGGGCATAACCGACGTCAACACGAGGGATACCGAGAACATTAAAAGGTAGGCGACGAAGAGAAAACATCCGACTCGCATGAGGACTCGGGCAGCTGCTAACACTGAAGCTGACAACAGGCCGAGAGTTCCGACTACTGACATGAAAACCCTCCAAGGGTGGGAAGCGACATTGCCCGGGCATACCGCTGACCTTTCCCGCATTTCTTTGGTGACATTAGGCAGAGCGAATTTCCCGGTATGTTTTCCCGTTCGGCGTGAGAAAACAGAAAGGAATGAGATATATGTCTACACCGGAGCGTCGTTGGTGACAAATCACCAAAGCGCGCAGCATGTCTGAGCGGGCCGCGCAGTTTTGATTCGATCCCATTTGGCAGAACGACGTTCGAAAACACTCCGCAGATTGCACCCTCCACACGCGGTGCTTTGAGCCGCCGGAGGATGGCTGGAACCTTGTTCAGATTCGCCAGTGACACAGCCTTCTTCAGGCCGCGGGCAATGGGGGCGTTAATACCCCAGGGCGAGATCAAATGGAGTTTGAGCGCGGGCTCGCCGTCACGCCGCCCCCTAACACCTACGCAGCGTGGCGACCAGCAGACCCCGAAGCCCGAACCCGCCGCCGCAGCGCCCGCACCAGGATCACCAGCAAAACCCCGAGCACCAGCACGCACACCGCAATCATCCACCAGGACCAGCCCCACCCGGAAACCTCAGGTTCGGGCGCGTCGGGGTCGAGCGGCACGCGCTGCGCGTGGACGAGCAACCGGTCGGTGTTGATGCCGTACGGGGTGCAGGTGATGAGGGTGATTTTGTCCTTGCCGGGTTCGTAGGTGACGCGGTCGTATTGCTCGGGTTTGACTACTTCCCTGCTGGTCATCTGGTAGCGCAGGCGGGGCCCTAACCCCGGAAAGTGGACACGGGGATTTAATCAAGATGCGATAGTAAGTGTAGCTGATTCGGCGGTTTCAAAGGCGTTCGGCGAGCGGTAGCCACACCACGAGTGCAACCGTTGGGTGTTGTACCGGATGCACCACTGGAACACGTCCCGGCGACACACGAGCTGACTGGCGAAAACAGGCTCGTCCTTGAGGACTTCCCGCTTCAACGAGGCGTTGAACGACTCCGCCAACGAGTTGTCCGCGCTCGTCCCGATCGTACCCATCGACTGGGTGACACCGAACCGCTCACATAACCTCCGGTACTGAAGCGTCCTGGGTTTAGTTCCTACCTCAGCTAAGGAAGGATTGAACTATGCCTAGAAAGTATTCCGTCGAGTTCAAGGAGAAGGCGGTCCATCAGATCATCGAAATGGTCCGCCTGGAGTCTTGCTCACTGCAACGCGCCTACACGGAGGTCGGTGAGCTGCTTGGTGTATCCCACCACACGTTGCGGGCTTGGTACCGTGACAGCGCTTCAGTACGCGATAATTCTGACGCTTCAGGCGGCGAAACAATGGAAGAAGAACTCAGGCGTCTGCGTCGTGAAAACCGCGAACTGAAACGAGCAAACGGGATTCTTAAGACAGCTTCGGCTTTTTTCGCGGCGGAACTCGACCGACCCACGACCAAATGATCTCCTACATCGACGCGTACAAAGATCAATTTGGGGTCGAGGCCATCTGCAGAGTTCTAAAACAGGCAGATCGTGGATTCATCACCTCTCGTGGCTACCGCAAGGCGACCACTCGTGTTCCCAGTGCAAGGGCCTTAAGCGATAGCCTGCTCATCCCAGAGATACAGCGTGTGCATGCGGAGAATTTCTCGGTCTACGGCATCCGCAAAATGTGGCACGCGATGAACCGTGAAGGCGTTCATATTGGTCGCGACAAGACCGCACGTCTGATGAAACTCGCAGGCGTTTCTGGCCGCAGACGTGGGCGAATCCCACTAACTACGATCAGCCCGAAGACACCGGATCATCGCCCGGACCTTGTGCGCCGAAACTTCCGTGCGCAGGCACCAGGCAGGCTTTGGGTTGCCGACATTACCTACGTTCGCACCCTGTCAGGATTCGCTTATACAGCGTTTGTCGTGGATGTATTCAGCCGAAAAATTGTTGGTGTCGCTACACGCTCGACAATGCGCACCAACGCGCTGCCGATGGAGGCTTTGGAGCATGCGTTAACGACTGCAGGGCGAATCCATGGAAACCAGCTAATTCACCACAGCGATCGGGGCAGCCAGTATGTGTCACTGAAGTATTCCACTGCGCTAGCTGAGTCAGGAATCCGCCCGAGTGTGGGAACAGTCGGCGATTCTTACGACAATGCACTAGCCGAAACAGTCAACGGTCTCTACAAGGCTGAACTGATTCATGCCCAGGGCCCGTGGACGTCGGTCGGAGAAGTCGAACTGGCCACCTTGCGGTGGGTGCATTGGTGGAACACTAAGCGACTTCACGAAGCATTGGACTACGCCACCCCACAGGAAGTAGAAACCGAGTACTATCTCACCGAGCCCATCAACACAGGGCCGTAAAAGAAGCGGAACTAAACCCAGGACGCTTCAGTACTGCTCAGAGGTATAGACACTGCCGTGATCCGAGTGAAAAATCGCCCCGTCAAGGCTACCTCGGACCCCGTGAGCCATCGTGAGGGCTTCTTCGACCAACTCGGTGCGCATGTGGTCGGCGATCGCGAAACCGGTCAACTGCCGCGAATAGCAGTCGATGACCGTGGCCAGGTACATATTCGACCCGTCCGCGATCGGCAGGTACGTGATATCGCCGACGTAGACCTTGTTCGGTTTCTCCGCGGTGAACCGGCGTTTCAGAAGGTCAGGGAATTTAGGCGCACGTTTCGCGGACACGGTGGTCTTCACCCGGCGTTTCCTGGTGTAGCCGAAAAGGCCCATCTGCCGCATCAACCTGGCAGTGTGCTTGTGATTGAGACGGTCACTATTGCCCCGGTCGTTGGCGGGATCGGCGTTGATGGCCGCAGTCACACGTTTCGCCCCGTAACAGCCGTTCTCGGCCGTGAACACGGCCTTGATCCTCGCTCCCAGCGCCGCGTCAGCGACGAGGCGTCGCCGGCGGGCAGGAGCAGCAGATTTCCATTTGTAATACGAGGACCGGCTGACCTTCAGGACCTCACATAACCGCTTGACCTCGTAGAAGTCTCGGTGGTCATCAACGAACTGAAAGCGGTTCACCAGTTCGTCTCTTTAAGCGAAATATTTGGCCGCCTTGCGCAGGATCTCTCGTTCCTCCCGGAGCTTGACGTTCTCGCGTTCCAACACGCGGATCCGCTCGGCATCGGAGAGTCCTTCAGCCGGGGAGCGTTCGCTGTTGGCTGCGGCGATCGGGCTGGCGACTTTTTCACCGTGGGCGTTGGTTTTGGTGCCGGTGCCGAAGGCGTCGAGCCAGGTGCGCAGGGAGTTGCGGTTGACCCCGAGATCGGAGGCGATCGCGTTGATCGTGGCTCCGGGGGTCGACTCGTACAACGACACTGCGTCACGCTTGAACTGCTCGGTGTAGGTCTTGCGTGGCATGGTGGAAAGGTACCTCACTTTCCCAGCGAGATGCTGGTTTCAGCGTGTCCACCACCAAGGGGTCAGGTCCGGGAGAGCGCCACCTCGTCGCGCCACGCCATGCCGGCGCCTCTACCTCGACAGACCGCGGCGCGCCAGCTTCGCCAACTCCTCGGCCCACAGCACCACGGAGGCCATGGCGACGGCCACCGCCCACTGCTTCCAGTGAAGCGCTGCGGTGCCGAACGCCACCTGCATAAACGGCAGGTGGACGACGGCGATCTGCAGGACCACGGCCAGCGCGATCGCCGCCCAGAGCCAGTGGTTGGCACCGAAGTTGCGGAACGCGGAGTGCGTGGCCGAGCGGGAGTTCAGGGCGTTGAACAGCTGGGCGAACACGAGGGTGGTAAAGCCGACGGTGCGGGCGACGTCCAGATTCTCCGCGTGGAGTGTGAACAGGCCCCCAGGCAGGAACATGTCGATGGACAGGAGGGTGACCGCGCCCATGATCGACCCGATGAAGATGATGCGCCACCACATGTCGCGGTCGATGATCGGCGAGGAGGGGTCGCGTGGCGGCCGGGCCATGAGGTCGCCGTCCGCCGGGTCGACACCCATTGCCAGGGCGGGTCCGGAGTCCGTAACCAGGTTGACCCACAGGATTTGTGTGGCCAGCAGCGGCACGGCGAGGCCCTCGGCGGAGCCGGAGAGTCCGATGACGCCCGCGAGAACGACGCCGAAGAACACCGTGATGACTTCGCCCATGTTGGAGGACAGCAGGAAGCGGAGAAATTTGCGGATGTTGTCGTAGATTTCGCGGCCCTGGCGCACGGCGGAGATGATGGTGGCGTAGTTGTCGTCGGCAAGGATCATCTTGCCCGCCTCCTTGGTCACCTCCGTGCTCGTGATGCCCATGGCCACGCCGATGTCGGCGGATTTGAGCGCCGGAGCGTCGTTCACGCCGTCGCCGGTCATGGCGACGATGTGCCCGTCGTCCTGCAGTGCGTCGATGATGCGGAGCTTGTGCTCGGGTGTGACGCGGGCGTAGACGTTGACCCCGCGGACGGCGTCGCGGAGCTGCTCGTGGTCGAGCGCCTCGATCTCGTCGCCGGTGAGAGCGCCTGTTTCGTGCTCGACGACGCCGAGGTCTGAGCCGATCTTCGCCGCCGTACGCGGGTGATCGCCCGTGATCATCATCGTGCGGATTCCCGCGGAGTGCGCTTGGGCGATCGCCTCGGTCGCCTCCTCGCGCGGGGGGTCGATGATACCGACGACGCCGGCGAATACCAGGTCGGATTCGTCGTCCTCGGTGAGGTTGTGGGCGGGCGCGTCGAGGAGGCGGTAGGCCACCCCGAGGGTGCGGTATCCCTCGCCGCTGAGGCGCTCGACGGCGTCCAGCAGCTCGTCGCGCGCGGCACCGTCGAGCTCGATTTCGTGCGCTCCCACGCGCCGCTTCGTGCAGCGCGACAGGAGGACATCGGGCGCGCCCTTGGTCACCAGCACCTCTCCGGCGACGGCGTCCCGGCCGGCGACCGACATGAGCTTTCGTTCTGAGGAAAAGGGGACCTCGGCGTGGCGCTCGAACTGCTTGGTGCGGGCGGCGATCCCGTCGATCTTGTGCTGTGCGACGAGGAACGCCGCCTCGGTGGGGTCGCCCTCGATGGTCCAGGGCGCGGCGTCGCTAAGCTGCGCGTTGTTGGCGATGGCGCCGCCGGCGATGACGAGGCGGGCCTCCTCGAGCTGCTGCTCATCCGGGCTGCCTTCGACGTGGCCATCAGGGGCGTAGCCGATGCCGGTGAGGTTGATGGTGCCGGAGCTGGTCATCACCGTGCGCAGCGTCATCTCATTCCGGGTGAGCGTGCCGGTCTTATCCGAGGCGATCACGGAGGCGGCGCCGAGGGTTTCCACCGAGTGCAGGTCTTTCATCACCGCGTTGCGCTTGGCCATGGATTGAACGCCCATGGCGAGTACGAGGGAGAGGATGGCGGGCAGGCCTTCGGGCACGGCGGCGACGGCGAGCGAGACGCCGAGCAGAAGGATCTCGATGGCGTCGGAGGCATTCGATACGTCACTGAGGGCGAACAGGGCGCCCATGACGACGACGGCGATTCCGATGACGAGCAGCCCCAGCATCCTGGAGACCTTCTCGATCTCCTTGTCCAGCGGCGAGGCGCTGCGCTCGGTGGAATCGAGCATGTCGGCGATCGAACCCATCTGGGTGTCCATGCCGGTCGCCGTGACCACGGCCCGGCCCACACCGTGGACAACGGCGGTGCCCTTGTGCACCATGTTGCGCCGGTCGCCCACGCCGACGAGGTCCGTGATGGTGGCGGGGTCTTTCTCGGCCGCCTCCGACTCGCCGGTCAGTGACGATTCCTGAACGCGCAGGTTGGTGGACTCCACCAGGCGGGCGTCGGCGCCCACCGAGTCGCCCTCGCTAAGTACGAGGAGGTCCCCGGGAACGAGCTGGTCGGAGGGGATGGTCGCGAGGCGGCCGTCGCGAAGCACGGTGGAGGTGGCGGCCGTCATCGCGGACAG
The DNA here is from genome assembly GCF_011038645.2 of Corynebacterium qintianiae. Taxonomy (NCBI): domain Bacteria; kingdom Bacillati; phylum Actinomycetota; class Actinomycetes; order Mycobacteriales; family Corynebacteriaceae; genus Corynebacterium; species Corynebacterium qintianiae. Next base: position 1,306,573 of record NZ_CP064955.1, on the reverse strand, counting down.
AGCGGCGACGGCGCCCTCGGCCTTGTTCTCCTGGGCGAGTCCGATCAGCGCGTTGGCGATGACGATGGCGGCGATGACGATCGCGTCGACGGGCACTCCGCTGGCGCCCTCAATGAACCACGCGAGAACGGAGATCGCCATGGCGACGAGCAGGAGGTAGACCAGCGGGTCCTGAAATTGGCGCAGGATCCTGCGCCACAGCGGCACCGGTGGCTTTTGGCGGAGCTGGTTGGGGCCGTAGCGCTCGAGCCGGGCGAGGGCGTCACCGCCTTCCAGCCCGTGGTCGATATCGGCCTGAAACGTGCGGCTGATCTCTTCCGCATCACACTGGCTGGGGTGTAGGTCGACTGCCATTGCTCGATCCCATTGAGAAGTGAAATAGATAGAAGGGGAGCGCGTACTGCGAGGGCCGCGCCCCAGTGCGGGGAAGATATTACCAGAGGGCGCGGGGGACTTCAGCGTGATTGTGGGCTGGTGGCGCGGTTTGAGGGCCCCACCGATCGTGGGGTAGGAGAACCACGCCCGACAGGGGCTATTTCGAGGTGCGACTCAGCGTGGTCGGGGCGCTGAGGCTACGCGCTACCCGAGACGGGCGTTATAGCTGGAAAAAGCGTTAGTGGCAGCACGTCCAGATCGGACGGTTCATCCAGACGTCTCGGGAGTGCATTCTCTGCGCTCTGAACGACCGCCTTGCGGTATAGTTACCGCATTGTCATTAAGTGGCGGTGATCACATAGAGGAGAGTATGGCTTACAACCCTAATCAGTCTGACCGTGTGAGTGCAACACCAACGAGTTGGGGTGTAACTTTCGGCGCACATCTTTCAAGCTATCAGGCAAAATACTTCGCAAACGAGCTGGAACGAAGCTACGCCAACGACCATGTGGGCAAGGACTTGACCCCTTGGTGGTGGACACGCTGAAACCAGCATCTCGCTAGGAAAGTGAGGTACCTTTCCACCATGCCACGCAAGACCTACACCGAGCAGTTCAAGCGTGACGGAAGTGTCGTTGTACGAGTCGACCCCCGGAGCCACGATCAACGCGATCGCCTCCGATCTCGGGGTCAACCGCAACTCCCTGCGCACCTGGCTCGACGCCTTCGGCACCGGCACCAAAACCAACGCCAACGGTGAAAAAGTCGCCAGCCCGATCGCCGCAGCCAACAGCGAACGCTCCCCGGCTGAAGGACTCTCCGATGCCGAGCGGATCCGCGTGTTGGAACGCGAGAACGTCAAGCTCCGGGAGGAACGAGAGATCCTGCGCAAGGCGGCCAAATATTTCGCTTAAAGAGACGAACTGGTGAACCGCTTTCAGTTCGTTGATGACCACCGAGACTTCTACGAGGTCAAGCGGTTATGTGAGGTCCTGAAGGTCAACCGGTCCTCGTATTACAAATGGAAATCTGCTGCTCCTGCCCGCCGGCGACGCCTCGTCGCTGACGCGGCGCTGGGAGCGAGGATCAAGGCCGTGTTCACGGCCGAGAACGGCTGTTACGGGGCGAAACGTGTGACTGCGGCCATCAACGCCGATCCCGCCAACGACCGGGGCAATAGTGACCGTCTCAATCACAAGCACACTGCCAGGTTGATGCGGCAGATGGGCCTTTTCGGCTACACCAGGAAACGCCGGGTGAAGACCACCGTGTCCGCGAAACGTGCGCCTAAATTCCCTGACCTTCTGAAACGCCGGTTCACCGCGGAGAAACCGAACAAGGTCTACGTCGGCGATATCACGTACCTGCCGATCGCGGACGGGTCGAATATGTACCTGGCCACGGTCATCGACTGCTATTCGCGGCAGTTGACCGGTTTCGCAATAGCCGACCACATGCGCACCGAGTTGGTCGAAGAAGCCCTCACGATGGCTCACGGGGTCCGAGGTAGCCTTGACGGGGCGATTTTTCACTCGGATCACGGCAGTGTCTATACCTCTGAGCAGTACCGGAGGTTATGTGAGCGGTTCGGTGTCACCCAGTCGATGGGTACGATCGGGACGAGCGCGGACAACTCGTTGGCGGAGTCGTTCAACGCCTCGTTGAAGCGGGAAGTCCTCAAGGACGAGCCTGTTTTCGCCAGTCAGCTCGTGTGTCGCCGGGACGTGTTCCAGTGGTGCATCCGGTACAACACCCAACGGTTGCGCTCGTGGTGTGGCTACCGCTCGCCGAACGCCTTTTCAAGCCGCCGAATCAGCTACACTTACTATCGCATCTTGATTAAATCCCCGTGTCCACTTTCCGGGGTTCGGGCCCCATTTCGATTCTGCGTGACCTGCAGGGCCAATGGAACGTTGCCCCGATATACGACATGCCGTGCACGATGCTCTACCGCGACATGTCGATGGCCCTGCCAATTGCAGGCGGAGACAAAGGTCTATCCCGAAGGCACTGGCTGGAACTAGCTGACTCTATCGGCTTGCCTCAGGCAGTTGCCAGCAGCGCGATCGAGCAGGCGTTACGGGCCGCGTCTGCGGTCGATCTCGGCACGTTGCCGTTTGCGGGATCCCCGCTCATAGGGGCAGAACGGGAGCTGCGCATCCGCCGTTCGAAGATCGAAGGCTAGGCATTGTTGCTTTGCGACGCCACCACGCGCGCCAGCAGCGGGTAGGCCGCGACGGTGAGCGCGCCACCGGCGACGAAGATGGAGGCCGTCTCCTGATCGAGCAGGCCCGCAGATTGCGCGAGTGATGTCACCGCGACGATGATCGGCAACCCGGTGGCCGCGTAGAGGGCGACCTGGAGGCGCTCGAGAACCGCAAGCTTCTCGTCGTCGCGGTGGCTGTTCTCCCGCAGGAAGACCGGCAGGCCGCGGGTGATCAGGATGATGAGTGGAACGGCGATGACTGCGAGGGCGTTGTCGCGGATAACCTGCCAGTTGATCTCCATGCCGGAGGCGACGAAGAAGACCGGGATGAGCATGGAGTAGAACAGCACGTTGAGTGCCTTCTCTAGGTCGTCGTGGATCTCGTTCGGTGCGACGGCGTTGAGGATGAAGCCGGCGGCGAAGGCACCGAGCACGACGTCGAGCTCGAAGACGGCGGTAACGGCCATGAGCACTGCGAGGATGAGCACGATCAGGCGCAGGACGGTCTGGTTGGTCTCGCCGTAGCCGGCGAGGAAGGCCTTGTGCACCCACGGCATCAGTGTGACGATCGCCCGCGGCATGATTCCCACGAGCACCGCGATGACCACGAAGACGAGCAGGATGATGGCTGTGGCTAGGGTCGACCGGGTGCTGAGCAGCAGCGCCATCGCGGCGATCGGGGCGACTTCGCCGACGGCGCCGTGGATCATCACGGACCGGCCAATTTTCGAGTCTTCTAAACCCTGCTGCTTGAGCACGGGCATGACGGTGCCTAAGGCGGTGGAGGTCAGCGCGATGCCGACGACGAGGGCGAGGGGGCGTCGCGAAGTAGAAGCCATGCGCCGCCGGTGCTGAGCACCAGGCAGAACACCCAGGTGACAAGCGAGCTGCCCGCCTGGCGCGAGCGCAGGCTCGAGCGGTCGATTTCGAACCCGGCGAGCAGGAATAGGGCGCCGACGCCGAGCTCTTTGAGCAGGGTGATGCCACCGTCGAATCCGGCGAGTCCCCACACCGAGGGGCCGATGAGCATGCCGAACAATAGGAATAGCGCCACGGATGGCACGTAACCGCGCGTGAGCTGGGAGATAATCGGCGCGAGCAGCGCGGCCGCCATGATCCAGGCGAAGCTGACCAGCGCGGAGGTCTGGTCGAACTCACCTGCGGCGAGGACGAGCGTATCCATGAGGCTCAAGGGTACGCCCGGGCCAGCGGGGGTGTGCGGTAAGCGTTAGTGAGACCGTCGGCCGTCCTGCGATATCGACTGAGCCCACGCGGCAGCCACACCCGCGACCCCGAGGAGCACACCCGCCGGTACCAGCAGAATTCCGAGGTTGATAATGGGCAGCTCCGTGTTGGCGCGAAACTCTTCAATCCACCCGACTATGCCGAAACCCCACCCCACGGCGGTGAGGATGGCAGAGATAGCAAAGATGAGTGCGGAACCGCTGCTGCGCTCCTCCGAACGCACCGCGGTGGCGACGAACCAGGCGCTGGCCAGGCAGGCGATGATGCCTAGTCCGATTCCCAGGGTGAGCCAGCCTCGCAGGGGGAGGAACGTGGCGGCGAGGAACGGGGATACGATGTAGGCGCCCAGGCACGCAAGATGAATGAGCACGAGTCTGATTCCGCGGCGGTCCAAGGCGTTCATGGTGTTACGCTACATGGGCTGACGTACTCATTGTGGCAGCCTTAGAGTGCGCGCGACCCGCGGAGGATCCGTGACCGGTCTTCAGCTCAAGCGAGAGGGAAGCGGAGGCGTCCCCGAAAGGAGTCGATGTGGACAACAGTGTTCGGTTCAGGTTGCCCGTGTGCCTGATTGCCGCCATGGCAGGTGATTCGACCACAGCCGAAACCTTACTCCGGCGCTACTACAGTTCCCGGCTAGAAGGCGACGCTGGTGATCGGAACCCGACGGGATGGTTCTCCGGCGCATACTACGATGAGTGGACGCAAAGCCCCCATCCCGCACAACCCGAGGAGTTCACCGCAGAGGACATTCTCGCGGCTTCGTACCTGAGCGCGCCGATCGAAGGACGGGCCGCGGCGGTGATTTTGCATCGGCGGCGAGAAGAGTTTAATTACTTTCTGGCAGAGGCGGTTCAGGCGTGCAGCGGGTACGCGTCGCTCAGCCAGGTGCCGTTGGAGAAAACCTCCTACACCGGGAGAATCAAATTACTCCCAGACACTGCCTGGGCTCCGTTTGTGCTGGAAAAGAAGCTGCGCGAGGTAGATGGCATTGGCGCGGTGAGGGCGTCGAAGCTGATTGCTCGGAAACTGCCGCATATTTACCCGATTTACGACGAGCGAGTTACGGCGCTAACTGGCGCACGTGAACAGTACCTGCGCCCGCTTCACATTGCGCTGGTGGAAGATCCTGGCATCGAGCAGATGCTGAAAGCTCTGCGTGAGGCTGTGGGTCTGCGCGAGAGCATTTCCGCACTCCGGGTCTTTGATGTTCTCGCGTGGATGGAGCAGACCGATCTGCTGCGCGGGTCTGAGAAATACAAGCTTGTCACTTCGAAGGATCCGTGTGGGTCCTCACTCAGTCCCGTCTAAACCTGTGAGCTCGCGGGGATAGTGTCCATTTCAGCCACGCGTTGTAGGTGACGTAACCACAACACCCAAGGGCCCCGCCATGGTCGAGCTCGGCTTCGACGTCTTGGGCATCGGCGAGCACCACCGCGATGACTACGCCGTGTCCGCCCCCGATATGCTGCTCGCCGCGATCGCCTCGCGCACCAAGTACATCCACCTGACCACCTCGGTCATTGTTTTATCTTCCGACGACCCGGTGCGCGTCTTCGAACGCTTCTCCACCCTCCAGGCGCTGTCGAACGGCCGCGCCGAGATGCAGTTGGGCCGAGGCTCGTTCACCGAGTCCTTCCCGCTGTTCGGCTACGACCTGCGCGACTACGAGGTGCTCTTCGAAGAAAAACTCGACCTTGTGCGCTCGCTTCTCGACGCCGACCGCACCGGCGAACCCTTCTCCTGGTCGGGTACGACCAGGGCGTCGCTTGAGCACACCTCCGTGTTTCCCCGCACCGAACAACCCCTGCCCACCTGGGTTGCGGTGGGCGGCTCGCCCGAGTCCGTCGTGCGAGCGGCACGCCAACGGATGAAACTGATGCTGGCGATATCGGTGGCGCACCCGTGCGCTTTAAACCCTTCGTGGATCTCTACCAACGGGCGAACGAGGAGCTCGGCCATCCGCGCGAATGCGTCGGCGCCCACGTGCACGGCTTCGCCGCTACCGATGAGGAGGCTGCCGAGCGGATGTACCCGCACTGGCGCCGCTCCCGCACGCTTGCTGGGCGCCACCGCGGCTGGCCGGAGCCGACCCCGGAGCAGTTTGTCAACGAGATCCGAGATGGTGCTCTGCACCTCGGCTCGCCGGAGACGGTGGCGCGCAAGACGGCGCGCACCATCCGCGAGCTCGGCCTGGACCGCTTGGTGTACAAGTACTCCAACGGCACCTTGCCGCACGAGTACGCAATGGAGTCAATCCAGCTCACCGGTGAAAAAGTTATGCCGATGGTGCGCGAGCTTCTGGCGCAGAGGCAGTAGGCGGTTACACTCGCTGCATACCTAGTACCTCTGAGTTTCAGCACGTCGATGCGAACGTCAGGATTCCCGGGACGTTGTGTCTCAGCGCTCCCCCTCGGCGGCACGATCAACCTGATAGCGACGATCCTGGCGGGGTAGGGGCGTCTACTCAAGCCCCCTAACAATCCGAACCGTCTCCACCGCCACCCGCGTGACCTTGGCGATCAGATCCACGATGTAGCGCGGGTTGCCGACCTCGTCGGCCCAGTCGTTCGGGTCGTTGACAATGCCGGAGGCCTTGTCTTTCTTCACCTGGTAGCGGTCCACGATCCACCCCAGCGCGCTGCGCGAGCCGAGCATGTACTCGTCGGCCTCGGCGGGGATGTCCGAGATAGTGACGTGCGAGTTGTACTTCAGCGTGGTCACGTCGTCAACTTTCTTCCCGGTTTCCGGGTCAATGATTTTCGCCCACGCCATCTTGGAGACCCGCCACGTCTCCCGGTTGGCCTCATCGCCCTTGACCGTGACAGTCACGGGCCACGGCTCGACGTCCTCGTAGCCCACGTGCAGCTGCATCAGCTCACGCCCGGCAGCGGCGAACGTGTCGAACTCCTCGCGCGATGTGGGCGTCTCTATGTGCGGGAGCATCTTCTTCAGGTCCGCTGCGTACGTCTCCCGGTAGGCAGGGTCGTGCAGCTTGCCGTAGACGAAGTGGAAGATGTCGTCGGCGGTGATGTCGGAGCCCAGGGCCTCGCGGTAGATCGCTTTGATCTCGTCGGTGACGTTGTCCACGCGCACGTACCCGTCGGCAACCTCGCCAATCTCGCCGTACTCGCTGGGCTCGGGAGCTTGCGTGACGACGCTCCCCTCACCGAACAGGCCGCCATCAGCGTTTGCTGGTGCCCAAGTGAAGCGGGGGAAGAATTGAACAGGGTCCATGAACAATCCTAGATTCGGCAGAATGTCAAGTCCAAGGACAGAGAACGGGGTCCGATTCGATGCCGCACAGACTCCGATGCCTACGTTTTCGTGGGACGGAGTCGGAAACATCGACGGAAGCTTATATACCATGTCGTTCAAAGGTGTATCAAAATATGCCACCATCGCGGTGAAAGGCCGGTACAACGAGGCGTAGATTCGCTCGGCCTGAACCGGGATTTCATTGTTCTTAGCGGCCTGAAGCTTGAGTGATCGGTTCCAAGAAATTTTAGTAGGGGAGGCAAGATCCGGACGGCTGCTTAAAAACTCATTAACGTCAGATTCCCTAATTTGATCTCTCTGATGCTGGGTTGACCAACGCTGAAGTTCGTCTCGTGTTTTGTCATAAGTCGAGACCATTCGGCCCATTTTTTCGAGCAGCTGGACTTTGGTTTGAGCGTAGGCCCACGCGTCTCTCGAAGTAGCGAGACCTCGGGAAAATTCGACGAAGAATTGCAGCCCAGAGTGCTTCTTATCCCCGATGACCGGCCAAGTGCTGAAGTCCTCGCTTCGCTGGTTTAGCCAATCGCCGGATTTGTTCGGCTGAATGTTCTGCCAATCGATGTTTTCTAGGGTGCTTCGGCTGACGATTTCGAGCTTTTCCTCGGCACTGAGGTAGTCGCCGATGTCGCGGTAGTGGAGGGTGAAGCCGGAACGCTTGGGATCCTTTATGCCGACGGTGATGGCGATGGTGCTGCGGGATCCTGCACCAAACACCTTGCCACCTTCTTTTCGCGACTGCTCTCCAGCGGTGCGCTGGTTGCCCCGGAGGTTGAACACGTATACGTCGGTGAAGTCGTTTGCCATCGATAGGCGCATTCCGTCACCGGTGTTACCGTCAATCCAACCGCCGTTGGAGACAAACGCAACGATTCCCTGGTCACCGATCCGGTCCGTGGCCCAGCGGAAGGCGCGCAGGTAGGAGTCGTACAGTGAGTTCTTGTTGGTCGCGGTGGACAGGGTCGCATACGTCTCGGCGATGCGCTTGTCCAAGCTGGGGTACTTCAGGTTGGCGTTGAGGTCGTTGGCGCTCGTCTGACCAGCGGAATACGGCGGGTTGCCGATGACCACGTTGATCGGCGCCTTTTTCTGCCGCTCGATCGACACGTTGTTCTCCCGGAAAATGTTCAGGTCCGGGATGTCGCCATCCTCATGGATCTGGAAGGTGTCAGCTAAAGTAATGCCGCTAAACGGCACGTAGTCGGGCTCGGGTTCTCCGCGCCGCAACGCTTCCTCCGCTTGCAGGGCGTTGTAGGTGGTCTCGATGTTGACCGCGGAGACGTAGTAGGCCAACAGCATGATCTCGGTGGCGAAGAGTTCTCCTGCGTACTTCCGCGCCATGTCCTCCGGCTGAATGAGTCCCGACTGCAGCAGACGGACCGTGAACGTCGAGGTACCGGCGAACGGGTCGAGGACGGTCACGCCTTCGTCGCTAAGACCTCGGCCAAAGTGTTGGAGAGAGGCGTCATTTGCCGCGCGCAGGATGAAGTCCACTATCTCCACGGGGGTGTAGACGATGCCGAGCGCCTCGGCCTGCTTCTTGAAGGCCTTGCGGAAGAAGCGCTCGTAAAGTTCCTTGATCACCTGCTGCTTGCCGGAGGCCGAGGTGACCGCGGCGGCGCGCAATCGCACCGACTCGTAGAACTTGTCCAGCTTCTCCGTCTCCGCGTCGAGGTGGTTATTCGCCATCGCGTCGACCATGCGCTGCATCACCCGGGAGACGGGGTTGTAGGCAGCGAAGTCGTGCTCGCTAAACAGCGCGTTGAACACCGGCGCAGTGATCAGGTGCTGGGAGAGCATCTCCACGGCCGATTCGGGGGTGATCGAGTTGTTGAGGTTATTGCGCAGACCCTCGACAAAAGAATTGAACTCGCGGCGCAGCTTCGGGTTCGCGTTGGCCAGGATCGCGTTGATGCGGGCGATCTGGGCCTGGGCGATCTCCGCGACGTCGTCGGCCCAGTCCTCCCAGTAGGTGCGGGTGCCCACCTTGTCCACGATCTTGACGTACATCGCCTCCTGCCACTGCTCCAGGGAGAAGAGGGCAAGAGATTGGCCGGAAAGCTCTTTGCCGCTGTCGGTAGGCGTGTCGGTGTTGTCCCCCGAGAGCTTGTCGAGCTTCCTTGCGGGGTCGTCGACGTGTACGACGTCGATAGGCAAAGCGTCGGGGCTGCCCTCGTTAAGTGAGACCGCGTTGACCACGGCGTTGAAGCGGTCATCGTGGGCGCGCAGCGCGTTGAGGATCTGCCAGACCACCTTGAACCGCGTGTTGTCGTTGAGCGCCTCCGACGGGGACTTCCCCGGGGGAACGGCCACCGGCAGGATGATGTAGCCGTAGTCCTTGCCCTCAGACTTGCGCATCACGCGGCCCACGGACTGGACCACGTCCACCATGGAATTGCGCGGGTTGAAAAAGATGACGGAGTCGAGCGCGGGCACGTCCACGCCCTCCGAGAGACAGCGGGCGTTGGTGAGCACGCGGGTCTCCTTGCCAGTGAAGGAGGATTCCAGCCAGGAGATGCGGTTGTTGCGGGCCAGGGCGTTCATCGAGCCGTCAACATGCCGGGCCTCGACCTCCAGGCCGAGGTTGAGGTCCGAGACGTCGCTAAGCACCGACGCCTCGCGCAGCGCTTGCTGGTAGTTGGCAATCAGCGCCGGGTAGAACTCCGCGATCTGCTTCGAGGTCTTGATGTCCTTGGCAAAGGCGACCGAGCGGCGCATTGGCTCGGCGCCGTGCTCGAATCCGGACTTGGTGCCCTGCTCCTTGCCGGAGCGCTTGGCCAGGCCGTTCCACGCACCGATCATGGCAGAGGCGAGCGAGAGGTTAATCTCTTGGCTTCCGCGCGCAAGTGTGTCGGCCGCGATGTCCTCGTCGACCGTCATCACCAGCACCTTGTAGTCGGTGAGTAGGCCGGCTTCAACGGCCTCCCCGAAGCCGAGGCGGTGGAATTCGGGGCCGAATATCGCCTCGTCGTCCATGGAGGCGACCTCGGCGGAGTGATCGGCGGCTTTGCCCTTGACGGCGTCGTCGAAAAGCCGGGGGGTGGCGGTCATGTACAGGCGCTTGGAGGCCTTGATGTAGTCGGCGTCGTGGATCTTGGTGAAGTTCGAGGCCTCCTCACCGGCGAGCGTGATGCCGGTGGTGCGGTGGGCCTCGTCGCAGATGACGAGGTCTAAACCGTCCAGGCCATGCGCTTGGGCGTCGTGGATCGTGGGCAGTGACTGGTAGGTGGAAAAAACCACGTGCAGCCCGGAGCTGCGCTTGCCCGAGCTCATGCGATCTGCGATCTCGGCACCGCGGGTGGACACGGGCACCTCCAGGTCGTAAGAGGCGATGTCCTCGGCTTTCTTAGAGACCTTGGTGTCGGAGCACACCGCCACCGAGCGCACATCGAGGCGTGCCTGCGCCGTCCACTCCTTGAGCGTCTGGGAGAGCAGGGAGATGGACGGGACGAGGAACAGAACTTTTGCCTTGCCACCATTGCATTCAGCGACCTGTTCGGCTAGGCGCAGAGATGTGAAGGTCTTGCCGGTGCCGCAGGCCATGATGAGCTTGCCGCGGTCCGATGTTTGGAACCCCTCGATGGCCTTGCCGATGGCCGTTTGCTGGTGGGGTTTCGGTGAGAAGGTTTCTTTCCGGGAAAGGTTGACCTGGATCTCGGAGCCGGGGAAGGCAACGTCCCAGTCGACGGGGGACTGGGCGATGTCGGCCAGACCGATGCGGCTGGTGGGTATGACCTGGTTCTCTAGGGCCTTCTCCGCGTTGGCGGACCACTTGTCCGTGGTAGAGATGACAATGCGGTTGGCAAAGGATTCGGAGCCGTCCTCGGTGGCGAAGCTATGCCCCGACGCCTCAAAGAAAGAATCCAGGTGGGCTTTTTGCAGCGACGTGGTTTCTTTGTAGAACTTGCACTGGATCGCCGTCCACCGGCCGTCCTCGCGCCGGCGCGCGACGAGGTCGATCCCGGTGTCCGCCGTGCCGCCGTTGTAGCGCCAGTCCACCCAGCGGTAGACCTCGTCGTACTCATTGACCAGGACCGGGTCGGACCGGAAGAAGTTCACCATGAGCTTCTCGAAGGCGGAACCGTACTTGCCGGCGGGCTGGTTCTCGCGGAGCTGATCCATGACCTGAGCAAACGAAGACATAAAGGTATTATGGCGCACAATCCGAAAGAGTGTTGCAAACAATTGAGGGCGCGGGATTTGCATCTGATGGGGTAAGGACAGCGGTGGTCAGGTCACCAAAATTAACGACGTTTCGGTGACTGCTTCAGTTGGCGCTCGAACCTAGTATTGGATAGAACATTTGTTGATTTTTAGAGTATTTTGAAGAAATCTGAGTTTAAGGCATAAGAAATTACCCCGATGAAAATGTATTCATGAAAAAAGAAAACTTCTTGCTTCTTCTCGCGCTGAGTCTGATTGGCGTATCCCTGGTTGTCACACTCGTAGTGCAGGGGATAGAAAAGGGCGCGACTGTTGTAGCTGCGCTTTTTACGACTGCGGGGGTTATTTTTTCTGTATGGGCAGCTCAGATTCGAAGCATCGATCAGCAGAATAGAGAAGATAGTAGGCAATATCAAAGGCTTGTTCAGGAGCAAACCATCGCTCGAGAAGAACGCGACAATCAACGTGAGCTGGATCGCGAGCAGAGAGATAGTAATTCAAAGGCCCTTATATTGCAGATGTCTACTCAGCAGAGAATAGAGATGTCTAAGAGGAGAGACTCGGCTACGACGAAACTGCTCGGAGACAATGGTCTCGAACGTGCTGCTGCAATTAATGACCTATTTTTTCAGATCGACGATTGGTGGACCTTAATTGATAACGAGATTTCTTTATCTGAGGGTGAAGAAAAGATCCGGCAACTTCGGCAAGAAGGGCGCCGAAGGCGGCAAGAGCTTTTCGATTTGGCCCTGAAAATAGCCGACGAAAATGAACTTGTTCTAGAAGCTAGAGCGCGTAATTTGCGGGCTAGACTTGCAGGGGATGTAAACCCGAGTTCGTTGGCGGACCTGGATATGAGGGGTTTGAACCTAGCGTCCCCGGTAACAGGAGGAAGGACGCCCGACCTTAGTGGCGCGCAATTTCCGAGAGGAATTGATTTGTCTCATTCCAACTTTACCGGTTGTCTCTTGAATAATGCGACTTTCGAAGGTGCGAAGTTATACAAGGCGTCCTTCGCACGTTGCGAGTTAACTGAAAGCAATTTTCAGGATGCACGTGGAACGGAGTGCAGCTTCCAAAATGCTCTGATCCAGACTGCCAATTTTCGTGAAAGCCACTTCTGGAAAGCCAATTTCGATGACGCAATTGTGGTCGGGGACTTCAGTAACAGCAATTTGAAAGCATCGTCTTTTCGTCGTTCGCGTATCGCCGCGTCATCTTTTTCGAAAGCGGATCTCGGGGCAGTGGATTTCGGACTCTCGGAGATTGCGCTGCCCAACTTTTCAGAGACTTGGCTAGCTTTTAGCAATTTCGGTGGTGCTCGGATTGTCGGAGGAAATCTTCGTGGAGCCAAATTTGGATTTTCAACCATGAAAAATGCTGTCTTCGCCGATCCTGCGATGCCGAGTGAGAATTCTGACTCCTGGATGTTGGAAGAAGATGACGCTACTGACTGGACGGGCGTCAACTTAGAAGAGGTAGACTTTCGCGCGGTTAAACTCAGATCCCGGAAGCATTTCACAAAAAATTCGGTTCATTACAAGAGGTCACTGGCCGACTTTCGACCTGAGCAGAATTATCCCCGTTCACCGAATATATTCGATTCGGCGAAGTGACCGACGGGAGATAACTTCGCCTTACTATTACAAATAGACTTGAAGAGATGGCTGTTCAATACTGCGGGAGAATATTCTCCGCGCGAATCGTGTCGGGAACCCCTTCTGTGGCTGTGCCGACTTCCGCTCAGAGTCAATTGAGGTGGACTCTCGTGACATCAGCGCGTTGCCACACCGTCGTCGCCGACACCGCTTTCGCACCGCCAGCCCGAGCCAGCGCCTCGGCCGCCGGCTCACCAGCAGGGTAGGAAACAAACGCCATCTCCGCGTCCTCCCACCGCTCACGCGCCGCACGCAGGACAGAAGACACCAGATCCCGCCCAAGGCCCCGGCCGCGGTGCTCGGGTAGCACGTAGACTAGGCCGAGTTCGCAGATGGATTCGACGTCGTGGTCGAAGGTGACGGCCTCGGCAAGCCCGACTACGTCGCCCGATGAGGCGCGCGCCAGCGCGGTGAGCTGGGTGCCGCCGCGGTCGCGCAGGCGCGCACCGGCATCGACAAGTCGCTGCTGTGTCCAATCGACGGTTTCGAGGATGAGCTCACCGCGCGGGTAGCTAGCCGATGCGGAGGCGAGCAGGCGGAGGAAGGCCGGGATGTCGGCGGCGGCGAAATCCATGTCGGCGACGATGTCCAGCTCCGGTGCGGGGGCGGGGGTGGTCTCCAAGGGCATGGTGGCCTGCACCTCGGAGAAGGCGGGGGAGTAGCCGGTGTCGCGCAAGGCCGGGGGCTCGTCGGTGCCCAGGGCGTGGGTCACCCACACCTGGCGGATGGGTCTAACCAGTGCGGTGGACAGGGCGTCGATAAGCGAAAGCGCGTGGACCCACGGAGCCTCAGGCGCGGGCTCGCCTGGCAGGGGCGCCATGGCGGCGTCGAGGGTGATGTGAGCCTCGATGACGCGGGTGTCCTCGAGCAGGGGCAGGGAGATGAACACCCACGCCTCGACGTCGAGGAGGTCATCGGGTCCAAGCGCCGGGTAGCCGAGCTCGCCCAGCGGACGCGGTGCCTCGCGGGTGCTCAACGCGAACAGGTAGGAGCGCGACTCTGCGGAGCCCTTCAGGCGGGTGGCTACGTGCGCGGCGGACACGCCGGAGGCGGCAAGGCCCGTGATGTCTTGGGCTGCCAGGGTGGAGGAGAAGACGTAGGCGCCAACCGCCTCGGTGTCGCCGGCGCCGACGATGAGCGGGGTGAGCACTAGCGGTCGCTGACGGCCTTTGCGGCGACGTCGGCAAACTCCTGCCACTGTGCGGCCTGGGCGCGCAACTCCTCGGCCTTCTTCGCATTACCCTTGGCCTCGGCGGCCTCGGCCTGTTTGGTCAGCTCATCGGCCTTGACCTTAAACTGGCTGACCTTGGCCTGTGCGGCAGGGTCGGAGGCGCGCCAGCGCGACTCCTCAGCATCGGCGACGCGCTTTTCAATCGCGGCGATCTTGTCCTCGTACTCGCGGACCTTGCCGCGCGGGACGTAGCCGATCTCGTCCCACTTGTCCTGCAGCTCGCGCAGCTTCGCCTTGGCGGCGCCGAGGCCCGAGGCGGGATCGATCTGGGAGTCGTACTCGGCAAGCAGCGCGTCCTTGGCCTGCGCGTTGGCCTCGAACTCGCGGTCGCGCTCGGCGTTGACGGCATCGCGGGCGCCGAAGAAGTGGTCCTGTGCGGCGCGGAACTGCGCCCAGAGCTTGTCGTCCACGTCGTGCGGGGCGCGCCCGGCCGCCTTCCACTCCGTCATCAGGTCGCGGTAGGCGCGTGCGGTCTCGTTCCAATCGGTGGAGTCCTTGATCGCCTCGGCGCGGGCGACGATGTCCTCCTTGGCTTTCTTCGCCGACGCACGACCTCGGTCGAGCTCAGCGAAGTGCGCGCCGCGGCGGCGGTTGAAGCTGTCGCGGGCGCGGGAGTAGCGCTTCCACAGCTCGTCGTCGGTGGCGCGGTCGATGCCGCGAATGGTGCGCCACTCATCTAGGATCGCGCGGATCCGGTCTCCCGCGGCCTTCCACTGGGTGGAGTTCTCCGCCAAGTCCTCGGCCTCGGCGGCGAGGGCTTCCTTGCGGGCGATGGCTTCGGCGCGCTTGCGCTGCTTTTCCTCGGCGGCGGCCTCGCGCGCCTTGGCGGAGTTGTCGATGATCGCCTCGAGTCGCTTCTCCACGGCCTCGATGTCGCCGATCACGGCCTGTTCGTCGAGGGTGTCCTTCATTTCCTGGGCCTGCTTCTTCAGCGCGTCGGCGTCCTGCGGGTGGGTGGAAAGGCGCTGCTCGAGCAGGGCAACCTCGGTGACTAGGTCGTCGAAACGCTGGCCGTAATGGGCCAGGCCCTCCTCGGGCGTGCCGGCCTGCCAGTTGGCGATGGCGCGCTCGGTACCCTTATAGGTGAGGTAGACGGTGCCGTCCTCGGCCACCCGGCCGAAGGCGGACGGGTCGGAGACGACGGGCTGCGGCGACGGGGTGACCTGCTGGGGGTTAGCGCTGGGGCGGGGACCGGGTGTCACCGAGCGGCGGGGCATGGCACCCGGGGTGGGGATGTGGTTGCCCGGGGTGGGAGTCTGCGTCATGGGAAAGGTCCTTTCGCCTCGAGTGTCGCCGCGCGGCACGGCTGCCTGTGATGCTGCCGGTGAGTTTACCGGTCTCGGCGGGGCAGCGTGGGGGTTACGTGGCGGACAAGGTCGAGACAGGAGCAGTGGCTAAGGTGGAGACCGTGAGTGCGCCGAACCTGCTTGTCATCCCCGGATCTCCGGCGCTGGTGCGCGAGCTCGCCCCGGCCCACGAGCCCTACCACGGACTGCTGCGGACGATTCGTGACACGATAGCGCGCTACCCGAACCGTCCCGTGCACATCGTGGCCAGCCGAGACGAGCGCTGGTACACCGCGCACACCGGATCCTTACGCGCCTGGGGAGCACCCCAGGTGACCGTCAAAGGCGGCCACTACCTGCCGGAACTCATCGCCCGCTACGCGCTCGGGGACCCGGAGGTCTCTGATTCGCGCGAGCACATCCAGCCCATCGACCCGGATGCGCTCACCGTCGTGGTTGTCGACGGTCCCGCGGGCCTGAGCGAGCGCGCCCCGCTCGCGCTGGTCGACGGGGCGCGCGAGACGCACGAGGCGCTTGCGGAGTTCCTCGACGGCGGGGAGTTCCCCGGGGCGCTGGAGGGGGTCGTCGAGAAGCAGCTGTGGCTCGAGCTCGCGCGGCTCGTGGGGGACAAGCGGCTCATCGCGAGCGAGGACTCCCTGGGCGTGGGGGCGTATGTGGCGCAGTGGTCATTGCGGGCGTAAGTGTAGAACAACTGTTCTATACTTTGGCGGGGGATGTCCTTCGCCAATGCATAAAGTGTGGCAAGGTAAGACGTAGTGGTGAAGGAGGAGAATATGACTGTACCGGTGATGCAACGGTTGACCCCCGAGCAGGCGGAGCGTGAGCTGGCCCAACTTGAGGCGTCGGTCGACGGTGGGATTCAAAGATTTGAGCAGCGCGCGTACCGCTATGAGCTCTCCCCTCGTGAAGGAGGGGTGTGGGAGCGAATCAGCGAGTTGAGATGGCTTCTCGGTCGTGAGTGAGCACGGCGAAGCGAGTCTGGAAGAACTCGTTGATACGTTCGTCGGCGATCTCACTAGGTCGCTGAATGCCTTTGCGGGGGAGTGCCCGCCATTTAAAACGACTGTGGTGAATTCGTCCCAGACTCGCGGGTTAGTCAACATCCGGTTCGATCAAAGCGAGGAAGCGCCGGGTGCGCTGTTGCTGAAATCCCGCGGGCAGGGCGTATTGAGCTTGGCGGTGACAATCGGCTGTACGTGGGATTCCGCTAGTCGGTTCCTCGCCGTAGAGAAGTCCTCATTTGCAGTTTATCCTTACGATGAAGTGACGAAGGAGCCCCTATTCCGTGTCGAGTACGTAAGGGGCTCAAATAAATATCGACCCAGCTCGCATTTTCACGTACATGCGCACCGGGATGAATTTACCCATCTCATGAGCTTCGCCGCAAAGGTGGACGTGGAGAAACAGGGCAAGCTTGAAGACTACTTTAAAAAAGGCAAAAAGCTGTCCTCGTTCCACTTTCCCACCGGGGGGCCATAGGTTTCGGCCGTGCATGGAAGACATCCTTGAGGTGCTTCGAGTCGAATTTGACCTGAATGTCAAAAACGGTGCTTGGGCAAAGCAACTCAAGCGGGCGAGGGAAGATTGGCGCAGGATTCAAACCGCTGCGGTTGTGCGCGACTGTCCGGAGGTGGCACTGAAGGTGCTTGTGGAGGAGTACGGTATGCCCGCCCCGGCAGGGTGGGCGTGCCCAGAAACGGACGTGGCAAAGCTGACAAGAAGTTAGCCCCGCTAGGCTACTATCCGTGATCCGCCCCATCGCCGTCGTCGGCCCGACCGCCTCGGGTAAGTCCGCCCTTGGCATCGCATTGGCGCAGGAACTTGGCGGGGAAGTGGTCAACGTCGATTCCATGCAGCTCTACCGCGGCATGGACATCGGCACCGCGAAGCTCCCGCCCGCTGAGCGCGGAGGCATCCCGCACCACCTGCTGGACATTTGGCCGGTGACCAAGACGGCCTCCGTCGCCGAGTACCAGTCCCTCGCGGTAGCCACGGTTCAAGACATCATGGCGCGCGGAAAGGTCCCCGTGCTCGTGGGCGGTTCCATGCTCTACGTGCAGTCGCTTATCGACGCCTGGGCGTTCCCCCCGACCGTCCCCGCCGTCCGCGCGAAGTACGAGGCCCGGCTTGCCGAGATCGGAGTCGACGCACTGCACACAGAGCTTGCCCAGGTGGATCCGGCGGCGGCAGCGACCATCGAGGACAAAGACCCGCGGCGCACCGTGCGCGCACTCGAGGTCATCGAGCTGACCGGGAAACCCTTCGCCGCCTCCCAGCCGCCGAAGGACGCCCCGCCGCGCTGGGGCACCCGCATCCTGGGGCTGCGCACAGATCCGGACTGGCTCAATCCCCGCATCGCACTGCGCGCGCAGCTGATGTTCGACAACGGCTTTGTCGACGAGGTACGCGGGCTGGTTGGGGAGGGGCTGGTCGCAGACTCCACCGCCGGTCGCGCCATCGGATACGCCCAGGTGCTTTCCATGCTGGCCGGGGAGATGGACGAGGCGGAGGCGCTGGAGAAGACGATCACCGGGACGCGGCGGTACGTGCGCCGCCAGCGCTCCTGGTTCAACCGCGACCCGCGCATCACGTGGCTGGATGCGGCCGACGAGGCTGTGGTTGAAGCGGCGCTAGACTCGCTGGGGTGAATATCGAGTTTCTCAAAGGACACGGCACCGAGAATGACTTCGTGGTCATTCCGGACCCGGCAGATGCCCTGACGTTGAGTGAAGCGGACGTCGCCGCGCTGTGCGACCGCCGCGCCGGCATCGGCGGCGACGGTTTGCTACGCGTGGTCAATCGCGGCGAGCGCTGGTTCATGGACTACCGCAACGCGGACGGCTCCATTGCCGAGATGTGCGGAAACGGGGTCCGCGTCTTCGCCCACGTGCTCGTCGCCGAGGGGTTGGTCACCGAGCGCGAATTCGACGTGGACACCCGCGCCGGTGTCAAGCACATCGAGGTGCTGCAGGCAGACTCGACGGACGCGACGGTCACGGTGGGCATGGGCCGCGTGGAGGTTACCGGCGTCTCAACTGCCCGCATGGGAGACTTCGACTTCGCCGGCCTCGGCGTCGATGTTGGCAACCCGCACCTCGCGGCGGTGATCCCCGGCCTCACCGCCGCGGAGCTGGAGGCGATGCAGTTTTTACAACCTGCCTTCGACCACTCCTTCTTCCCTGAGGGGGTCAACGTCGAGGTGCTCACCGAGCTAAACGACGGGAACGTCCACATGCGCGTGTGGGAGCGCGGAGTGGGAGAGACCCGCTCGTGCGGCACAGGAACCGTTGCCGCCGCCCGCGCCGCGCTTGCCGACGCCGGGGTGGAAAACGGCACCGTCACCGTCAACGTTCCCGGCGGCGCCATCGAGGTGGAACTGGGCGACGGCGAGGCGCTGATGACGGGCCCGTCGAAGATTGTCGCGCGCGGGACGGTGCTTCTGTAACGCTACCCAGGCCCGATCTCGCGGGCGGCGCGGCGCGCGTCCTGCCAGGAGGCGGCGAGGTTTTCCGCGCGCTCGTCGGCCACGGCGATGAGCCGTTCCAGCTGTGGCCGGTCGAGGTCGGTGCTTGCCAAAAGACCGTCGACACGCTGCAGGAAGCGGCGCGCCGCGTCCGCGCGCAGGTGGAAATCCTGGATCACGGGGTTGGTCGTACCCCGATCTGCTAACGCGGGGACATGCAGGGTCCGATCGGCGATCGCCTCGGCTGACATGCCGGTGAGGAGGTCGTCGTAAAGCGCGAGCGTCTCCGCGATGTCGTCGCGCGCGATCGCCAGCGAGGCGCGCAGCGACGCCACCTCGGGAGTGGTGTCGTAGCGCTGCATGAGCACGATGAGTGCCCCGAGGATTGCGAGCGCGAGCAGCAGCCCGGCCACCTTGAGCCACAGCACCAGCAGCGCGAAGGCGGCGATGAGCAGACCCATCCCGATCGCCTGCCAGAAATCCCGTCGCGCTGATGACATGGGTTACCCCCCCGATAAACCTCTAATGCCCGCCGCAGCCGCAGGAGTCACCGCACCCGCCGCAGCCGCCGCCTGTGGGGGTGGGGATGGAGCCAGCGAGCAGCGCCTCGCCGGCGATGACGGAGTTGCGGGCAGGCAGCTCGCCGTCGGGCAGGCACACCTCGAAGGGGAATGCGCCGTCGACCGAGACGTGGATGAAGCGCTGGCCCGTGAGCTCGCTGGTGCGGTACTCGGACTCCAGCACGCGGGCGGAGAAGCGGGCGCTGGCGTCGGGCGCCGCTGCCGCGCCGATGGTCTCGGCGCTGGGCGAAGTGACGGCGCCCAGGGTCTCGCCGGGGTGGGCGGCGTGGAAGTCGTCGATGCTGCCGAAATGCTCCACGTTCAGGCCGAGGGCGGCGACGGCGAGTTCCTGCCAGGTCAGCGTGGGGTCGTCGACAAGCAGAGGGCCCTGGGCCAGGTTGACGGTGACCGACGCGATGGTGTTGCCGTGCGGGTCGACGATGTCAGCGAGCGCGACCACGTCGTTGAGCATGGTCACGTGCGCGTAGGTGCGCGTGTCGGCAGCGAATCCCGCGAAGGTGGCGAACGGTTCGACGGCGAGGATGTTCAGCTGCGCGCCCGAGGCGTCCGCGTACTGGATCAGCTGGCCGCCGCGGACCTCGCCGGTGACCTGGAGGCGCCCGGTGGCGATGGCCGCCTCGACGGCGTCCTGCCACTGGGCAAAACCGAGGCCGATGCTGGCGAGGTCAGTACTGATCGTGTCGCTCATGGTCGCAGAGTGTACCCGCGCGGGGGTGGGGGACTGAAACCTTGTGCGTGCTCGGTTCGGAGTGCTCGGTCTGGAGTGCTCAGTCTGGGTTTCCGGCACAAAGGTGACCTGGGGAAACGTAGATTGGGCGTCGTAAAGCGAGCACTCCAGACTGAGCACGCGGGAAGAAAAGCCAGCGCCGCGGCGTTGAATACGTAACAGACTGAAGAACTCGATAGACTAAGGACTCAATGACGAAAACAACACCCGCAGAACTCACCCACGACGAACTCCTCGCCCGCGCGTTCAGGCACAACACGCCGCAACCCGCCAAAGGAGGGGACGGGGAACCCACCGTCGGCGCCCTAGACCTAGCGGAGCGCAACGCTTTTCGCCGCGTGACCCTAGAGACGGAGCTTCGCTCCGAGGACCAGGCCGAGGGTTTCGAGGTCGAGTACCGCAAGTTGCGTCTGGAGCAGGTCATCCTCGTCGGCGCGTGGATTGAGGGGACCACGGCCGAGATGGAGGCCAACATGCTCGAGCTGGCCGCGCTCGCGGAGACGGCTGGCGCGGACGTGGTGGAGCTTCTGTACCAGAAGCGCGACAAGCCGGACCCGGGCACCTACATCGGTTCGGGCAAGGTCAAGGAGCTGCGCGAGATTGTCGTCGCCACCGGCGCCGACACCGTCGTCTTCGACGGCGAGCTTTCCCCGGGCCAGCTGGTTGCGCTGGAGGAGGCGCTGAAGGTCAAGGTGATCGACCGCACCATGCTCATCCTGGACATCTTCGCCCAGCACGCGAAGAGCAAGGAAGGCAAGGCGCAGGTCAGCCTCGCGCAGATGGAATACCTGTACACGCGCACCCGTGGTTGGGGCGGCAACCTGTCGCGTCAGGCGGGCGGCCGCGCCGGTTCGAACGGCGGCGTCGGTCTGCGCGGCCCCGGTGAGACCCGGATCGAGGCGGACCGCCGCCGCCTGCGCACCGATATGGCGAAGCTGCGCCACGAGCTGCGCGGAATGAAGACGGCGCGCGAGGTCAAGCGCGCGCAGCGCCAGCGCTCGACAACACCGAAGATCGCGATCGCCGGGTACACCAACGCGGGCAAGTCCTCGCTAATCAACGCGATGACCAACGCCGGCGTGCTGGTTGAGGACGCGCTGTTCGCCACCCTGGATCCGTCGACACGCAAAGCCCAGCTCGCGGACGGCCGCAACGTCGTGCTCACCGACACCGTCGGCTTCGTGCGCCACCTGCCGACCCAGCTCGTTGAGGCCTTCAAGTCCACGCTGGAAGAAGTCACCAACGCCGACCTCATGCTGCACGTCGTCGACGGCTCGGACGCTTTCCCGCTGAAGCAGATCGAGGCCGTAAACAAGGTCCTCTCCGACGTCACCCGCGAATCGGGCGAAAAGATCCCCCCGGAAATCGTCGTGGTGAACAAGATTGACCAGGCTGACCCGGTCGTGCTCGCTGAGCTGCGCCACGCCTTCGACAGCAGCGGCCACGACGTCGTGTTCGTTTCCGCGCACACGGGGCAGGGCATCAAGGAACTCGAGGCCAAGATTGAGATGCACCTCAACAGCGTCGAGGCCCACGTGCAGCTGCTCGTGCCGTTCACCCGCGGCGACGTGGTCAGCCGCGTCCACGACGAGGGCACCGTGCGCAGCGAGTCCTACGAGGAGGACGGCACGCTTATCGACGTCCGCCTGCCCCACGTCATCGCCGAGCAGTACGCCGAGTTTGTGGTGAGCTAGGCACTGGGCGACAATGACCATCCGTGAATAACACTTACGGATGGACCCTCCACGGTGACGGCCGCCGCGTCATGCCCGGCGCGGTTGTCGCCCCCGACGAGAGGTTGAGTTGGCCGCGCACCGTGGCCATCGGTATGCAGCACGTCGTGGCCATGTTCGGCGCCACGCTGCTCGTGCCCACGCTGACCGGTTTCCCGGTGAACACGACGCTGCTGTTTTCCGGCCTGGGCACGATCATCTTCCTGTTGCTCACCCGCAACAAGCTGCCCAGCTACCTCGGGTCGTCGTTCGCCTTTATCGCGCCTCTGACCGCGTCGCAGCAGTACGGGGTGGGCGCCCAGCTCGGCGGGGTGCTGGTCACGGGCCTCGCGCTCGTCGCCATCGGAGCTCTGGTGCAGGCAGCGGGCAGAAAGCTTATCGACGCCGTGATGCCCCCGGTGGTCACCGGCGCCATTGTCGCGCTTATCGGTTTCAACCTCGCGCCGACGGCCGTGGCCAACGTCGAGGCCCAGCCCGGAGTGGCGGCGGTGACGCTGCTGACCATCGCGTTGTTCACGGTCGCGGTGCGCGGGTTGTTTTCTCGCCTGTCCATCCTCGTTGGCGTCATCGCCGGCTGGGTTGCGACGTGGTTGAGCGGTGGTCTGTCTGACGACGCGGTGCGGTCGATTTCCGCCGCCCCGTGGCTTGGCCTCCCGCAGTTCCACACCCCTGAGTTCCACCTCTCCGCGGTGCTGGTTACCCTGCCGGTGCTGGTGGTGCTGATTGCGGAGAACGTCGGGCACGTCAAGGCCGTCGGTGAAATGACCAATCGCGACCTCGACGATTACCAGGGCCGGGCGCTCATCGGCGACGGGCTCGCCACCACACTCGCCGGCGGATTCGGCGGCTCGGGCACCACCACCTACGCCGAAAATATCGGTGTCATGGCGGCAACGAAGGTGTATTCCACCGCCGCGTATTGGGTGGCTGCCCTGTTCGCCATCGTGCTGGCTTTTATCCCGAAGTTCGGCGCGGTGGTGTTTAGCATCCCCGTCGGCGTGCTCGGCGGCGCGTGCCTGGTGCTCTATGGGTTGATCGGCATGCTGGGCGTACGCATCTGGCAGGACAACCGAGTGGATCTCACCAACCCCGTTAACTTGATTACGGCCGCCGTGGCGCTCATCGTGGGTATTGGCGACCTCTCGCTGACGCTCGGTTCCATCGAATTCAACGGGATCGCCCTGGGTTCGGTGGGCATCATCGTGGCCTACCCGCTCATGAAATGGGCCTTCGCCACGATCGGCGAAGGCCAGTACAACAGGGCTGGTTAGAAGCCCTTACTCCGCGTCGAGGTTCTGCTCGATCAAGGCGGCGATCTTGTCTACAGCCTCAGCGTTGTCGGAGGTGACGGTGACCTCGTCGCCGAACTCCGCACCCATTGCCATGATCATGAGCGAGGACGCGGCGTCGGTCTCGTCGTCCTCGTCGTCGCCGACTCGGGTGAGCACGACCTCCTCGTCGTATTCACCGGCGGCGTCGGCGATAATCGTCGCCGGGCGCGCGTGCAGGCCAACGGTGGATCCAACCTTCACAGTCTTGGTTGCCATCAGAAAAATCCTTTCGTTCGGGTATGACAAGTCTACGTGGACGCGGGCTGCGGGGCAGGCGACTCAGCCGCGGCGGCCCGCTCGATAGCCTTATTGGGCCACAACTGCTTCGCGGCGAGCACCGCAGCTGTCGCCACCACGACGCCTGCTGCGAGCGCGGCGAACATCCCCCACCACGGGTCGTACGCGAAGATGACGAAGATGCCGCCGTGAGGCGCCTGCACACCGGTGCCCAACGCCATCGACACCGCGCCCGCAGTTGCGCCGCCGAGCATCATTGACGGGATGACGCGCAGCGGGTCGGCCGCCGCGAACGGGATCGCTCCCTCCGAGACGAAGGACAATCCGAGCAGCCAGGCGGATTTGCCGTTTTCCTGTTCTGCCGGGGTGAACAGCTTCGCGCGCAGGAATGTCGCTATGGACAGCGCGATCGGAGGCACCATGCCCGCGATCATGACGGCCGCCATGATCTGGAAACTGGCCTCCGTGCCCGCGGACAAGCCCGCGGTGCCGAACAAGTAGGCGGCCTTGTTCACGGGCCCGCCGAGGTCGAAACACATCATCAGCCCGATGATCACTCCGAGCAAGACGGCAGACGACCCGCTCATGGATTCCAACCAACCCTCGAGGCCGACCATGATCGCACCGAGTGGTCGGCCGAGCAGGAGAAACATCAGAAGACCGATGAACAGCGAGGTCAGCAGAGGGATGATGACGACCGGCATGAGCGAGCCCAGCCAGCGCGGCACCGTCCACGACTGAATCCAGTAGGCGACCACGCCGGCTACGATGCCGGTGACCAGGCCGCCAATGAAACCGGCGCCCAGCAACACGGAGATCGCGCCGCCGATGAAACCCGGGGCAATACCGGGGCGTCCCGCCAGGCCGTAGCCTATGTAGCCGGATAGGGCGGACACGACGAAGCCCATGCCCATCTGTCCCGTGGCAAACAGCACCGCGCCGAGGTAGAGCAGCCACCCGGAGCGCTCGAACGTCATCAACTCGCCGTCGACAGTGACCTGGTTGCCGGGCAGGTTCGTCGGCGAGAAGTTGGTCACCAGAGCTTGCCACCCGTTGGCCATGTCGTACCCGCCCACGAGGAAACCGAGCGCGAGCAGCAGGCCGCCGGCGGCGACGAACGGAACCATGTAGGACACGCCCGTCATCACCGCCTGCTGGATGCGTTTCGGCCAAGATTCGCCCGCACCCGCCGATGCGTCGTCTTCGGACGAGCCGCCGGCGACAGTGGGGGAGTCGGGGTTTTCGGCGGCGTGGACGGCGGCGTCGATAAGCTCGGCTGGCTTATTGATGCCCTGCTTGACCGGCACATCCACAACCGGCTTGCCCGCGAACCGCCCCTTGCTGCGCACGGCGACGTCGTGGGCGAAGATGACGGCGTCGGCTCCGCTGATGAAGTCACTGTCAAGTGGCTCGTAACCCGAGGAGCCCTGCGGTTCGACCCGCAGCTCCACGTCGTCGCGGTTCTGCGCCGCCTGGGCCAGCGCGTCCGCCGCCATGTAGGTGTGGGCGATGCCGGTCGGGCACGAGGTGACAACCGCAATGCGGTACTTCTTCGCGGTTGCGGCAGGCTGTGTCTTCTTCGGGGCGCTAACTACAGCGAGGATGATCTCAACGGCTTCCTCCCGCGTCGCCGCCGCGCGCAGCTTATCGACGAACTCCCCACGCACCAGGGCCCTGGCCAACGTAGACAGAATCTTCAGGTGCTCTTTACCGCCGCCTTCGGGGGCGGCTATCAGGAAGACCAGGTCGGTGTCACCGTCCGGGCCGGAGAAGTCCACCGGGCGGGACAGGCGCGCGAACGCCAGCGTGGGTTCGGTCACTGCAGACGTGCGGGTGTGCGGAATGGCGACGCGCCCGGGCACTCCCGTTCCCGCCTTCTCCTCGCGCGCTGCGGCGTCTGCTGCGAGCTGCGCGGGGTCGTTCGTCCTGCCTGCGTCGTGAACGAGATCGGCCAGGCGGGCAATGACCTCGCCGGGCGAGGCGCCGAAGTCCACGTCGAGTCCGACGAGCTCCGGGGTGATGAGTTGGTTCATGGCAGTTCCTTTGATGTTGCGGGGATAGAAACGACGAGCGTGTTCTCCAAGTCAATTTCGTCGGGTGCGGGTATTCCGGTGCCGGGTTTGGCGGCGGCGGCGGAACCGTAGGCGACGCTGCGGCGCAGGCAATCGGGGAGTTCTTCGCCCGCGACGCGGGCCATAATGTAGCCGGCCAGCGCAGAGTCGCCCGCGCCCACTGTGGAGCGCGGTGTGACCGGCGGTGGGGTCGCGGCCCAGGCGGCGTCGCGGGTGATCAGGCACGCTCCGGAAGCACCGAGCGTGACCAAAACCTCCCTCACGCCCGCGTGGACGAGCTCGCGCGCCGAGCGCACTATCTCGGTGTAGTCCCCCCGCGCCGCCTGATCTTCCAGCTGCTCGCCGTCGGCGCCGGTGAGCTGGGCGAGTTCGAACGCGTTGGGTTTGATTACGTCGGGCGCGGCGGTGGTCAGGTGCTTGCCCAGAGAGATGAGCGGCTCGTCAGAGGTGTCCACCGCGATTACCGCTCCGGGACACGCTTTGCGAAGCCGGGCGGCAAGGATGGCGTACCACTCCGCAGGCGCACTGGGGGGTAGCGAGCCGGCCATGACTACGGCGTCGGTGCGCGACTCGGCCACCGTGGCGACGAGCACGTCGGTAATGCGCTCGACGTCGTCATCGCTGAGCATTGGGCCGGTCTCGTTGACTTTGGTTGTCTCACCGTCGTGTTCAGTCAGCGTGGTGTTGGTGCGGATAGCGCCTTCGATGGAGACGGCGCGCAGCGGGATCCCCGCGTTGCGGCAGAGCAGGGAGAACGGGTCCGTGGGGCCGCACGGCGCGATCGCGAGAGTGTCGTGTGCGGCGTTTGCGCAGGCGTGGGACACGTTGATTCCCTTGCCCCCGGCTTCCCGGCGGGCACTGATCGTGCGGTTGACCCCGCCCTTCTCAAACGAGTCCAGCTCGAGTGTGGCATCGATGCTGGGATTGGGGGTGAATGTGATGATCACGGTGCGGGCTCCTCATGGTCGGGCTACCCCCAATTATGTCCGATTGTGCCCGGGTGGGCAATAGCGTGCGCGTTTTTTGCGCTTCTAGGGCTCCGCGGTGACAACCTCGATGCCGAGCTCAGTGAGCTCGGTGACGAAGGACGACGGTGCCGCTGAGTCTGTGATGACGACATCGACCTCGTCAAGTGATGCGAAGCTGACGAGGTAATCGTTGCCCAGCTTCGTGGAGTCGCACAGCACGACGACGGTGCGGGCGTTGGTGACCATCGCCGATTTAATCGCTGCCTCTTGGGCGTCGGCGGTGGACAGGCCGTGGTCGACACTCAGCGCGTTGGTGCCGATGAAGGCGACGTCGGCGCGCATGAGCGCGAGGGAGCGCAGCGCGGTGGCACCGACAACTGCTTGGGTGATTGCGCGGACCGACCCGCCCAGAAGCTGAACGTGAGGCAGGCCCGAGGTCGAAAGCTCCAGGGCGATAGGCAGAGAGTTAGTTACGATCGGCCACGAACGCGCCCGCGGGTCCGAGGCCAGCAGGCTGGAAAACGCGTTGATGGACGTGCCGGAGTCGAGGAAGATCCCGCCCTCGGACTGACCGGGGAGGTATTTCAGGGCAGCCCGCGCAATAGTGGACTTTGCGGCGGACGCGGAACGGGATCGGGCGTCGAGCGGGAACTCGGTGGTGAGATACGACTGGCTGGCCACGGCGCCGCCGTGCACCCGGTGCACCACTCCCTCGCGATTGAGCACGGCAAGATCGCGCCGGACTGTCTCGGCGGTCACGTCGAACTTCTCAGCCAGCTCGGTAACGTTGACGCGGCCCTCGACCGCGGTCAACGACGCGATCTGGCGTCTGCGTTCTTCTGCGTACATACTCAGGCAGTCCTTGAAGGGGGCAGGGGGCGGGAGGAACCGCATGCCATTGTTCCAAAAGAAACATGCCCGGTTAAGTGAGATTGCGCCCGCTCGCCCCCGACCGGGGTTAGCGAACGGGCGTAGCAGGGCGCTACAGGGTGCGGAAAACGGAAACTACGCGGCCCATGATCTCAGCCTCGTCCCCCTTTATCGGGGAGAAAGCGTCATTATGGGGGAGCAGCCAGACGCCGGTGGAGTCCTTGTGGAACTCCTTGACAGTCGCTTCGCCGTCCAAAAGCGCGGCGACAAACTCGCCCTCCTCCGCAACCGGCTGGGAGCGCACCACAACCCAGTCGCCGTCGAGGATGCCGGCGTCGCGCATGGACTCACCCACAACCTGCAGCATGTAGAGCTCGCCCTCGCCGAGCAGCTCCTGCGGCAGGGGGAAGTAGTTGTCGATGTTCTCCTCGGCGAGGATTGGCGAGCCCGCGGCAATTTGTCCCACGACCGGGACGAAGCGTGGCTGGGAGGCCTCCTCCGGGGTTGGCTCCGACTTCGGCTTCACCTTCCGCGACGGCGCGGCGGAGTCGGGGAGGTGGCGGAGATCCACAGCGCGCGGCTTGTTCGGATCGCGGCGCAAGAAGCCCTTCTTCTCCAGCTCCTTGAGCTGGTAAGCGACGGAGGACGTGGACTGCAAGCCGGCGGCGTCACCGATCTCCCGGATGCTTGGCGGGTAACCCCGCAGGACCACTGCGTCCTGAATGACCTCCAGGATGCGCCGCTGTCTGTCGGACAGGACACTCATATCGAGATTGTTCGGATTGTCTTTCTTGCGTGGCATCGGTGCTCCTCGTGTTGCCGTTGACGGCGTGTTTCATGCTGCGCCTGCAAAACTACCAGAAGTGGCAAGTTTGTTCGACATTTTCGTCGCTCCTCTGGACAACGAGCTTTGCCGGTGCTATAAATCGAACACAGAGGCGGAATCGAACATGTGAACGGTTAAGTGTTCGACGGTGTCCGACCCGCTCGTACAATAAGGGCAGACAACAAAGGAGACGACAATGACCATTCAGCTTGAACGCGTTTATACAGCACCGACGTCCGAGGGGCCGGCCTTACTGCGCACTCTTCCGGCCGACATGTGGGACCTTCCGGCATCGGCACCCGCCGCGCGAAAGGCGGTCCATGTTCGAACGCTGGAACCGGGCTCTCGAAATCGTGAGCGCCGTCCGCTCGGTGAAATAGGGCTACGCCCCACGCGGGAGGAAGCGTTCGAAACTCGCCACGAAAACCGTGCAAACGTTTTTATGGGTGCGGCACTCGGACTGGCACTCATCCTCGGTTCGGCCGCCGGCGGTGCGTTCTCCGGTGATGCTGCAATACACCCCGAAGTTTCTACGGTGGAGAATGTAACCGCTCACGCTCGTTAGGCTGGTTGAGGGTGAGCGGGAGTAGGATTTTAGCCATGCACTGCCCGTTTTGCCATCACGAACAGTCGCGGGTGCTCGATTCCCGCGTGATTGATGCGGGATCCGCTATCCGCCGCCGACGCGAGTGTTCGGATTGCGGCGGCCGGTTCACTACCGTGGAGAAGGCTATTCTCATGGTGGTTAAGCGCAACGGGGTGAGCGAGCCCTTCGACCGGGACAAACTGATCAGTGGCGTGCGCCGCGCGTGCCAAGGCCGGGATGTTTCGGATGATGCGCTCAAACGCCTCGCTCAACAAGTGGAGGAAACGGTGCGTGGCCAGGGGAGTTCTCAGGTTAATGCGAACGACGTCGGGCTGGCCGTCCTCGAGCCGTTGCGGGCGCTCGATGAGGTGGCGTACCTGCGTTTCGCCTCCGTGTACAAATCTTTCGAATCTGCCGACGACTTCGAATCCGAGATCCGCCTCATGCGTCGCCGAGACCGCGACGCCTTCTAGTGCCGGCCCACGGCTTCGCGTTGACGAGCACTACGCGAGGGTGTCGATCATTTTCTCCACCCGCCGCTGACTCACGGGCTTGGGCGTGCCTAGACGCTGTGCGAACAGACTGACCCGCAACTCTTGAATCCGCCACAGTATGTCCTTGACCGCCCGCGTCTTCTCGCGCCCCGGGGGAAGCGACCGCAACTTAGTGTCCAGATAGGCGTGGGTGGACGCGACAGCGTCTTGACGGTCGGCGTCGCGGTCGGGGTCTAAGGTCATGTCGTCGAGGCGGATACGCATGGCGGCGATGTAGCGGGGAACGTGCTGCAGGTGCTCCATCCCGTGGATAGTGACCGCGTGGGGCGGCAAAAAGAATCTCAGCTGCCCGCGCATGTCATCGATCGCAGGCCCACTCCACTTCTCCAGCTCCTGAGATATGTTCGCGTATTCCACCAGCGCCGGGGCGAGGGCGACCACTTTCTGTCGCACAGCTGAGGGGACCTTCGGCTTGACTTCCTTCACCAGCGCGTCGAACTCCTCCGGTGATCGCACCGGCCCGCCGGCCGCGAACATAAGATCGCGGATGGTGGCAACGCGAGCGTCCTCGACGAGACCGGCCGCGCCTCCGTGGGGATAATGGTCCACTGCGACCTTGTGACGCAACGGCAAGCCCTTCGTCATCTGGCCCTGATTGACGGTGATCTCCCGCAGGAGCAGCGTCAGCGTTGCCGTCACCATCGACGCGTCCGCCGCCGCCTTCGTCGGGTGGACGGTGACTTTGACGCCATCGGGCGTAGCTTCGAGCGCGGGGTAGGTGTCGACCTCGTTGCCCTCGATCTTCGCAGCCACCGTCTCCGGCACGGTCCCCAGAGTGTCCGCCGTCCACTTCTTCGCGGCCGCCGTCTCCGTGGTGCGCCCCGCTTTGGACACCGACGAGCGTATCTTCCCGGCCTGGCGTCGCTTGAGTTCCGCCAGGTCTTTGTCGTGGTCAAGGACGCCACCGCGCTTATCGATCGCGGCGAACGTCACCTTGAGGTGGTCGGGCAGCGCCGACGGGCGGAAGTCGGACGCGTTGATGCCGGCGCCGCCGACGGAGCGCAGCGCGGCCGCGAGTTCATCGGACAAGGGCGCGGCGAATGGTGCGAGCTTGGGCAGTGCCATGGCTGCGAAGTCTGGCGCTGGGACGACGGAGCGTCGCAAAGCTTTCGGCAGAGTCCGAATCAGCTCGGTAACCAGCTCAAGGCGCAACCCTGGCACGAGCCAGTCGAAGCCCTCCGCTGAGAAACCCGCCAACAGCGGGACGGGAACCTCGACGGTGACGCCGTCGAACGGGTCGCCGGGCTCGAACGTGTAGCGCAGCGCGTAGTCGATGGAACCCTGGCGCCACACGGCGGGGAAGGAGGCGTCGGAGGCATCGACGGTGTCACTGACAAGTTCGTCCGGGTCGAAGTCGAGGAAAGACGCGTCTTCGTGGCGCTTCTTCTTCCACCACGAGTCGAAGTGGCGCGCGGTGGTCACGTCTGCGGGCAGACGGGAATCGTAGAAGTCGAACAGCGTGTCCTCATCCACGACGAGGCCGCGGCGGCGGACCTTGTCTTCTACGGTAGCGGCGTCGGCGAGCAAAGCCTCGTTGTGCTCGATGAACTTGTGGTGGCGGTTCCAATCGCCGCCGATGAGGGCGTGGCGGATGAACATGTTGCGCGCCCCGTCCGCGTCGACGCGGTGGTAGGGCACGAGGCGGTCGCGCACAATCGGCAGACCGTACAGCAGCGACGTTTGGTGCACCATCGCAGCCGAGCGCTTGCGTGACCACACCGGCTCAGAATAGCTGTGTTTCAGCAGTTCACCCGCTGCCTTCTCCACCCACTCGGGCTGGATCTTGGCGACGTCGCGCGCCCACAACCGGGACGTCTCCACCAGCTCGGCGGCCATGAGGAACTCTGGCGGCTTCTTCGACAGCAAGGAGCCGGGGAACACAAGAAATCGGGTGCCGCGCGTGCCCTGGAACTCTTTCGAGTTGCCGTCGCGTACGCCGATGTTGGACAGCAGGCCCGTCAGCAGCGACTTGTGGATCGCGTCCGAGTCGCGCTCGCCCGCCACATTCTCGGCGCGCGACCAACCCAGCTGCTTCTCGACGTCGCGGAGCTGACGCACCAGGTCGTACCACTCGCGGATGCGCATGTAGTGCAGGTACTCGCGCTTCATCCGCTTGCGGAAGGCGTTGCCAGTCAGCTCGTCACGGGACTCGTTGATGTAATCCCACAGCTTCAGCGCGGAGGCGAAGTCGGAGGCGGAGTCCTTGAAGCGGGCGTGGGCCTGGTCGGCCTGAGCCTGGAACTCGAGCGGGCGCTCGCGCACGTCCTGGATGGTCATGTAGGAGACGATGACCGTGACGTCGTCGAGCACGCCGAACCGGTTGGCTTCGACGAGCATGCGCGCCATCTTCGGGTCGACCGGGATACGGCTGATGTCGCGGCCGATGCCGGTGAGCACCGGTGCCCCGTCGCGCTCCTTGTCCGAGATGGCCCCGAGCTCGTGCAGCACCAACAGACCGTCTCGGATGGACTTCGGGTCCGGTGGTTGGAGGAAGGGGAACTCGCTGATGTCGCCGAGCCGCAGCGAGATCATCTGCAGAATGACGCTGGCGAGGTTCGTGCGCAGAATCTCCGGGTCGGTGAACTCCGGCCGCGCGTTGAAGTTCTCCTCCGAGTAGAGGCGGATTGCGATGCCGTCAGCGACGCGGCCCGAGCGGCCGGAGCGCTGGTTGGCGGAAGCCTGGGAGATCTCCTCGATGGGCAGGCGTTGCACCTTTGTGCGGGTGGAGTATCGGGAGATGCGCGCCAGGCCCGTGTCCACCACGTAGTGGATGCCGGGCACCGTGAGCGACGTCTCAGCGATGTTGGTGGACAGTACGATACGTCGGCCCGTGTGGGGGGAGAACACCCGGTGCTGCTCCGCGTTGGAGAGACGACCAAACAGGGGAGTGACTTCCACACCACGCCAGCGCTTCTTCTCAATCGCCTCCATGCAGTCGCGGATGTCGCGCTCCGAAGCGAGAAAGCACAGAATGTCGCCGTTTCCCTCCTTCATCAGCTCCTCGACGGCCAAGACAACGCCGTCGATCATGTCGATGTCCACGTCCTTGCCGTTGGCGTTCTCCACCAGCGGGCGGTACCGGATCTCCACCGGGTAGGTGCGCCCGGAGACCTCGATGATCGGGGCCGGTTTGCCCTCAGCGTCGGCGAAGTGCCCGGCGAAGCGCTCCGGGTCGATCGTGGCCGAGGTGATAATCACCTTCAGGTCCGGCCGCTTCGGCAGCAGTCGTTTGAGGTAACCGAGAAGAAAATCGATGTTGAGCGAGCGTTCGTGGGCCTCGTCGATGATGATCGTGTCGTAGGCGTTCAAGAATCGGTCGCGCTGCATCTCGGCGAGCAGGATGCCGTCCGTCATGAGCTTGACGGCGGTGGTGGGGGACACGCGGTCATCGAAACGAATCGCGTAACCCACAGAGTCCCCGATGCTCTGGCCGAGCTCGTCGGCGATGCGCTCCGCGACGGTGCGGGCCGCGAGGCGGCGCGGCTGCGTGTGGCCAATCAGCCCGCGCCGACCCCGGCCCAGCTCGAGCAGCATCTTCGGAATCTGGGTGGTCTTGCCCGAACCAGTCTCACCCGCGATGACCACGACCTGGTGATCGCGAACGAGGCCCATGATGTCCTCGCGGCGCGCGGAAACCGGCAGCTGCTCCGGGTAGGAGATGTCGGGGATACCGGCCGCGCGGGTCTCGACGGCGGCTGCTGCGGCGTCGATGTCCGCCGCGATCGCGGCCAGCGACTCAGGGGCGCGGGCCTTGTCCAGGCGACGCGTGAAGCGTCGGACGTCGGACAGCGGGACGGCGTCGAGCCGCTGAAATAGCTGGGCGCGGGAGGGGTGCGAAGAAGCGTTCATATCTGCCGAACGAGTCTAGCCGCCCAGCATGCGCTTTCCCTTTTCGACGGCCCGCGCGTGCGCCCGGGTGATCAACTCTCCCAGCGCGTGGTGCTCCGCGGCGCGTGCTGACGACGGTCGGCTGACCAGACCGATTGTGCGCTCCGCGGTGACGTTTGCGTCGAAGGACGCCAAACCCAGGCCGGGCCGCACACACTCTGTGGCCACCGCCGATTCCGGCACCAGGGTCGAACCGTGGCCGGCGACGACCAGCTGCATGATCGTGGTGAGCGAGGAGGCGCGGGTGGAGTACTCCCCGTTGCCGGGGTGCCCGGCGTGCGCGATCCGGCACAAGTCGACGATCTGGTCGCGGAGGCAATGGCCGTCATCGAGCAAAAGGAGCTCCAGATCTCCCAGCGCATCAAGGGTGAGATCGTGGCGGCCCGCGAAAGGGTGGCCCTCGGGAGTGACGATGACGAACTTCTCGCGGAACAACTCCGTCTCGCGCATGCCGGGGTAGCCGGTGGGCAGCGCGAGGACGGCTACGTCGATGGAGCCGTCGCGAAGCTGCTCCACCAGAGCCCCGGTCTGCTCTTCGACGATGAGCGGCTTGAGGTTGGGGTAGTTCTCGCCGACGTTCTCGAGAAACTCGGGCAGGATATACGGGGTGAGCGTCGGGATAATACCCAGGGTCAGTGTCCCGGACAGTATCCCGAGGGCGCCGCGGGAGCGGGAGACGAAGGCCTCGGCCGCCTCGAGCGTGGCGCGCGCCAACGGCAGAAGCTCCTCACCGGTGGGGGTGACTATCACCTTGCGCGTTGAGCGCTCGATGAGCTGAATCCCCAGGCCAGTCTCCAGCGCTACGAGCGCCTGGGAGAGCGACGGCTGGGAGATGTTGAGCTTGCTCGCGGCCGTGCCGAAGTGCTTGTTTTCGGCGATGGTGACGAAGGTGCGCAGTTGCGCTAGCGTCGGCCGGTACTCCTTATTGCTCATGCCTATGACAGTACTGTACGCCCATAAGGGGATTTGTTAGTTAGACTAAACTTTTTTCAACTCGAGGCGGCTGAGGCGAACCTCCCCGGCCGCATCAGAAGCATCCAGGTCGACCACACCGTGCAGCTGGAAAGCGTTGTCGCCCTCGGGGTCCTTGAAAATCTGGACCACACTCCACTCCCGGCCACCTTCTCCGGTGAGCCGGAAGTATTCGGGTCCGCGCGCATCGGCGTCGATGATGAGGTCGTCGTACTCCTCGAAGTACTGATCCATTTCCGCGGGCCAGTCGGGGGCGCGCCCAGGGTAATCATCCGTATCAAGGTAGGACACCATGTCCTCCAGCTGGTCCTCTTTCTCCAGAGCGAAAAGCTCGACGAGGCGGAAGAAGTAGTTGCGCACCATGACACGGAATGCGCGCCGGTTCGCGGTCAGCGCCGACGGGTCCTCGATACCAAACGCGAGCTCCCGCTCCAACGCCTCCTGGGTAATTGGTAAGTTCTCGTCGGCCATGTGGGCCCATTCGTCGATAAGCGAGGAGTCAACCTGCCGGACGAGCTCTCCCAGCCACGCGATGATGTCCGCGAGCTCCTCGCTAAGGTAGGCCTCGGGGATGGAGTGCGACAGGGTGCGCCACGCGTCCGTGAGATAGCGCAGGATCACGCCCTCGGAGCGGGCGAGGCCGTAGGTGGCGATGAGGTCGGAAAACGTCATCGCATGCTCGATCATGTCTCGCACGACCGACTTCGGGGAGAGCTCGAACTCCTTTGCCCAAGGGTTGCCCTGGGTGAACGTGTCGAGTGCCTCCTCCAGTTCCGGCTCGAGCGGCTTGGGGTACGTCACGTCCTCGATCAGCGCCATCCGCTCGGTGTAGTCCACCCCGTCAGCTTTCAGCGCTGCGATCTCCTCACCGCGGGCGGCGGACTGCTGGGCCTGAAGCAGCTGGCGGGGGTCATCCAAAATCGCCTCGAAGGTGGAGATGACGTCGAGGGTGTACGTCTCGGATTCCGGGTCAAGGACAGACAGAAACGCCAGAGCGAAAGGGGAGAGCGGTTGGTTGAGGGCGAAGTCCCGGTCCAACTCCCGCGTAAGCGTGTACGGGCGCATCGCCGGCGAGTCCGGGGTGCGCTCGACCACACCAGCGGTGATGAGCCCGCGGAAGAGCTCGACGGCGGTGAGGATGTCCCGGTTCTGCTTCGCCCGGCTGTCGTGGTTGCCCCGCAGCAACCCCTTCACGTGCTCATAGCCGTCACCTGGGCGGGCTACGACGTTGAGCAGCATGGAGTTGGACACCCGGAACTGGCTCGTCAGCTCCTCGGGCTCCGCGGTGGTGAGACGCTCAAACGTCTTCTCGGACCACGACACCTCCCCGTCGCGGGCCGACTTCTTGCGGATCTTTTTCAGTTTCTTCGGGTCATCGCCCGCCTTGCGGCGCAGCTTGACGTTTTCGATCTCGTGCTCCGGGGCCTCCACCACGACGGTGCCCTCGGTGTCGTACCCGGCGCGGCCCGCCCGGCCGGCAATCTGGTGGAACTCGCGGGACTTCACGATGCGCTGCCGTGTTCCGTCGTACTTGGCCAGGCCCGTCATCAACACGGTGCGGATGGGCACGTTGATGCCCACGCCGAGGGTGTCGGTGCCGCAGATGATTTTCAGCAAGCCCGTCTGCGAGAGCTTCTCCACGAGCCTCCGGTACTTCGGCAGCATGCCCGCGTGATGCACACCGATACCGCGGCGTACAAGGCCGGACAGTGTTTTGCCGAATGTGGTGGTGAAGCGGAAGTCCCCGATTTCCTCGGCAATGCGCTTCTTCTCCTCTGCGGTGACGAGGCTCATGCTCGTGAGCGCCTGGGCTCTCTCCGTGGCCTCGCGCTGGGAAAAGTGGACGACGTAGATGGGGGCCTTGCCACCGTCGATAAGCTCCTCGAGCGTCTCGTGCACAGGAGTGAACACGTAGTGGAAGTCCAGCGGCACCGGGCGCTGCGACCCACCGACGTAGGTGGTGGTGCGCCCCGTGCGCGCCGTGAGGTCGTCCTCGAGCCATTTCGTGTCACCCAGGGTGGCGGACATGAGCAGGAACTGGGCTTTGGGCAGTTCAAGCAGCGGAACCTGCCACGCCCAGCCGCGGTCGGGCTCGGAGTAGTAATGGAACTCGTCCATCACCACTTGGTCGATCGACGCGTTCTTGCCCTCGCGCAGGGCAATGTTGGCCACGATCTCCGCGGTGGCCGCGATGATCGGGGCATTTCCGTTGACGGTGGCGTCACCCGTCATCATACCCACGTTCTCCGCGCCGAAGATCTCGCACAGGGCGAAGAACTTTTCGCTCACCAGCGCCTTGATCGGCGCCGTGTAGAAGGTGCGCTGGCCGCGCGCCATGGCAATGAAGTGCGCGGCGTTGGCCACCATCGACTTCCCTGAGCCTGTGGGAGTGGCCAGGATGACGTTGTCACCGGTCAAAAGCGCCAGAGACGCCTCTTCCTGCGCGGGGTAAAGGGTGATTCCGCGCTCGCGGGTCCACGCGGTGAAGGCGTCCCACACCACCTCGTCGAAAAGCGATTCAGGGACGTCGGCGAGGTCGGGGAGCATGTCGGCGAGAGTCACGGTCTCTACCGTAGCCCACGGGTGCGACATGACCGGGCCGATGCGAGGCCCTACTGGTCGTCGTCGGGGTCCAGGTCCGGCTCATCCGCGTCCGGCTTATCCGCGTCCAGGTCTGAGGCGTCGGAGAGATCGGTGGTGTAGTGGCCCGCCAGCCGACTGTCCACGTCCTCCCCGAAGGGAAGGGCACGCTCGCCGAAGTGGTCGTTGTCGCGGTCGCCGATAGCCGACAGGAAGTTCTCGAATGCCTCGCCGATCTCCTCGCCGGAGGGCATCTGGGACTCACCCGGCATCATCGCGTTCGGGTGCCGGTCGCGGTATTCCTGCATCTCCGAGTCGTAGTGCTGTTCGAGCGCGGCCACGACCTGGGAAATCTCCTGCGAAGACACTGTCTGCTCCGACAGCTGGTGCGAGACGCGCTGGATGTCGCGCTCCAGGGAGCGCAGCGGGAACTGCAACTGGGAAGCATCGGAGACCGACTGCAGCAACTGGTACGTAGCGCTCGGGTACGGCGAGGCCGACACGTAGTGGGGCACGTGCGCGGTGTAGCCGGCGACCTTGCGGCCGCGCTTGTGCAGCTCGCGTTCAATCATGATCGCGGCCGAACCCGGCACCGTGACCATCCCGTCGAAGGTGAACATGGTTCCCACCATGTCCCGGTCATTGCCGTGCGCGGAGACCACCAGGGGGCGGGTGTGCGGCGCGCCCATGGGCGCGGCGTAGAGACAGATAGTTTGGTCAACGTCGAAGCGGTCGGCCAAGTCCGCAACGGCCTCGCTGAACGCCTCCCAGCGCAAATCGGGCTCGGGTCCGGACAACATCAGGAAGGATCGGCCCTCCGTGTCGCGCAAGACACGCATGTCCAGCTGCAGATCTTCCATGTTGGTGATCTCGCTGTGCGCCATAGTGACCACGGGGCGGCGCGAGCGGTAATCAATCAGCTCGTCGTTGCTGAAGGTGGCTACCGTGCGCGACTCGAGCGCGGCCTTGAGGTGTTCCGCCGCCCCTTCGACCGCGTGCCCGGCGTCGGCGTATCCCTGCATGGCAATAATGAGGGTCGGCCCTGCAGGACCGTCCCCCACGGCGGGGGCGGGGTACTCCAGTTCATACATGTGACGATCTTGGTCCGCCATCTGCGCTCCTTTGCATCCCTGGGCTGTTCTCACCCATCTAATCATTGCTTCGAACAACAAAGCCGGGCGCGGAAACATTCCCGCATCGAGCATTCCATTCTGCCCTACGCGGGTACTCGATGCCACGACCCCCGCAGTGTTCTGTGGATAAACGCGGCTTATCCACAGAAACCCGGCTACGAAGCGGATGGCGCGGAACCGGGACCGGCCCGCGCCCGTCAAACATGTACATGGCACATACACCAGACTCATTGAACGGACCATCAGACATCATTGCGGCGCTGCCGGGAATCTTTGGGTTCTACCCCCAGGAATCCACCGTCGTGCTCGGGCTCTACTCGGCGGACGACGGTACCAGCACTACCAGGCTCGGCCCCGTCATGCGCGCGGATCTCTCCCACACCCGCCACATCCTCCCCGTACTCACCGACACCCCCGGCGGTGACTGCTTCGCCTTCTACGCCATCGTCGTCAGCCGCATCCCCAACTCGAAACTCGTCGAGGACACGAAGGAGCTGCTTTTCCAGTTCGCCGACGACGAGGGCACCGCGCTTATCGACGCCTGCTGGCACGTTTCCGAAATCGCCGAAGGCACCCCGTACACCATCGTGTTCGGACCGAGCCCCGCGCAGCTTGCCGCAAACGGCATGGGCCGCGACTGGGTCTCCGGCACCGTGTCCAGCGTCGTGTCCTCGCCGTCGATGAAACCCCTGCTGCACAACGGCGGCCTCCCCGAGCTGGACCGCGCCGACACCTTCCGCTTCTTCGAACCGTGGGGCCCTAAGGCCCGTCGGCACCCGGACTGCGACCCAGAGCGCGCGACCGAGCGCGGGCTCGAGCTGGCCAAGCTGTGCGACGCCAAGGACGAGGAGGTTAGGGAGATCTTGGCCGAGGGTTGCATGATCCTGCACGAGGCGGAGGAGCGGCCACTGGTGCAACCGGTTGACCTCGACCCGCACCGAACTGTCTTCGGCAACCCCGGTGACGCCGTCGAGCTGGCCGCGATGCTGTCCCATAAGCGCTGCAGGGACATCCTGGTGATCGATGCGCTGGCGTCACCGCTACGCGCTGCGACGGCACTGCTGTGGGTTGCCAAGGCCTATCCCGGCGACATCCGCGCAAACGCGCTGGCCCTGTGGTCGACCATTGCCACTGCCCGCCAGCTGAGCTCGTGGGCCGTAGTGGCACTGACCTGTGCACAGGAGGAGGTGCCAGGCCACAGCTTGTCGGCAATGATGCTCACGATGCTGCACAACGGGCTGCAGGAACAGATGGCGGAGAACGCAATGGCCGGGTGCGCCCTGTCCTGGGCGGCTATTGAGACGGCTTCGGCGCCCTAAAGGTGGCAATCGCTACCGGCTCGCGCGGGTGGCGTGCGAACGCTCGCCAAGTTCAGAGGTGTATGCCCAGGCGTCCTCCACAATCCGCCGCAGGTGTGTGCGCGTCGGGTTCCAACCGAGCTCGCGCTGGATCTTGGCCGACGACGCGATAAGGACGGCGGGGTCGCCGGCGCGCCGGGGAGCGACCTCGGCCGGGATCGGGTGGCCGGTGACCTCTCTGCACATCTCGATGACCTCGCGCACAGAATAACCGTCGCCGGAGCCCAGGTTGTAGATCCGGTGCGTGCCCGGCTCGTTGGTCTCTAGTGCGAGCACGTGCGCGTCCGCCAAGTCTCGGATGTGGATGTAGTCGCGTACACAGGTGCCGTCGCTGGTGGGCCAGTCGTCGCCGAAGATCATGATCTTCTCGCGGTGCCCGAGTGCGACCTGGAGAACCAGCGGGATGAGGTGGGTCTCGGTCTTGTGGTTCTCACCGATCGCATCGTGGGCGCCGGCCACATTGAAGTAACGCAGGCTGGTCGCGCCCATCCCGTACGCCTGGCAGTAGGAAGTGATGGCGTAGTCAATGGAAAGTTTCGTCGCGCCGTACGGGTTTGTCGGACGTGTGGGCATGTCCTCGGTGATCGGCACCGTCTCTGGCTCCCCGTAGGTGGCGGCGGTAGAGGAGAACACGAGCTGCGCCACCTGGTGCGTCCGCATCGCGTCGAGAAGCTTGAGCGAGGTCACCATGTTGTCGCGCCAGTACTCGTGCGGCACGACCATGGATTCGCCCACGAGCGAGCGGGCGGCAAAATGCAGGACGCCGTCGAAATCGCCGCCGGCGAGAGTCTCATCGATGACGTCGGCGAGGGAGCCTTCCACCAGCGTCGCGCCCGCCGGCACCGCATCCCGGTTGCCGGTGGAGAAATCGTCGATGACGGTGACCTCGTGGCCAGCCTCCAGAAGCACCGCCGCGCACACGCTTCCCACATAACCGGCACCACCGGTGACTACCAATTTCACAGTGCTTCTCCTATTGCTCGTCGCGGGGCGCCGGGTTGACGCGGAACGCGTGCGCCACATCCTCGCGAAGGACAACGTCCTCACCGGACTGAGGCGAAAGGATGATGGCGCCGTCACCGCCACGGCTCAACGTGACTCCGTCCCCGATGCGGATGCCTGCGGTATGCAGCGCGCGAAACTGCGGGAGGTCGAGCTGCAAGATCTCGCTGATTTGCACCACGGTAGCCTCAACGGGCGAGCTCAGGTCGAGGTCGCTGGCGCGGGTGCCGTGCTCCAGCTCCGCGTCCTCCTGCACTCCCAGCTCAGCGAGCGCGGGGATCGGGTTGCCGAACGGGGAGCGGTAGGGGTTATCTAGGACGGCGACGACACGCTTCTCCACCTCTTCGCTCATCACGTGCTCCCAGCGGCACGCCTCTTCGTGCACGCGGGAGAGATCCAGCTGGAGAACGTCGGTCAACAGTCTTTCGGCCAAGCGGTGCTTGCGCATCACAGCGGTCGCGCGCTCGCGGCCGATTTCAGTCAAGGAGAGGGAGCGGTCCGCCTCGACAACAATGAGTCCGTCGCGTTCCATGCGTGCAACCGTCTGCGACACGGTGGGGCCAGACTGATCGAGGCGTTCGACGATGCGGGCGCGCATCGGCACGATGCCTTCTTCCTCGAGCTCGTACACCGTCCGGAGGTACATCTCGGTGGTATCAACTAGGTCACGCACGCTTGCCAATCCCTCATTCCCACTCATGCCGGCCGCTCACGGCGTTACCGCCGCCGCGCGCCTAGCCACACTCCGTCATATCCTAACAAACGCGCGGGCACGCCCCTCCGGAATGCGGAACCCAGCCAGAACTCGGGGACTGTACGGTCTACATCGCGTAGTCGCGCAGGCGGTCAGCCCGCTCGCCGACACGAAGCTTGGCCATGACCTCGCGCTCAATCTGGCGCACGCGCTCGCGTGAGAGGCCGAACTGGCGGCCGATCTGGTCGAGTGTGCGTGGGACACCGTCGTCCAGGCCGTAGCGCAGGCGGATCACATCTTGCTCGCGCTCCTCGAGGCCGCCGATGATGTCCTGGATGTCGTCGTGGCGCAAGCTGGACACCACCGCATCCTCGGCATCGGCCGCCTCAGCGTCCTCGATGAAGTCACCCAGCGGCGCTTCCTCATCCGCGCCGACAGGCATGTCCAGGCTCACCGGGTCGCGCGACTGGCGCAGCAACATCTCGATCTTGGACTCCTCAATGCCGGACTCCTCCGAGAGCTCGTCGTTCGTGGGCTCGCGGCCGAGGGACTGATACATCTCGCGGCGGATGCGCGAGAGCTTGTTCACCTGCTCGACGAGGTGGACTGGGAGGCGGATCGTGCGCGACTGGTCCGCCATACCGCGCGTGATGGCCTGGCGAATCCACCACGTCGCGTACGTGGAGAACTTGAAACCCTTGGCGTAGTCGAATTTCTCCATCGCGCGGATCAGGCCGAGGTTGCCCTCCTGGATCAGGTCCAGCAGCGGCATTCCGCGCCCCGTGTAGCGCTTGGCAAGGGAGACCACCAGGCGCAGGTTAGCCTCCAGCAGGTGGGAGCGGGCGCGGCGGCCCTGCTTGGCCAGGATCTTCAGGTCGCGCTTCTTGGCGCGAGTGAGCTGTGTGTCCGGATCGTCCAAGAGGAACTGGGCGTAGAGACCGACCTCGATGCGCTGCGCCAGCTCCACCTCTTCGGCGGCGTCGAGCAGCGCGGTCTTACCGATGCCGTTGAGGTACACGCGGACCAGGTCCGCCGACGGATTGTCATTAGTCTGGTTCCGGCGACTGCCGCGATCTACAGTTTCTTCCTGATCTGCGGCGGGAGCATGATCCGGTTGAGTCATGTGGGTTAGCCTCCTAGAACGGTTCGGGTCTATGGGCTCAACGCCCGGCGCGCCAATTTAGTTCCCGGGTGTGCCCCCCCGGGCGCAACAACTATTTCTGCGCAGGTGAGAGGGATTTTACTCCGGTGGGTGACCTACGTCTCGACGAGCAGAGTAAAGGGGCCCTCGTTGACGCTGGTCACCTGCATTATCGCGCCGAAGCGCCCCTCCTCGACGTGGATGCCTCGGCCCCGGAGCTCCGCTGCGATCTTGCGCATCACCGGTTCCGCACTCGCGCCGTCCGCCGCGTCCGCCCACGACGGCCGGCGCCCCTTGGCGGTACGGCCCATGAGGGTGAACTGGCTGACGAGCAGGACGGGCGCCCCGGTGTCGGCGACGCTGCGCTCGCCGTCGAGGATGCGCAGCTCCGCAATCTTGCGCGCCATCGTTTGCCACGCGTCGTCTGCGTCATCCCGCCCGATCCCGACCAAGGCGAGCACGCCGCCGGTGACGGCGCAATCGATCGCGCCGACGACTTCTCCGTCGACGCTGACGGAGGCGCTGGAGACACGGGTGAGGACAGCTTTCATCAGAGCACCGTCAGATCCGCAATGTCGGCGGGGATGAGCAGACCGTGGCGCACTAGGTCCACCGCAGCGGCTGCCGCCGACTGGGCAAGCTCGTCCGCCGCAGCGGCATCAAACCCGCGCGACGCGGACCACAGGCCGACCACGTCACCGAGGCTTAAGCCCCGCGGGTTGAGGCCGGCGAGGACGGATCGCAGCGTTTCGTCGATCTCGTGGGAGAACCTCGGACCGTCGGTGCGGGTGACGCGGGTGACGCGGTGCGCGAAGCCCATGCCGTTCTCCGCGTCGGCGACACTGACTTCCTCGAGAGCCAAACCCGGGCGAACGAGGTAGCGCGCGTCCAGCACGTCGTTGTGGCTGGTGCCGCGCAGCCATTCCATGCGCGCGAAGTACTCCTCGACCTCGGGGCCGAGCGGGTCAGTGAAGGGGTGCGCGACGGACTCTGCGGTGACCTCGGAAGGGGCGTCACCGATGTCACGGAGGAACACCCACCCGAAGCCGATCGCTTGAACGCCCTCTTCCGAGAAGTGTCGCAGCCAGCGGGTGGTGCGGGCAACGCCCTCGCGCGAGCGTGGGTCAACCGACTCGTCTCGCAACCACGTTGACACGTACAATCCCGGGTCCACTTCGTCGCGCTGCACTACCCACGCGGACACACCCGTCGGCGGCAACCACGAGGCAACTCGGCTTTGCCACGACCCGTCGACCGAGTGGATCCAGGAGGCGAGGATGTGCGCGGTGCCACCAGGGGTGAGATGCTCGGGAGCGGTTCCGACGACGAGCTTGCTTGCGTCATCCAGCCACAAACCCGAGTCCCGGTAGACGTGGCCCACCTCCGGCAGGCCCACCACGAACGGTGGGTTCGCCACCACACGGTCAAACCGCTGTCCCTTGACCGGCTCGAACCAGGAGCCTTCGCGCAGCTCGACGTTTCCGATCCCGTTGGCCGCCAGCGTCGCCCCCGCCAGATCGAGAGCGCGCGGGTGCACGTCGGTCGCGACGACCTCGAGGGCGCACCCCGCCT
This sequence comes from Corynebacterium qintianiae, assembly GCF_011038645.2. Taxonomy (NCBI): domain Bacteria; kingdom Bacillati; phylum Actinomycetota; class Actinomycetes; order Mycobacteriales; family Corynebacteriaceae; genus Corynebacterium; species Corynebacterium qintianiae. Next base: position 1,262,823 of record NZ_CP064955.1, on the reverse strand, counting down.
GCGCGACGGCCTGCACGCCCGAGCCGGTGCCCAGGTCCAGCACCGTCTCCACCGGCGAGCACGGGGTGGCCGACAGCAGCGACAGGGACGCCGAGCCCACGCCGAGGACGTGGTCTCGGCCGGGGACGTGCTCGGACATCGAGGCATCCAGGTCGGAGATGATCACCCGGTTCTCACCGGCGATGACGTGCGGGCGGATGTCAAGTGCGACCTGCGCCTCACCGGAGGGAAGGATGGTGGCCAGGTGGGCGTCGATAAGCGAAAGGGCGAGGGTGGGGGACAGAAGATCCGCGAGCGTATCGACGCCCACCGGCTCGCGCAGCAGGAAGAAGCGGATCAGGCCGGACAGGCGGGAGGAATCCCCGCACGCGTGGCGCACCACCCCCGGCTCGCCGCGGTAGAGGGCCTCGGTGGCGTCTGGGCCGAGGTGGGCGGCCACACCGTCGGCGGTGAACGACGCACGCGCCAGCGCCGCGGCGAGCTCGGCGGCGATCTCGGGAAGTCGGGGTTCGTGTTTCTCACTCATCATCGTGGTCGATGATAGCCACACCCGGTGACGCGTCCCGCTGGCGGGAATCCAGCGCGTGGCGGCGCTTAGCGTCAAGCTCCATCTCGTGCGCCTCCGCGCGGGCAACGGCGGGCTTGTACACGTTCTTTTGCCGCGGGTCGCGCTTTTCACCCTGACCGTTGCCGACCATCACCGCAACCCAGGGAAGCGGGATGGAGACGACGAACAGCAACGAGGCGAGCCACCAGTTGTCCCAGTACCAGGCGGACAGCATGGACAGCAGGATGAACGGGATGCGCAGCGCTTGAAGAACCATGTAGTTGCGTTCGCGCGAGCGCAGGTTCTGCTCGGGGGTGCGGCGGGCGTCGGTAATCAGCTCGCCCGCCCTGCGCCGGCCGCGGTGGAAGCGGCGCTTCGCGGAAGGGGCCTCCGGCTCGACGTCGACCGTGTAGGGGTCGCTGGGTTTATCCGCCGGGGTCATAGCCGCCCAGCGTAGCCCGGCACGGCCTGCGCAGCTTAATTTTTCCGCCGGAGTGGGGCATGATGGGGGCTGTGAACACGACGACTAAAACTCTCGAGCGCCCGGATCTGAGGGAAGATACCTCGTCAACCACGGACGACGGAACGCCCAAATTCTTCCACTATGTGAAGAAGGACCAGATTGTGAATTCCGCCATCTCCGGTCAGATGGTTGTGGCACTGTGCGGGGAGACGTTTCCCGTAAAGAAGCAGGCCAAGCCCGGTTCCCCGGTGTGCGCTGACTGCGAGCGCATTTACAAGGGGCTGCGCAGGAAGTGACCGTCCCGGCATCTGGGCCCCGGCTGCGCGCGTGGCAGCAGGAGGCCTTTGATTCTTTTATGGCCACTAAACCGCGCGACTTCCTCGCCGTGGCGACGCCGGGCGCGGGCAAGACGACATTCGCCCTGACCCTCTCCGCCGCCCTTCACGAGGCGCGCGACGTGGAGCGCATTGTCGTTGTCGTACCCACTGAGCACCTGAAGCACCAGTGGTCGGGTGCCGCGAAGCGTTTCGGGTTGTCGCTGGACCCGAACTTCACCAACTCCTCGGCCGTCAACCCGGCCTACGACGGCATCGTGGTCACCTATGCCCAGGTGGGAATGCACCCGTTCAAGCACCACGCGGTGGCCTCGGCGCGGCGCACTCTGGTGATCCTGGACGAGATCCACCACGCTGGTGACGCCAAGAGCTGGGGTGACGGCGTGCGGGAGGCCTACAATTCGGCCGAGCACCGCCTTGCGCTGACCGGCACACCGTTTCGTTCCGACGACTCCGCGATCCCGTTCGTCAGCTACGAGGAGGACGGCGAGGGCCACCTCGTCAGCCAGGCTGACTACACCTACGGTTACTCGCACGCGCTTGCCGACGGCGTCGTGCGCCCCGTCGTCTTCCTCGCCTACTCCGGTGAGGCGCAGTGGAAAGATTCCGCCGGCGAGGAATACACCGCGCGCCTCGGCGAACCGCTGAGCCCCGAGCAGACCGCGCGCGCCTGGAAGACGGCGCTGGACCCGAAGGGGGAGTGGATCGCCGCCGTCCTGCGCGCCGCGCACACGCGCCTGCGCAAGATCCGCGCCAACATGCCTGATGCCGGCGGCCTTGTCATCGCGACCGACACCACGACGGCCCGGGCCTACGCCAAGATCCTGGGCGGCATCAGCTCGACCCCGGTTACCGTCGTGCTGTCGGACGAGCCCGGGTCCTCGGCGCGCATCGACGAATTTTCCGCCTCCACCGATGAGTGGATGGTGGCGGTGCGCATGGTCTCCGAGGGCGTCGACGTCCCTCGTCTCGCCGTGGGAGTCTACGCCACCTCCGCGTCGACCCCGCTTTTCTTCGCCCAGGCTATCGGCCGTTTTGTTCGCTCGCGCATGCCCGGCGAGTCCGCCTCGGTGTTCCTGCCCTCGGTGCCCGTGCTACTGCGCCTGGCCGAGGAAATGGAGGTCTCTCGCGACCACGTGCTGGGCAAACCGCACCGCGAGTCCGGCTGGTCCGACGAGTTGCTTCAGCAGGCGAACCGCACCCAAGACGAGCCCGACGAGATGGCAGGTTACGAGTCCATCGGCGCGTCCGCCGAGCTTGACTCGCTAATTTTCGACGGCTCCACGTATGGAACCGCCACGGTCGCAGGTTCCGCTGAGGAGCAGGACTTCCTCGGCCTTCCCGGGCTTCTCGATGCCGAGCAGGTGCGAACTCTTCTGCAAAAACGCCAAAGCGAGCAGCTCGACGCGCGGGAGGCGCAGGAGCGGGCCCGCAAGGAAGCGGAGCGCAAGGCCGCCGAGCGAGCCGAGATCCTCGGCGAGGCGCCCGCGCCCCCTGGCGGAACCCGGCCCTCTGCGCAGAAGGTCGCCGCAGACGAGATCCCGGAGTTGCGCCGCGAGCTCAATGCGCGCGTCTCCGTGCTCGCGGGCCGCACGGGCCGGCCGCACGGATCCATCCACAACGAAGTGCGCAAGGCATGCGGTGGGCCCCCGACCGCCCTGTGCAACGCCCAGCAGCTCCGAGACCGGATCGCGTACCTGCGCGACTGGTAGCGTGTGAGGGTATGACGAACCCGAACAATTCAGATCCCAACGGTTTCTCCCACCCGGAGGGTTACTCCGAGTACAACCCTCAACCGGAAGCCGGCAACCACCACGGTGTCGGGGATAACGGAACGTACGGCCCCGACTTCAACAGCCCGTTGGGTAACGGGTATGGCACCTCTAACCCGGACAGCGCGTTCAGCAACGACTACGCGTCTTACGGCCCGGCCGGTGCCGCCGGTTACGGCGCCCCCGTTCAGGAACAGAACGGCATGGCCCTCGCCGCCCTCATCGTCGGCATCATCGCGCTGTTCTCCATCTTCTTTGCACCGGTCGCGGCGCTGGCGGGCATCGCCGCCATTATTCTCGGCGTACTCGGGCTGCGAAAGGCCAAGGCTATGGCGCCCGGCAACAATCGCCGGGGGATGTCTATCGCAGGCATCGTGACGGGTGCGATCGCACTGCTGCTCGCCATCGCTCTCATGGCGTTCCTTGGCACCGTGATCAATGAGATGGTCAACAGCGGGCTCGTCGAGCAATGCGAACACCTGCAGAACGACCCCGAAGCGTTCGAGGCGTGCGTCACCGACTTCATGGAGAACGACCCGGACTCCCCGCTGAACACCCAGGGCTCTTCGCAGTAGTATCCCCGTTAGACAGAAACGGCCGCCTCACAACGAGGCGGCCGTTCTTCTGGGTTAACCGTGTTCTAGTCCAGGTAATCCCGCAGCACCTGGGAGCGCGACGGGTGTCGCAGCTTGGACATGGTCTTGGACTCAATCTGGCGGATGCGCTCGCGGGTCACGCCATAGACCTGGCCGATTTCGTCGAGGGTGCGTGGCATGCCGTCGGTAAGCCCGAAGCGGAGCTTGACCACGCCAGCCTCGCGCTCGGACAGGGTATGCAGCACGTCCTGCAGCTGGTCCTGGAGCAGGGTGAAGGAGACAGCGTCAACCGCGACGACGGCCTCGGAGTCCTCAATGAAGTCGCCGAGCTGGCTGTCGCCCTCGTCGCCAATCGTCTGGTCGAGCGAGATCGGCTCACGCGCGTACTGCTGGATCTCGAGGACCTTCTCCTCGGTGATGTCCATCTCCTTCGCCAGCTCCTGCGGCGTCGGCTCGCGGCCGAGGTCCTGCAGCAGCTCGCGCTGAATGCGGCCGAGCTTATTGATGACCTCCACCATGTGCACCGGGATACGGATAGTGCGGGCTTGGTCAGCCATGGCGCGGGTGATCGCCTGG